>NZ_CP114286.1:5009579-5356995 GCF_027111275.1 Flavobacterium luteolum | reverse complement strand
AAAGAAACAACAGTTTTAAAAGCTTCTTTATTTCAAGACGAAAAACCAGTTGGAAAAACATTTACAGACACGATTGTTTTCCATAAAGGATTTGCGAAAAAAGTGAAATACTTAACGCCTTTTAATGACAATTATAAAGGAGATGCCAATACAATGGTTAATGTAATCAGAGGAAGCAAAAATTTCCATGACGGACAATGGCAAGCTTGGCTGGTTAATGATATGGAATTGGTAATTGATCTTGAAAAAGTAGAAAGTATTGAGCAAGTATCAGTTGGAGCTTTAGAAAGTCAAGGTGCTGGAGTTAATTTCCCAATTCAAGTGAAAGTGCTAATTTCTACTGATGGAATTAAATATACGCAAGTTGGAAAAATAATGCGTCCGTATGCAGCAAATCCAGTTCCTGAATTGAAAGATTTCAAAATCAATTTCCAAAAACAAAATGCACGTTTTGTAAAAGTAATCGGTGGCAACTTAAAGAAAAGTCCGAAAGGAGAAAGCTCTTGGTTGTTTGTGGATGAGATTTTGGTGAATTAAACATTTTAAAAAATGAATAAGATATTATTTAAGCTCGGAGTATTATTGATTTGCGTGATGCCGTTTTTTACTAAGGCGCAAACCAAAGGATTTTCTATATCTAATGGAGAATTTCAAAAAGATGGGAAAATTATAAAAATACATTCAGGAGAAATGCACTATGAGCGTATTCCTAAAGAGTATTGGAGACATCGATTGCAAATGATTAAAGCAATGGGATTGAATACCGTGGCAACTTATGTGTTTTGGAATTATCACGAAATAGAACCAGGTGTATGGGATTTTAAAACGGGAAATAGAGATTTGGCAGAGTTTTTACGCATTGCTAAAAGTGAAGGATTATATGTGATTCTTAGACCAGGCCCTTATGCATGTGGTGAATGGGAGTTTGGAGGATATCCTTGGTGGCTGCAAAACAATCCAGATTTAGTAATTCGTACCAATAACAAAGCATTTTTAGAAGCTTGTAAAACGTATCTAGAACATTTATATGCAGTCGTAAAGGGAAATTTTGCTAATCAGGGAGGCCCAATCATTATGGTTCAGGCTGAAAATGAATTTGGTTCTTATGTTTCGCAAAGAACCGATATTAGTGCTGAAGATCATAAAGCATACAAAACAGCAATTTACAATATGCTTAAAGAAACGGGTTTTCCAGAGCCTTTTTTTACTTCTGATGGTTCTTGGTTATTTGAAGGCGGCATGGTTGAAGGCGTATTGCCAACTGCAAATGGCGAATCTAATATAGAAAATTTAAAGAAACAGGTTGATAAATATCATAAAGGGCAAGGGCCTTACATGGTCGCAGAGTTTTATTCTGGATGGTTGGATCATTGGGCAGAACCATTTATTAAAGTTGGATCTGAGGAGATTGCAAGTCAGACCAAAAAGTACCTTGATGCAGGTGTTTCTTTTAATTATTATATGGTGCACGGCGGTACTAATTTCGGATTTACCTCTGGAGCAAATTATAATGAAGAAAGTGATATTCAGCCTGATATTACAAGCTACGATTATGATGCCCCAATTAGCGAAGCAGGTTGGGCAACACCAAAATTTATGGCCATTCGTGAAGTAATGCAAAAGTATTCTAAAACAAAATTAGCACCGATTCCAGAGAAAATACCGGTTACAAAATATCCAAATCAGCCTGTCCAATCAAGTATGGATGTTTTAAGCTGGATCAAAAAAGAAAAAGCGGTTGTAAATGACCAGCCTTTAACTTTTGAAAAGTTAGGTCAGGGAAATGGATATGTTTTGTATAGAAAAAGATTTACGCAGCCAATTTCTTCTGGTAAATTAAAGATTGAGGGATTGAGAGACTTTGCTACAGTTTATGTAAATGGAGTTAAGGTGGGTGAATTGAATAGAGTTTTCAAAAATTACGAACTGACAGTTTCTATTCCGTTTAACGGTATTTTAGAAATTCTGGTTGAAAATATGGGACGCATTAATTACGGAGCCGAAATAGTGCATAATACTAAAGGTATTATTTCTCCAGTATTCATTAACGAATATGAAATTAGTGGTGGATGGGAAATGTATAAAATGCCAATGAGCGAAGTGCCAGCTATTAAAAATGAAACGATAAAGCCAGGACGTCCAATTTTATATGAATCTATTGTAAACATAAACAAACCAGCTGATACTTTTCTTGATATGACAAATTGGGGAAAAGGAATTGTATTTGTTAACGGTCACAATCTTGGCCGCTACTGGAAAGTAGGACCACAACAAACACTGTATGTGCCAGGCTGTTGGTTGAAAGCGGGCGAGAATAAATTTGTTGTATTAGAGCAACTTAATGAAAAAGCTCAAACAGAATTAACTTTTACAGATCAGCCTATACTTGACAAACTAAACTAAAAACAAAGAATAATAAATTATAAATTAGATTAAAGATGAAAAAAGGAATATTCATAATCGCCCTTTTATTTTCAGCTCAGATATTCGCTCAGGCGATTTATGAAGATGAAAGATACGTACCAGAAACAGATCCGTTAGTTCTAAAGAACTTAGACGAATGGCAAGGCAAAAAATTTGGTTTGCTAATGCACTGGGGAACTTACAGCCAGTGGGGTATTGTAGAATCTTGGTCTATTTGTCCAGAAGATTATGGATGGTGTGAACGTAAAAAAGGAAGTAATCCGTCTAATTATAATGATTATATAAAAGATTATGAAGGATTAAGAAAGACTTTTAATCCTGTAAAATTTGACCCTGCAAAATGGGCAAAAGCGGCTAAATATGCAGGAATGAAATACATGGTTTTTACCACCAAACACCATGACGGATTCAATATGTATGATACTAAATATTCTGATTACAAGATTACTAGTAAAGATGTTCCTTTTCATACCAATCCTAAAGCAGACGTTTTAAAAGAAATTTTCAACTCATTTAGAGGAGAAGGTATTTCAACTGGAGCTTATTTTTCAAAACCAGACTGGCATAACGAAAATTACTGGGATCCATATTTCCCTCCATTTGACAGAAACGTAAATTACGATCCGTCTTTATACCCAGAAAAATGGCAAAAATATGTTGATTTCACTCACAATCAAATCTTAGAAATTCTTTCTAACTACGGTAAAGTAGATATCTTATGGTTAGATGGAGGATGGGTTAGAAAAAGAGATCAAGTGAACATTAAAGAAAACTACGACGAGAAATTTACTGAAAACGAATCTAAAAACGGTTTCATTAAACATAGAGTTGTTGACCAAGATCCAAAAATGGATGAATTGGTTGTAAAAGCTCGTCAGAAACAGCCAGGATTAATTGTGGTAGATAGAGCAGTTCACGGTAAAAACCAAAACTACTTAACACCAGAAGGACGTGTTCCTGAAAAAACATTGCCTTATCCTTGGGAATCTTGTATTCCAGCTGGTGGCGGATGGTCTTATTCTCCAGGTGCAACTTACATGACTGGAAGACAAGGAATTCATTTGTTAATTGATATTGTAGCTAAAGGCGGAAACTTATTATTAAACGTTGCTCCAAGTCCAGAAGGAGAATGGGATAAAGGCGCTTACGATTTATTGCAAGCTTACGGAGATTGGATGAAAGTAAACAGCACAGCGATTTACAACACAAAACCAATTGAGCCTTACAAAGAAGAAAACATTTGTTTTACACAAAATAAAGCAGGAAATGTATTTGCATTTTATTTGGCTAAAGAAGGAGAAGACAAAATTCCTGCTGAAGTTACAGTAAAAGCTATCAGTCCTAAAAAAGGAACTAAGATTACGATGTTAGGTTCTAAAACATCTTTGAAATGGACAAAAGAAGGAAACGGATTTAAAGTAAGTATTCCAGAAAGCTTAAGAAATAATCTTCCTGCAAAAGAAGCGTGGACCTTAAAAATTGAAGCGATCAACAGATAAAAATGAAACCTATGGTTTTAAATACAAACAAATTTCAAACAGCATGTATTTTTTGCATGCTGTTTTTTAGCATTACGATTTTTGCGCAGGAACCTGCCGATTTCGTAAATCCGTTTATTGGGACTTCCAATTATGGTGCGGCTTTTCCAGGACCAATTGCTCCGCGCGGAATGGCGAGTATTAGCCCGTTTAATGTGGCTGGAGTAAAAAATACGCCTATGGAAAAAGACAGCCAATGGCTTTCGAATCCGTATGTGAATGAAAATACTTTTTTGACAGGATTTAGTCAGGTGAATTTAAGTGGTGTCGGCTGTCCAGATTTGGGTGTTATTTTATTGATGCCAACAACTGGAAATGTAGAAATCGATCATTTAAAATACGGTTCAACGTATTCTAATGAAGTTGCCAAAGCTGCTTATTACAGCGTAAACATCGACAAATACAAAGTTAAAGGAGAATTTACCACTTCAAAGCGAGTGGGCGTGAGCAGATTCACTTTCCCGAAAGGGCAATCTAATATTTTATTAAATCTTGGATTGGGATTAACCAATGAAGAAGGAGCAATGATAAAAGTGGTTTCTTCTACAGAAATTGAAGGAATGCGATCTGTTGGTTCGTTTTGTTATAACAGTCCAGAAGATGCTTATCCGGTTTATTTTGTGGCTCAGTTTTCTAAACCTGCCCATAAATTTGGAGTTTGGAAAAAAACTGCAAAATACAACGGCGTTGAAGCACAATGGATGGGTTACAACGGAAAAGCGAGAATAATGGAAAATACCATTAAAACCGTAGTAGGTGATAGTATTGGAAGTTATTTCACCTATAAATTCGACAAACAAGAAACGGTTGAAGTGAAGATTGGAATTTCGTACGTAAGTATCGAAAATGCTCGTGAAAACTTAGCAAAAGAGGTTGGTAACAGATCTTTTGATGCAATTTACAAAGAAACCTACCACGAATGGAACGAAGAATTGTCTAAAATTTTGGTTGAAGGCGGTACAAAAGAAGACAATACGATTTTCTACACAGCTTTGTATCACACTTTAATTCACCCAAATACTTTAAATGATATTAACGGACAATATCCTGTAATCAAAAGAAGTAAAATTGCTAAAACCGATGACACCCGTTATACCGTATTTTCTTTGTGGGATACGTACCGAAATGTACATCCATTGATGTCTTTGGTTTATCCAAAACAGCAATCTGATATGGTAAAAAGTATGTTGACTATGTTTGATGAAAACGGCTGGTTACCCAAATGGGAACTGAATTCGACTGAAACTTTTACCATGGTTGGGGACCCGGCAAGTATTGTAATTACAGATAGTTACATGAGGGGAGTTCGTGATTATGATGTTAATAAAGCCTATTATGCAATGTTGAAAGGCGCAGATAATATTGAAAATAATCCGCTTCGTCCTGGATTGAAAGATTATATCAAAAAAGGATATTTAACAACCGACAATAAAGGCCCAGTTTCTACAACTCAGGAATACAATATTTCAGATTATTCTATTTCGCTTATGGCCAACGAATTCGGTGACAAAGACAATGTAAAACGTTTTAAAGAACGTTCATTATCCTACAGAAAATTATTTGATAAAAACTTAAATCTGCTTCGTCCAAGAACTCCTGATGGAAAATGGTACGAACCTTTTGATCCTGCTTCTGGAGCTAATTTTGAAGAAAATGTTGGTTTTATCGAAGGAAATGCTTGGCAGTATGCTTTTATGGTTCCTCACGATATTATCGGATTAAAGAAATTAATGGGCGGTGATCAAGCTTTTTCGGCACAATTACAGAAAATCTTTGATATTAAACAATTTGATATGGCAAACGAGCCAGACATTGCCAATCCGTATTTATTCAATTATGTGAAAGGCGAAGAATATAAATCTCAGGATATGGTAAAGAAATTGGTTCGCGAATATTTCAAAAATGAACCAAAAGGATTGCCAGGAAATGATGATACAGGAACTATGTCGGCTTGGTTAGTGTATTCGATGATGGGAATTTATCCAATATCGCCAGGAGATCCAATTTACACCATTACAACGCCAATGTTTCATAGAGTGACGATCAAATTAGATCCAAGATATTATAAAAAGGAAAGCGTCGTAATTGAAAGACAAGAAAATAATGGCGGAAAAATCAATTCGATTGAGCTAAACGGAAAATCACTTAATACTTTCTTTATTTCACATGATGATTTTGTGAATGGCACAAAGCTTAAAGTGATTCAAAACTAAACACACAACACAACTATGTTACAATTAAGAATGAGAAAAACGGCCATTATTTTTGTAATGGCTGTTGGTTTTTTAAACCAGATCCACGCCCAGAAAAAGTATCCATATCAGGATGCAAAATTACCAGTAGAAGAAAGAGTTCAAGATTTGCTAAGCCGTATGACACTTGAAGAAAAAGTGCGTCAGATGGATATGTATAGAGGAGATTTTTTTAAAGAGAAAGAAGATTTTGCTAAATCTAAATCAGCAGAAAAAATCGGAAAATTAGGAATTGGAGCGATTCATGATTTGTATCCGCGTTCGGCAAAAATGATCAATGATTTACAGACCAATGTAATTAAAGGAAACCGTTGGGGAATTCCAGCTTTGATTATGTGTGAAATGCTTCATGGTTATTTAGACGAAGGAAGTACCGCTTTCCCAATGAACATTGGTCTTGGAGCAACTTGGGATATCGCTACGATGGACAAAGTCGGAAAAGTAATTGGTATGGAAGCCAGAGCTCATGGAGTTCATTTCGGTTTTGGACCCAACTTAGATTTAGGACGCGAACCAAGATGGGGACGTGTTGCTGAAACTTTTGGTGAAGATGCTTTCTTAAACAGCGAAATTGGTTTGGCTTTTATTAAAGGAATGCAGGGAGATGATTTAAAATCGGATCGTTCTATTATTGCTGAGCCTAAACATTTTGCCGTTCACGGTATTCCACAGGCGGGAGGAAATTCTTCGCCGATTTTGGTTGGAGAACGTTCTGCAAGAGAAGATCATTTGCCATCTTTCGAAAAGGCATTTAGAAAAGGTGGTGCGTTAGGAACAATGTGTGCTTATTCTGAGTTAGACGGAATTCCTTGTGCGGCCAATCATTGGTTATTGACGGATGTTTTGAGAAAAGAATGGGGTTTTAAAGGCCTTGTAGTTTCAGATTTAGGAGCTATTAAATACATTCAGACCACTCACAAAGTGGCTGATTCTCCAAAAGATGCTATTAGAGAAGCGGTTTCGGCTGGTGTTGATATGCAGTTTTATGATTTTTCGAACGAATTCTGGCAAAATACAGTCATTGAATTAGTTAATGAAAAAAAATTGACAATGGAAAACATTGACCGTGCAGCGGGAGCAGTTTTACGTTTGAAATTTTTATTAGGATTATTTGAAAATCCGTACACAGATAAAAACTTGATTAAAGAGCGTTTTCATACTCCAGAAAATCAAGCAGTTGCTTTAGAAGCAGCTCAAAAATCGATGGTTTTATTGAAAAATGAGAACAATATTTTGCCTTTAAGCAAAAACTTAAAAAATATTGCGGTTATCGGACCAAATGCAAATGCTTCAAGATTGGGAGGTTATGCTCCAAAAAACAGTGTTGGAATGACGGTTTTCGAAGGAGTTAAGGAATTGGTTGGAAAAACGGCAAATGTAGTTTATGAAGAAGGAGTTCCGTTGATTGTAAAAGGACAGATTATTCCATCTAAATATTTATTTACTCCAGACGAATCTCAAAACGGATTAAAAGGAGAATATTTCAACAACAGAAATCTAGAAGGAAATCCTGCATTGACTCGTATCGACAGTCAGTTAGAATTTGACTGGCCTTGGGCACCTGGTGATGGTGTGAATGTGGATGATTTTTCTATCAGATGGACAGGATTCTTAAAATCTGATCAAGCTCTTGACGGCTGGTTAGGTTTAAGTTCTGATGATGGAATTAGAATGTACATTGATGATCAATTGGTAATTGACAATTGGACAAAGGGAGCGACAAGTATGGTTACAACTCCAAAAAATATCGAAAAAGGTAAAAAGTACAAAGTCCGCATTGAAATGTGGGAAGGAGGCTGGGGAGCCAGAGCTCATTTCCGTTGGAATTTAGAAAAAGTAAACTTACAGCCAGCAATCGAAGCGGCTAAAAAAGCAGATGTTGCGATTGTGGTTTTAGGAGAATCTAACGAATTGGTAGAAGAAAACAGAGATGTTGCTTCTTTAGACTTATTTGGAATCCAACAGCAATTGATTGAAGAGATTCAAAAAACGGGAACTCCAGTAGTTTGTGTGTTGTTAAACGGTCGTCCGCTTTCTACAAATTGGATTGCTGAAAATATTCCAGCAGTTTTAGAAGGATGGTTTCCAGGTGAATTAGGAGGTAGAGCGGTTGCTGATGTTTTATTTGGAGATTATAATCCAGGTGGAAGATTGCCAATTACAGTTCCGAAATCGGTTGGGCAGTTACCGATATATTATAACCAAAAACCATCTGCGATTCATAAATATGTAGCAGAAAGCGAGCATCCGTTATATTCATTCGGTTACGGATTGAGTTATACGAAGTTTGAATATTCTAATTTAAAACTAAATACTACTGAAATTAAACCAAACGGAGAAGTAAAAGTTTCTGTTGATGTTAAAAACGTCGGAGACAGAGACGGAGACGAAGTAGTTCAGTTGTACATTAATGATGTTTACAGTTCAGTAACAACTCCTGAAAAAACATTAAAAGGATTCAAAAGATTAAATATCAAAAAAGGTGAAACTACAACTGTTGAGTTTACACTTACACCAGATGAGCTATCTCTTTGGAACAGAGAAATGAAGCGCGTTGTAGAGCCTGGAGATTTTGAAGTGATGGTTGGTGGAAATTCGACCGATTTACTTAAAACTAAATTCAAGGTTTTGAACTAAAAACTAAAAAACGCCGAAGATTTTTCGGCGTTTTTACTTTAAAAAAATGAATACAATTATAAAAGACCAAATTCTATTCAATAATAGAATTTGGCCTTTTAATTTAAGGCAGAGTAAGATTACAAATGAAAACGTTTTCTTTCAATAAAACGCTTAAGATTTACCAACACCTTTTCAAAATTGTCATTTGTCGAAATTATATTTTGTTAACAGAATGTATTCTTAAGTTTAACATGTTATTAACTCTAAAAAAACAACTAATATGATTAAAAACGTACTAAAATTACTGTTTGTCATATGCCTTTTTGGGTTTCAAGCCCTAGAAGCGCAGACAACAGTAAAAGGAACGATAACAGATGCTCAAAGCGGGATTCCGATTCCTGGAGCAAATATTATTGTTAAAGGAACTAAAACAAGTGCTTCAACAGATTTTGATGGTAAGTACAGTATTAGTGTTCCAAATCAATCAGCAGTTTTAGTTTTTACTTATGTAGGATCTGCTACAAAAGAAGTTGCTGTGGGATCACAATCTACAATTAATGTAACTCTTGGCCCAGATACGCAGCAGTTAGGAGAAGTAGTGGTTACCGCTCTTGGTATTAAAAGAGAGAAAAAAGCCATTACGTATTCTGCACAAAACGTTTCTGTAGACGAGTTATCTGAAGCAAGATCATTAAACGTTGCCAACTCACTTTCTGGTAAAGTTGCAGGTCTTAACTTCTCAACTACTTCAAATGGTGTTGGTTCTTCTTCTAGAATTACTTTAAGAGGTAACAGATCGTTAAATGGAAACAACCAGCCTCTTTACGTAGTAGATGGTGTGCCAATTTCTAACGGAACAACAAATACAAATCCTGATATTGATACAGGAGGAACTACACAACCTGATGGTATTTCTAACATTAACCCAGAAGACATTGCTTCGATGACTGTTCTTAAAGGACCATCTGCAGCTGCTCTTTATGGTTCTAGAGCATCAAATGGTGTAATCGTAATTACAACTAAATCGGGTAAAGCTGGAAAAACTTCGGTTTCGTTATCATCTAACTTTATGGCTTCTTCTGCTTATAATTTGATGAACTTGCAAAACGAATACGGTCAAGGAACAAACGGAAATTATGTTTCTAACTCAAGCTCAAGCTGGGGTGCACCTTTAGACGGACGTCAGGTATCTGCATGGCAGTTGGTTCGTAATCCAAATTATGCTGGACCAGCTACACAAAGCTATTCTCCACAGAAAAACAACGTTATTGATTTCTACAAAACAGGATATAACTTAGCAAACACTTTGACAGTTACAGCTGGTAACGAAAAAGCACAAGGTTATTTCTCTTATACTAACACACGTGCTGAAGGTATTGTGGGTGGAAACCAAATGGACAGACACAATCTTAACTTAAGATTGACAAGCAAGATTACAGATAAATTAACTTTAGATGCTAAAACAAACTACATCGTTCAAGATATCGATAACTTATTGAGAACGGGTGAAGAGTCTATTGGAACATCTGCTTATTTATTGCCTCGTAGTATTGCTTACAACGATTACAAAGATTTCGAATATTTTGACGCTGCAGGACAAAGACAAGTAAACTATTTCCTAGATGAAACTGGAGCTCCTGGCGGAAACCCATTCTGGTCTGCTTTGAGAGATGATGCTCGTACAGATAAAAGAAATAGATTTATTGGTTTAGCTTCTCTTAAATATGAGTTTACAAAAACGTTAAGCTTGCAAGGTAGAGCTGGTTTAGATCAAATGACAAACAAAAACGTAAGAAACAGATATGCTACAGCAGCTTTCAACAGTAACATGGGTTCTTATAGCGAATCTTATGAGACAGTAAGCGAATTAAACATTGATGCTTTACTTTCTTACAACGAAAAATTCGGAGATTTCTCTGTTGGCCTTAATGCAGGTGCGAGTTCATTGCAGCAAAATAGTTCAGCTTTAAATTCTGGCGGTGTTTTAAGTAAAAGAAACTTCTTTGCGTTATCAAACGTTCAAACAGTTCAATCTACGTCTACAGCTTCAGAAAAAAGAATCAATTCTGTTTACGGATTTGGTCAAATTGGTTTCAGAAACTATTTATTCTTAGACTTAACAGCTAGAAATGACTGGTCTTCTACTTTGCCTCAAGATTATTTCTATCCATCTTTCGGACTTTCTGCTGTAATTTCAGATATGGTTACATTACCTGAAGTAATTAGCTTTGCTAAATTAAGAGCTTCTTATGCACAAGTGGGTAACGATACAGATCCTTATCAAACACAGCAAAGATTCTCATACATTGGAGGAAACGGTGGTATGCTATACGGACAAAGCACAAAAGCAAATCCAAACTTAAAACCAGAGATTTCTTCTTCTACAGAGTTTGGTGCCGATGTTAGATTTTTCAACAATCGTTTAGGTTTAGATTTCACATATTTCAATACTTTAACCAATAACCAAATTTTCTACATCAATACACCAGAACCTTCTGGATATTCTAGAGCGATCGTAAATGGTGGAGATATTGAAAATAAAGGTATCGAGCTTACGCTTACTGCAACTCCAATCCAAACAGAAAACTTTACTTGGGATATTACAGCAAACTACGCTTCTTATAAATCTAAAGTAAAATCTATCTTTGAAGGAAGAGATGAATTAGTTCTTGGTGAAGGACGTTTAGTGAGAAGCAAAGTGGTTGTTGGTGGTGAATATGGTGATTTATACATCAAAGGTTTCCAAAGAGATCCAAACGGAAACATCATTGTAAACAGTGCTGGTATTCCATTAGCGACAAATGGTTTTGATGTTCGTGCTGGTAACTTTAATCCAGATTGGACTGCAGGTTTCAAAAACAACTTTAAATACAAAGATTTCTCTTTAAGCTTCTTGGTTGACTTTAGAATTGGTGGTGAAGTTATTTCATACACTCAAGCTAGACAAGCTGGTTTAGGGGTTAGCGATATTACTTTAGCAGGAAGAAATGGCGGAATCATTGTAGATGGTGTTGTAGCTAACGGAAACGGAACTTACTCTCCAAACACAACAAGCATCAATGCTGAACAATACTGGACAGCTATCGGTCAAAGAACTCCAATTGCAGAGCCATTTATTTATGATGCAACAAACATCAGATTAAGAGAGCTTGTTTTTGGTTACTCAATGCCAAAACGCTTATTGGGCAATTCAGGATTTACAAGCGTTGATTTCTCATTAGTAGGTAGAAATTTATTCTTCTTCTTAAACAAAGCGAAATACTTTGATCCAGAAGCAGGAGCAGGTACAGGTAACTTACAAGGGATAGAATCTTTCAACATTCCATCGACGAGAGATTATGGAGTGAATGTTAAATTCGGATTTTAATTAAAAAAGAGATATCATGAAATATAGTTTTAAAATAAAAACATTAGGAGTTGCATTAATGGCAGTTTCGATTTTATCAAGCTGTACTGGCGATTTTGATGAAATAAACAAAGACCCTAATTCGTTGACTGAAGATCAGTTAGATGCTACATTGGCAGGCCCTGCATTTGCATCTGCATTGTACGCAGGTATCCACAATGGTTCTTATTCATCACCATCAGGTATAGATGATCAAGGTACTTGGGGTATTGCTACAGGTATTTTATCTTCAACTTTTATCCATTACTTAAACTGTGGATACGGAACAGAAAGAAATGCTTTCGTAAATGGATATGAAGGTAGAGGATGGACAAGATTTTATACTGTTGCGGCTCCAGCCTTATCAAATGCTTTTAAAGCATCTCAAGGAAATGCAGAAGCTACAGCTGTTCTTAAAATCTGGAAGGTTTTCATGTACAACCAAATGGTTGATGCTTACGGACCAATTCCTTATACTGAAGCTGGTAACGGAAAAGATAAAGTTCCTTACGATAGCGTAGAATTTATTTATGCAGATTTCTTTAAATTATTGGACGAAGCAAATGCAACATTAACTTCTACTTCTGCAACTTCAGTTGCTTCTCTTGCCCCAAATGATAGAGTTTATGCAGGAAGTGTTGACAAATGGAGAATCTTTGGAAACAGTATGAGATTACGTTTGGCTTTAAGAATTTCTGATAAAGATCCTGCAAATGCAAAAACTCAGGCTGAAGCTGCGGTTGCTGCTGGAGTTATGCAGACAAATGATCAAAGTGCATTCTTTAAGGCAAGTAACATTACGCCAAACAATTTAAATATGATTGTAAACAGCTGGGGTTATGTAATGACATCTTCTATGGAAAGTATCTTAGTTGGTTACAACGATCCACGTTTAGCTAAATGGTTTGCGCCAATTGCTTCAGGAGTGTACAGAGGAAATCCAGTTGGAGGTTTAGAAGATCAATTCGGAACTACTGAATTCTCTAAATTCAACAATAATGTTTTAGGAAATGGTCCTAATAACACACTTAGCGAAACTAAAAACATTGAAATCTTCATGGCTTCAGAAAACTATTTAAGTAGAGCAGAAGGAGCTTTAAATGGATGGAATATGGGAGCAGATGCTAAAACTTTGTATGAAACAGGTATTAGATTATCGCTTGCACAATGGGGAATTACAGAAGCAGCTGACGTTAACGCTTACATTGCAGGAACATCATTGCCAACATTGCCAAACATTTTGACCGTATATCCAACTTTAGATTTACAAGATATTCCAGTTAAATTGCCAGTTGCATGGTCTGCATCTACTGCTGATCAAAGAACTCAAATTGCAGTACAGAAATACTTAGCAATTTTCCCAGAATCTTGGGAAGCTTGGGCAGATTTAAGAAGAAGCGATGCTAAAGTAATCTATCCAGTTTTAAACACTGATAATCCAGATGCTGGAGTTGGAAAATCTTTGATGAAAAGAATTATTTACACGACAAACGAGTACTCATCAAACAAAGCGGCTGTAGAAGATGGAGTTTCTAAATTAGGAGGTCCAGACTCTGGTGGAACAAGACTTTGGTGGGACACAAAATAATTAATTTGGTAAAGTAATAGATCAATCGATTTGTTACTTGAGCAGAAGGAGAGGTAACTCTCCTTTTGTTTTATATGAAGGCCAGTGAATTTTTGCCCCAACTTTAATTCATAACATACAATATTAATTTTCATCAAAATAAAATGATTTTAAAGACAAAATATACTGTTGCAGCGCTATTGGCTTTATTTCTTTTTTCGAATGAAATAAACGCACAGGTAAAAGCGGTAAATATCGAAAGCAGTTATATTGCAGATCCGCCTGTTACAACCAATAGTCACGCCTCAACTTTGGTCGAATACAAACCAAACGAAATTTTAGCAGCTTGGTTTGGCGGAAAATATGAAGGAGCAAAAGATGTCGGAATTTATATTTCAGCTTATAAAGACAAAAAATGGTCTGCACCAAAAGAACTGATTCAGCCTTTAATTAAAAACGGAGATACCTTGCCATGCTGGAATCCGGTTTTGTTTAAAAGCAAAAGCCAGAATTTGTATTTGTTTTATAAAATCGGAAAAAATCCGAGAGAATGGTTTGGCGCTATGATGGTTTCAAAAGATAACGGAACAACATGGGGAGAACCAAAATATCTTCCAGAAGGAATTTTAGGTCCAATTCGAAACAAACCAATCGAAACTACTCCAGGCGTAATTTTATGTGGAAGCAGTACAGAAAGTGTAGGTACCGACGAATGGCGTGTGCATGTTGAAGAATATACAGAAGCTACAGATTCTTGGAAGAAAATAGCGGTAGAAAACACTCAGAATTTCGATATCATTCAGCCCACATTTTTAATTCATAGCAAGAGTGATATTCAGATGCTGTCTCGAAGCAAACACAATAAAGTGGTTTCGAGCTGGTCTGGAGATAATGGTAAAAGCTGGATTAGAACCAATACCATAAATGTCATTAATTCCAATTCGGGTATCGATGCTTTAACAGTAAACAAAAATCTGTTTTTATTAGTAAATAATCCGCTGCCAATTGGAAAAGACTGGTTTAACGGACGAAATCTTCTGGACGTAGAATATTCTAAAGATGGTTTAAAATGGACGAAATTATTCGATCTCGAAAAACAGGAAAAAGGAGAATTCAGTTATCCAGCCATAATCCAAACCACAGACAAGAGAATACACATTTTGTATACTTATGATCGAAAATATATTAAACATACTTCTTTTGAGCTTAGTCTATAATATTCTGTAAAACAAAATATGCAAACTTTAAAACACTTTCTTCCAGCAATTTTATTTTTGAGTATTCAATTGAATGCGCAAAGTAATGACATGTCTAAGACCTTTTACAAACATGACAAATTTCTTTCATCAGATAAATTAGAAGGACGTTTTGTTGGAACAAAAGGAAACAATGAAGCAGCAGCTTATATTCTCAAGTATTTTAAAAAATATGGTTTAAAGCAATTCAATGATAGTTATTATCAGCCTTTCAAAGTATTTGTTAAAGAAGGAATCAATAAAATGAAATCGGATAGTGTGTCAACGCAAAATGTTGTGGGTTACATTGAAGGTTCAGATTCTAGTTTGAAAAACGAATACATAGTAATTGGTGCGCATTACGATCACTGGGGCTGGGGCGGACAAGGTTCTGGAAGTAAAAAGAAAGAAGCCTTTGCTATTCATAACGGAGCAGATGATAATGCGTCTGGAGTTTCGGCTTTGCTGTGCATTTTAGAAGAAATCTCAAAACAAAAAGTAAAACCAAAACGAAGTATCATTTTTATTTCGTTTAGCGGAGAAGAAGAAGGATTACTGGGTTCAAAATATTTTGTCAATCATCTTCCAGTTCCAAAAGAAGCTGTAAAAGTAATGCTCAATATGGATATGGTCGGAAGATTGAACGATAAAAAAGAACTTTATATGGGTGGCGCAGGAACTTTTCCGAACGGAGTAGAATTAATGAAAAAGCTGCAAGAAAACTCAGGATTAAACCCTGTTATTCATGCTGGTGATGTAGGCGGTTCAGATCATGTTTCTTTTTACAAAGAATCCATTTCGGCAGTTGGTTTCCATACAGGCGGACATCCCCAATATCATACGCCAGAAGATGATATTGATTTGATTAATTCAGATGGAGGCGAATTAGTTGCTAAATATATTTATAACGCACTCATACAAATTGCCAATTACGAAGAAGCTTTGGTTTTCATTAAACAGAACTAAACAAAGCACTATTCCATACAATAAATTAAGTCGACTAGTGAAATTAAAGCCTGTTCAATTTCACAAAATGAGTTAAGTTAATTAGTTTTTGTTTGTTAGAAAAGACGGTGTCTATTAAGTGGTATAGACGCCGTCTTTTATTTAAAGTCTAAATAATAATTGCTTCAAAATTTTAATCATAAAAAAACATTCCGCTTGCTATAAATAGAAGCGGAATGTTCGATTAAAAAAAAACTCAAGTGATGAATTTTTACGGACTGTTTTTACAGTCGTATATTTTTAGAATACACCAATGTAGTGGTTTCCTGGTTTGTTCAATAATTTGGCACCCTTAGTAACTTTTCCAGAAGGAATATCAATTACATAAATGTTACCGTCTTTTCCAACTGGAGTAACAGCAATGTAGAAGCTGTTTCCATCAACAACAAAACCTTGGTATTGTCCAAAATCTAAGTCAGCATCATAATCAATACCTTCAACTTTTTGTGCTGTTCTAGCATTCAAATCAAGTCTTGCTACATAACCTTGATTCGTACCTTCAAAAGTATAAACCGCATAAGCAATTCCGTTTCCAACATATCTCCAAGCGTCAATATAGCTTCCTTTTACTCCTAAAGCAGTATCTAAACTAAATACATAATTGTCATCGTATTGATTGTTTTGGTTGATTTTTAAGATATAAGAACCTTTTTGAGTATCTCTTTGTGTTGCTTGGTAAATGTTTCCGTCAGTAGCTACAAAGCTGTTAAAACTTCTGTATCCGCTAGTATCACCAAAAGCAACTTTTGAAGTAATTACCACTGGATTTTCTAAAGAAGGATAATCTACCACAACAGATTTTGAACCTAAACGAGTAAATGAACTTTCGTTTTCTTTTGGGTTAGTTATGTTTGTTTTACGCATCCAAGTTCCAATGATCAATTTGTTGCCCGCTTTGTTTAATGTTGGAGCATCTAAACGGAAAATATGGTGTCCTTGCGCTTCTTCTTCAGCAGTCAATGGAATATCATATTGTTTGTAAGCAGAGATTAAAGTCTGTTTCATGTCTAGAGATAAAACAGTCGCTTTTCCTCTTGTATTTTTATATGATTTGTCTTCGTTTACACTAACAATTGGAGTAGCAATGTTTACTGCAACACCTGTTTTATCTCCGTCAAAAAGTTTTACCCATCTTGGAGAAGTGCCCGCATATTGAGAAATATTTACTTTAGCATCAGATTGTGCAAAATTGTTTCCTCCATTTACTTTGTAGGTCATAAATTCTCCACCATTTGCACCCGTATAAGTAATGTTGAAAAGCGTAGTTCCGTCAACAGAAGATTGTAAACGCGCCGTTCTGCTAGATTGAACCGGTACACCTTGATCGTAAACATTTACAGAAAAATTAGGATCTATAGCATTCGCTTTACTAATAGCGTACACTTTTGTACCACCATTTCCGTCTCCTGGATCTGTCTGCATTACTGCTCCAGCTACTGTAATCCAACGTCCGTCTGTTTCTGGGTTAACAGGTTCAGTATTTATGTTATCGTCGCTGCTGCAAGCTGTAGTCAATGCAAATGCACCAACTAGCAAGCTAGAGGTAAATAATTTAAATGTGTTTTTTTTCATTTTTATTGCATTTAAAAATTAGTTATGTATTGAATGATTAAAATTTATTTAAAGTATAATTGAGTTTTACATAAAAGGCTCTTCCAGGCTTTTGAGCCGCAAAATTGTCATAAACCTGTTCGTCAAAAACATTTCTTGCATCAAAACTTACTGTGATCTGCTTGTTTGGAAAAACATAACTCAAACCTAAATCCTGTGGAAACTGTGCAGTGGTTCTGTCGGTTTCTAGCCATGAAGTATAAAATGGCGCAACATAACCGCAGTAGTAATATAAATTAAGCTCTGATTTGCTCTGAATTACATTTCTAAAATTGTATTGAAGATTTCCGTTTAAATTAAAGAAAGGCTCATTTGGAAGCTGTTTATTATAGTTCGGAAGAACGTTTCCGTTTTTATCATATTTATCTTTAAACAGCGAATTGAATTTTGAAAGATTCATTCCCGCAAAAAAACGATTGTTGAAAGAGTATTGAAAAGAAGCTTCAAAACCCACAGATTGCGCTTTTCCTAAGTTTACGAAAGGTGAAGCTTGAATCGCTTCGTTTACACGATCGCTAATCTGACGTACAATTTTGTCTTCAGTATTTCTCCAGAAAGCATTTCCTGAAACAGTAAATTTGTGATGGTTAATTTCGTATGGACCAAAACGAAGACCAGCATTAAAATTATTGCTCTGTTCTGGTTTTAGGTTAGAATTGCTGATGATGTTTTCTCCAGGATTACCAAATATTTCATTTTCAGAAGGAAGTCTGATTGCCTTCTCAGCAGAAGCCATAACCATAACTTTTGGCAGAATAGAGTACGAAGTTGCCATTCCATAACCTGTATAATTGGTTTTTTTAGAGGTAATGACTTCGTTTACTACATTTTGCCCGTTTTGAGTTACAACTTGCGGATCTCTTTGTTCATTTTTCAGATTGTAATTTTTTACAAAAAGATTCGCTCTCAATCGAGATTGAAACGCCGTCATTTCATAAGCAAATGAAGAAATGGTTTTAGCTAAATCTCTTGTAATTATAAAGTTTCTAGTAATTTCTGGCTGCATTTCATCATAATCATTTCGATCAAGAATGTAAGTCATAACATTTACCAAAACCTTATGATTTTCAGTAATTGCATAACTTAAACCAGCTCGAGTATTAAAAATATCCGATCTCATATGATTGATGGTTGGCGCGCCCTGTTGGGCTCCAGTATTGGTTAAAATTGGCTGGCCATAGAGACCCAACGCTTTTTCGCCATTCCAGTTGTAGTTCCATTTTACTGTATCATTTATCACATCGTTTCTGTGACTGTAAACAGAAATAAGAGAAAAATCTAGGTTTTTAATTAGAAAGTCTTTTTTGCTATAATTCAAGCTAAAAACATTGGCAGCCGATTCACTAAAACGTCCTTTATAAGGTTTGGTCATGTATTGTCCGTGCTGAATCTGATTAAAATCTTGCGAACCATTGTAGCTGATAAGTAGATTATCTGCCCAATCGACATTGGTAAAACCAGCTTCTAATCGTCCCCCAAAAGAACGATACATACTCTCAAATCTCTTCGCACGAATGTATTCGTAACGTCCATTTGGAGCGATATTGTAAACCCATTTTCCCCAAACTTCATAATCATTATCCGAGTAATTCTGAAATGCATTTGCTTTTACAGTGAATCCGTTTTTGTCTCTGTAAGAAGCATTCACATTCGATTGCACGGTATTGAATGATCCGTAAGAAACAGAAGCGTTTAGACTATTTTTTGCTCCTTTCTTTAAAACCACATTGATTGCGCCTCCAAGTGAATCATCAGCTAAATAAGCGGGAACAACTCCTTTAAAAACCTCAATTCTTTCAATTAAAGCGGGCGGAATACTATTTAAACTGAAAGAAGCGCCGTAAGTCTGAATCGGAACTCCGTCAATGAAAATTCGAATAGCATTTCCAGACATTCCGTTAATATTGTACGTTACAGCAGAACCCAATCCTCCATTTTGCCTGATTCTCACACCTCCAGAACGATCCAATAAATCGTTGGTTTGCAGATTTCTTTTTGCCGCTTCTTGCGTTTCGATAACATTTACCGCAAATCCTTTTTCTATAATGTCTTTTTTGAACGTTTTCTTTTCAATTTTAACTTCTTTAAGCGCTTTGGGATCTGTTATTTTTTCTAATGCAATATTGATTTGATGAGATGGACGATTTACAGATATGTTTACTTTTTTTGGTTTAGCTTCCATCGAAGAAATTTCCAAATCGTAACTTCCGTAAGCCAAACCTTTTATTTCAAATTGACCATCATTGTCAACGACAACAAACTTCTTGGTTCCTGTTATTTGAACCGATGCTCCAAAAGCAGTTTCATTATTGGCAAAATAGACTTTTCCTGTAATTTTTCCGGTTTGAGACCACCCGGAAAAAGTCATCATAAAAAAGAGAGCGTAAAGAATTCTCATGTAAGTTTACTATTTATAGGACTGCAAACTTATATGATAATTTAAATTTAATCTAAATAAAGCAATTAGAAGATTATTAGAATTTAAAGTGAGATTCTAATGTTATTTTAATGTTGTTTTTGAGTTATGAGTTGTAAAATGTGAAATGTAAGATGTGAATAGGAATTCGTGTTTTGTCCTCCTGAGCGAAGTCGAAGGATAAACACAAAGTGAATGTTTTAATCTCGCAAAGGCGCGAAGGCGGAGAGTTTTGTTTTAAGTTCTATTAAAGTTTTTTATCTCAAAGTCAGTTATTACTAATGAAATGACAGAAAACTAAACTTTGCGTCTTAGCGACTTTGCGAGATTATTTCGTCCCAATTATCAATACTATACTTTGCGTATATTCTTCGACTTCGCTCAGAAAGACAAAAGAATTCATAATTAACAATTGATAATTAACAATTAAATCACAGTTTATAAGAGAAGTTTTTAGACCTAATAATTTTCCCTTTATCCGTAATCATTACACAACTATAATCTGGGAATTTTTGAAGTAAAAGCAAGCCTTCTTTCTGACCTAAAATCATCATAGAAGTACTTAATCCGTTGGCGGTTTCAGCGTTTGGACCAAAAACTGTTACACTGCATAAACCAGTGGCAGGATAACCTGTTGCAGGATTTATAATATGCGAATAACGTTTTCCGTTAAAAACTACAAATTTTTCATAACTGCCCGAAGTCGTAACAGCACCGTCGATTAAAGGAACAGCTGCCAAAATCTTTTCAGGCTTAAACGGATTTGTGATTCCGATTTTCCAATCTTTTCCGTTGGGTTGTTTTCCCCAAGTGCTCATATCTCCAGAACCATTTATAATTCCTGCCTGAACGCCTTTTGCAATCATTATCGCACGGCATTTATCGGTTGCATAACCTTCACCTAAAGCGCCGAATCCAATTTTCATTCCTTTTAATTTTAAGAAAATAGTCGATTCTGTGCTGTCTAGGATAATATTTTTATAGCCAACTTTTTCTACCGATTTTTTTATGGCTTCCGCCGAAGGCATTTCCGTCATCGAACCGTCAAATTTCCAAATCCTATCCATTGCCGCAAAACTGATGTCAAAACCGCCGTTTGTGATTTCAGAAAATTTGATGGCTCTTTTAGTCAATTCAAAAACTTCGCGATCGACTTTTACAGGTTTTATTCCAGCATTCTGATTGACTTCAGAAACTTGAGAAGTCGGTTTCCAATCGGAGATTAAATATTCAATTCGGGTAATTTCGGCAATAACTTCATCTATATTTTTTTCTGCCGAAAGAGAATCTTTGTCTACAATAGAAATATCAAAACGTCCGCCCATCAAAAGCGTTGTTCTTTTTCGTAATACTTGCGAATGTGCAGATACACAGCAAACAATTACAAAAAACAATGAAGTTTTATAGGAAAATAATTTATGCATGAAAATCTTTTTATAGCGTTTTAAAAAGGCTCCGTAGGAGCGTAATATTTATAGAAATAGATTTGACACCTATGAATAAAGCTCCAGAGGAGCAAAATATTTATAGATAATAGATTGATAACGGAAAATAAAGCTCCAGAGGAGCGATATCTTTAGATTATGTATGTCGCCCCTCTGGGGCTTTGGCTATATGCGGATAAAATTAAATCTATAAATATGTCATCCCTCTGGGATTTGTACGTCATCTAAATCAACAATTAACAATTAACAATTAACAATTAACAATTAGCCACTAATAGCAATCCGTTAAAAATTGTTTATTGGCTTTATATTCAGAGAGCGTTTTTAATCCTTTTGCCAAACACATTTCACTCAAAATAGCTTCAACATCTTTCTGCATGGCAAGCGAACCACAAATCATAATGACACCGCCTTTGTTTAATAAATTCACAAAGAAAATAGAATCTCTTTTAATCAAATCCATTACATAAATATGTTCAGCTTCACGAGATAGCGCCACATGAAAATCATCCAGATGTTCTTTTTGAATCATGATTCCAGCGAACTTTTTATACGCCATTAATGTTGGCGTTTCCATTCTAAATCCGCTGTACAAATGAAGTTCTTGTTTAGCTTTATTCTGTTCGATCATTCCTAAGAAAGGAGCAATTCCTGTTCCGTTAGAAATAAAAGCAACTTTTGAAGCTTTTTTAGGAAGATGAAAAGCAGGATTTTTTACAATCTGAGCTTTTATGACATTTCCTGGTTCTAACGAATTTAAAAAACCAGAACCTAATCCGTTTGGATGCAATTTTACAACCAATTGAATATTTCCAGAATGATTTCCGATAGAGTAGAGGCGTTCTCTAGAATCGTTGGCAGGATAAATAGCCAATAAATCGCCAGAACTGAATTTAACTCTTGCACTTGCTCTTAAAGTCAGAATGAAAGTATGTTCGGTATCAGAAATTGGCGTTTTGTCTAAAACCATTAATTTCTGTAAACCTTTTGGAATATGATTATATAGCGATGGAGTTGTTGCCAGCGGAATTCCCGTTTTTTCGCTCCATAATTTCACCCATTCTACAAATTCAACAGCCGATTTATCATTGACAGTTTTCAAATCTAAATAACGATCTGCCCAATTTTGTTTTCCTAGAAGCTGATCTATTTCAATTGCAAATTGGCAAAAATCTGGATACGATTTTGAGCCAAAACCAACCACAGAGAAATTAATGTTCTGATCTTGATTTTGTTTTTCTATTAATGTTTTGAATTGTGTTCCGTTAGAAGGCGCATCACCCAAACCATGAGTTGAAGTGAAAACAACAATATGTTCAGCCTTTGGATAAGCTGTAAATTTATTCAGTTCGCTTACAAAGACTTTTTGTCCATTCTCAATTAATTGCTTCTGAATCGCATTGGCAAATCGGAAAGTGCTTCCGTTTTCGGAACCGATTAAAAAGATAAAATTACTCTCGCTTGCTTTAAATTTATTTTTAATTCGGCTAGATCTTCTTTTCAGAGTAATCGCAAAACCAGAATAAATAAAGAATAGAATGTTGATACACGCAATTGCTAAGATTACAGCCCAGATTCCGTTAATTCTTCCCGTATGAAGATCAAGACTTAATGCGGCAAATTGAACTGTCATTGGAGAACGTTTTTCAGAAATTATAGCGCCTGTAACCTGATTGACTTCAATCTCGCGGTCTTTTGTTTCAATGATATAATATTCTTCGGGATCATCTGTAAAAGGGAATTCGATTTTTTTTACTTCAGATAATAAAGTGGTATTGAAAACCGAAACTGTTTTGGCGTTTTCTGAAAGTGCTGTTTTTACAGGTTTTGCTTTTTCTTCACCCATAAAAAAGTTGAATCTTTCGAGCGATAAATAGGTACCTGTAAGTGCAATAATCAAAATAGGAATAAGAGCCAATCTTCCTAAAAGAACATGGTAATATTGAGCAAAATATTCTTTGATTATTTTAGAAAAGAAATTTCTGATGCCGCGCTGTCTTTTTAGAACTAGCACAAAACCTGAAATAGCGATTAATAACAAACAAAAAGAAATGACGCCCACAAAAAAGCGCCCTACTTCATGAAGAAACAGCGAACGGTGTAAACTCGTAATCCAATTTATGAATTCGGTTTTCTTTGCAGGAGTTCCTAATGCTTTTCCTGTTTTTGGATCAATGTATGCCTTAACATCATTTCCATCGGCATCAATAGCCTGAAGCGTTACAAACTGATTGTAATCGACACTTAATTCGGTAATTTCTGGGTACGCTTTCTTTAGAACAGGAAGGGTTTCTCCCAAAGTTATTTCATTAAAATTTTCAGCTTTGTACGGAAGTGTTTTTTCCTGAACTGCATCGACTGCCAGAATAATTCCGGTTACCGAAGCCAAAAGCAAAAAAATAGAAGAAAACAGGGCCAAAGCCAAGTGTGCGTAACGCCAGAAAGAAAGAGTCATTGAGTGTATTCTATTATAAAACGTTTAAAGCTTTGTCAAAGTTTAAAACAATGACAAAGCTCATATTTTAATTCTAAGCACAAAAATAAAATTTGTACTCATTATAAGGTTAAAAAATAATGTGCTTAAGATTATATTTTGTTTAACCTTACATATTTGATGTAACCTTTACCGTCTGTTTTTTCAGCTAGACCTTCAGTTGTAAGCGGAACTTCAAGATCGCTCACATAATATTTCTGATCTTCAACAGCCGACTCAAAACGAAGTTTATATCCTTTATTGATTTTAGAATTTTCGATTTCGATTGTTGTTACACTGCGGTCTCCACCAGTTACAGAAGCTCCAGTTTTAGCGCTGATATCATCATTTTTCTGGGTATGGAATTTGTTCCATTCTTTTAGTGATTTGTACCATTTTTTGTCATCGCCCATTACATAAAGCGTTTTTTCGTACTCACCAGCTGAATTAACAAGAGAAACAACGATATAAGCACCTTCTCCCATATAGTTGTTCATTTGAAGCATGATTTTATACTTGCTCGATTGTGCCTGAGATTGGAAAGAAACTAAAAAGATAAAAGCGCTTGTAAGAGCAATTTTTAATATTGATTTCATGAAATTAAATTATGAATTATAAGTTATGAATTTTGAATTAAGAGTTTTAAGTTATTAATTACGGCTTGAATTTTCAACTCATAATTCATAACTCAAAACTCATAATTATTGAAAGTTATTTTAAAAACTCAACTGAGATATTATTTTTTGTAAGCAGTTCATTTTCTTTTGCTAAAGCATAAGCAGTTTCGTCAAATTCTGTGCTGATGTCTTTTTTAGCGCCAGCTGAAACTAGATATTTCAAGATAGCATCATCTTTAGAAGTCATTGCCGCTCTGTGTAAAGCTGTTAAACCGTCTTTGTTTTTAGCATTGATGTCTACTTTTAAATCGGTAATTTTTTTAAGAAGAGAAACATCATTTTTAGTGATCGCTAAATGATATAAAGTATTTCCATCTTTTTGAGGAACCGCTAAGTTTAAACCTTTATCTTGAAGTAGTTTTGCTTTTGCATCAAAAGGATCTGTTGCCGCTTTCTCTCTTCCTGCCGGACGATAAGATTGTACCAAATAAACACCTAAATTGTTTCCGTCTTTATCTTTTACGTTTACATCAGCGCCTTTTGATAAAAGTAAATTTACCGCTTCTGGAGATCCGTTTTTTACAGCAAATGTCAAAGCAGATTCTCCTTTTAGATTTTGTACATTTATGTTTTTAGCTTTTGGAAGAAAAAGTTCCAAAGCTGCCACATCTCTTGCCGCAGCTGCAGTCATTAATGGTGTATTTCCTTCTTTATCTGCTTTATTAACATCAACACCTTTTGCTAAGAAATATTGAATAATTTCTGTCTGATTTGGTTTTCCTGCCAAGAAATGGAATACATTTTGTCCGGCTTTGTTTTGAGCAGTTGCTTTAATTTTTACTTCTTCAACCAAATATTTGTAAGTTTCAAGAGTATTTGCATCTCTTCTGCTTCCTTGTGCGGCAAATAAAAGTGCATCATCTGTTGGTTTAATTCCTTTTTCTAGAAGTTTCTTTAAAAGCGGAATATTTCCTGATCTCGCTGCATATGTAAAAGCAGTATTTCCATCATTATCCACATCTTTTAAAGACATTCCTTTAGTCGAAAAATATTCGGCAGCTTTTAAATCTTTATCAGAAGCAATAGCTAAAAGTAAAAGGTTTGACCCATTAGCATATTTTTTTGTCGGATTAAGTCCAGCTTTAAAGAAAGCATCGTACATTGCTGGAGCTGACTGTCCGTTTGAAGCAGCAAAATCTGCAGGAGCAGTTCCGTGGCTGTCTTCATAATTTACATCAGAACCTTTAGAAATTAAATATTGTACTAATTCTGTATTTCCTCTATAAGCTGCCCAGTGCAGATAGATACGATTATCGTGAGTTAATTTTGTAACGGAATTTCCAGGCTGTTCTACCAAAAATTTGATAGTTGCAAAAGGCGCGTCATTATTAATAGCCAAAGTAGTAACGTCAAATGCATTGGCATTGGCTTCAGCTGGATTATTTCCTTTAGAGATTTCTGATTGAACCGTTTCAACAGTTGGAGAAGTTTTCCAGAAAGCGGCATCTAACAAGGAGTTTTTTTGTTGGGCACTTACAAATAAAGTAGCAGCAAATGCAAAAGAAACAAAAAGGTTCTTTTTCATATTTCGATAATTTATGGTTATAGAATTGTTCAAGATTGATTTTATTTTGGGAAATATTTTTAATCTATTTAGAATAAATAAAAATAA
The DNA here is from genome assembly GCF_027111275.1 of Flavobacterium luteolum. Taxonomy (NCBI): domain Bacteria; kingdom Pseudomonadati; phylum Bacteroidota; class Flavobacteriia; order Flavobacteriales; family Flavobacteriaceae; genus Flavobacterium; species Flavobacterium luteolum. The sequence goes on along the minus strand of NZ_CP114286.1, from coordinate 5,330,736 downwards.
AAGCAAATGTAAAAATTAATATTCTTAAAGCAAGAATAATTTGCTGTAAAAAGGCATTTCGGCTTTAGTTTTTCTTAAAATTAAGAATTGCCTAAGTAAATTTTAATTTTGTTTTAATCTTGTTCGTTTTTGAACCATAATGAAAGTCTCTTTTCCAAGAGAAAAAGTTGTCTTTTCAAGAAGGAATTTTTGCTTCTTCCTCTTTTTTGATGTTAAAACTTTTGGAAATGAAATTTTGGTAGATTCTTCAGCCCTGTTCTGTTGTTTTCCTTTCGATTTTAAAGTTTTTTAATAATGCTTATGTGTTAATTTGTTGTAATAAAGGTGGTTATATTTTTGAAGTGCAAAACATTATTTAGAATAATTATTAATAACTAGCGTTTTTTTCGCGCTAGATTCCTCTTCAAATTTCTAATTTCAAAAGCATAATGTTGATAACTGTTTATATTTCTGCCTTCAAAAAGCCCATTTTTTGATGTTGATAACTTGATATTAATTTTAGGGAAAATGCTAGTTCAATGTGAATTACAGAACATTATTTTCATGTTGATAAAATTTGAGTCATACCGAATTTTTGAAGTTTTAAAACTGTTGATAATTGGATGGATTTTTAACATCTAAAATGGAACAAAAGAATAACTGTAGGTTAAATTTGTAATTATAGAAATCACGCTAATCCCTCCCCAATTTAAGCGCTCATATTTCTGTCTCTAAAATAGTCACTTAAAACTCTATATATATGTCAATTTTTGATAAAAGAATCAATTACAAACCTTTTGAGTATCCTGAGGTTCTGCAATTTACCGAAGCGATCAATAAAGCGTACTGGGTACACACCGAAGTAGACTTTACTGCCGACACGCAAGATTTTCATGCACATTTAAATCTGGCAGAAAAAACAGCAATTAAAAATAGTTTGTTGGCAATTGCACAGATTGAGGTAGCTGTAAAAAGTTTTTGGGGTAATATATATGAGCATTTTCCGAAACCTGAATTTAACGGTTTGGGAACTACTTTTGCGGAATGTGAATTTAGACATTCAGAAGCATATTCTCGTTTGCTGGAAGTTTTAGGATATAATGACGAATTCGAAAAACTATTGGATGTTCCTGTAATTCGCAGACGTGTAGATTATCTTTCGAATGTGCTTAAAGACACCAAATCTCAGGATAACAGAAAATATATGGTTTCGCTGATTTTGTTCAGTATCTTGATTGAGAATGTGTCTTTGTTTAGTCAGTTTGCCATTTTGCTGTCTTTCACAAGATTCAAAGGTTATATGAAAAATGTGAGCAATATTATTGCTTGGACTTCAATAGATGAGCAGATTCATGCCAATGGCGGAATCTATATCATTAATAAAATTCGTGAAGAGTTTCCAGAATATTTTGATGCAGAAACTTTAGAGTTAATTAGAGAAACAGTAAAAGAATCTATTAGTGTTGAAGCTGCTATTTTGGACTGGATTTTTGAGGATGGAGCGATAGAAACCATAAATAAAGAAGATTTAGTAAACTTCATGAAATTTAGAATTGACGAGAGCTTAAAACAAATTAATATTGAAACTATTTTTAATGTGGCTCCAGAAGAATATTCAAAAATGACTTGGTTTGAAGAAGAGGTTTTTGCAAACAGTTTAGACGATTTCTTTGCAAAACGTCCAGTAGAATATACAAAACACGATAAAAGCATTACAGCAAACGATCTTTTTTAATACAAGCCCAGAATACTTATGAATACGACAGACACAAACTCAGCAAATACTAATTTTGAACCGCAAAACGATAGTAAAATGTGGTGGAAAAATTCTGAAAGTGAACAGATTTTAAATCGTGGCTATCTTTTAAAAGGAGAAACTGTAGAAGGGGCAATCGATAGAATTTGTACCGCTGCAGCGAAAAGGCTGTACAAACCAGAATTGAAAGAATCTTTCATGGAAATGATCGAAAGAGGTTGGATGAGCATAAGTTCGCCAGTTTGGGCCAATATGGGAACAGAAAGAGGTTTGCCGATTTCTTGTTTTAATGTTCATGTTCCAGACAAGATTGAAGGAATTACACATAAACTGGGTGAAGTAATTATGCAGACTAAAATTGGTGGAGGAACTTCTGGTTATTTTGGTGAATTACGCGAACGCGGAAGTGCTGTAACTGATAACGGAAAGAGTAGTGGAGCAGTAAGTTTCATGAAGCTTTTTGATACGGCAATGGACACGATTTCTCAAGGTGGAGTTCGTCGTGGTGCATTTGCAGCTTATTTAGATATTGACCATCCAGATATTGAAGAGTTTTTGAAAATTAAAAGCATTGGAAATCCGATTCAGAATTTGTTTACCGGAATCTGTGTGCCAGATTATTGGATGCAGGAAATGATTGATGGTGATGGCGAGAAAAGACAGATTTGGGCAAAAGTATTAGAAAGCCGTCAGCAAAAAGGTTTGCCTTATATTTTCTTTAGTGATAACGTAAATAAAAATAAGCCGCAAGTTTATAAAGATCAGAATCTAAGAATCAACGCAAGTAATTTATGCAGTGAGATTATGCTTCCGTCTACGCATGATGAATCATTTATCTGCTGTTTATCTTCTATGAACTTAGAATTATATGAAGAATGGAAAGATACTGAAGCGGTAAAATTGGCGATCTTTTTCTTAGATGCTGTTTTACAGGAATTTATTGAAAAAACTGAAGGTAACTATTATCTTTCTGCAGCGAATAAATTTGCTAAAAGACACCGTGCACTTGGTTTAGGAGTTTTAGGATGGCATTCTTATTTGCAGAAAAATATGATTCCGTTTGAAGGAATGGAAGCTAAAATGAAAACAACGGAGATTTTCAAACATATTAGCGATAAAGCAGATAAAGCTAGTCAAGAATTGGCTAGAATTTATGGTGAACCAGAATTGCTAAAAGGTTACGGAAGACGTAATACAACCACAATGGCAATTGCGCCAACAACTTCATCTTCTGCAATTTTAGGGCAAACTTCACCAGGAATCGAACCTTTTAGCAGTAACTATTATAAAGCAGGATTGAGTAAAGGTAACTTTATGCGTAAAAACAAATACCTTAAAAAATTGCTTGAAGAAAAAGGGCTAGACAACGAAGAAGTTTGGAGAGGAATAATGCTAAACGGAGGAAGTGTGCAGCACATGGAACAGCTGACACAAACTGAAAAAGATGTTTTTAAAACGTTTAAAGAAATTAGCCAGTTAGAAATTGTACAGCAAGCAGGAATTCGTCAGAAATTTGTTGATCAAGGACAAAGTTTAAATCTTAATATTCCAGCAGAATTGGCAATCAAAGATGTAAACCGTTTGATGATTGAAGCTTGGCAACAAGGAGTGAAAAGTTTATATTACCAAAGAAGCCAAAGTGTTTCGAAAGAATTGGTAACTAGTCTTGTTTCTTGCAGTAGTTGTGAATCATAAAAATCATAAAGCCGAATCTAAATTTAGATTCGGCTTTTTTTATTTGTACTACTTGTCATTCCGAGGAACGAGGAATCACACGCGAAAATCCACAAAGATTTTCCATATAGTTTTGTCATGTCGACGAAGGAGACCCGAGCAATAGCGAATTGGCGAAGCACATTTCCGCAAGTAACTCCGCAATCAAACTAAACTTAAACCTTAGACTTCAATCTACTCAAAGTTTCTTGAGAAATATTAATATAAGAAGCCACAATTTTATTCGGTAATCTTTTTACAATCGCAGGATTTATTTTCAAAAGTTGATTGTATCTTTCCAAAGCATCCATTGTGGTAAATGACATTAAACGATTGGCATTATTTACATACGCTTTCTCAAGATAATTACTGTAGAACTCACGCCATTGCGGAATAATTTTCATTAAATGATTAAAATCTTCGTGAGAAATAGAAAGCAATTCCGATTTCTCCACAACCTGAATATTTTCTAACGCTGGCATTTTGGTGATAAAACTAACTAAAGCTGTTGCAAATTGATTTTCGAAAGCAATATATCTCGTAGCATCTTTTCCTTCTTCATTAATAAAAAAGATTCTCAAACAGCCTTTTGCAACAAAAAATGTTTCTTGACTTATTTGACCTTGAGCCAGCAAAATCTCATTTTTTCCTTTTTTGATGAGTTTAAAATAGGAAAGAATGGTTTCTAAATCTTCATCAGAAACGTTAATGCTTTTTCGAATAGAATTGCCAAGCTGTTCGTATATCATTTAGTTATAATCTCTAACGAATTTGCGGTAGTAAATAATATCTTCGATTGATAAAACCACTAAGTCGTGTTCTTGTGCAAAGCTAACAATTTTGTCTAGTTTTGCCATGCTTCCGTCTTCGTTCATCAATTCGCAAAGAACAGCTTCTGGTTGTAAGCCAGCCAATTTCATTAAATCGACACTTCCTTCGGTGTGACCGTTTCTTCCTAGGACGCCTTTGTTGTTTGCTCTAAGAGGAAAAATATGCCCAGGTTTTGCTAAATCTTCTGGTTTTGCGTTTGCTGCAATAGCTGTTTTGATAGTTGTAACGCGATCTTGTGCAGAAACTCCAGTTGTAACTCCGTTTCTGGCTTCAATTGTTATCGTGAAAGGAGTCTGAAAACTGCTTGTGTTTTCTTTTACCATGTATGGAAGTTCCAATTCATCAGCTTTTTCATTCGTAAGGCAAAGGCAGACAATGCCGCTGCATTCGCGAATCATTAGTGCCATATCCTGAACAGTTATGTGTTGTGCAGAAAATATAAGATCACCCTCATTTTCTCGGTTTTCATCATCGGTTACCAAAACGCCTTTTCCGTTTTTAAGCTGTTGCAAAGCATTTTCTACACGTTCTTTACTCGAAATTCCAAATTGTATTAACGGACTTAATTCTGTACTTGTCATAAAACCTTTTTAGAAATAATAAGAAGCAAATCTAAAGTTGTTTAAAGCCAAAAAGTTTGACATAAGTCAATAAATTGGTATTCTATTTTTTTAATTTAGTTGTCATAAAATCTTAATTTAGTACCCAAATTCCATAAATCAAAATCTAATCAAAACCATCTCAAATGGATAATATTACCGTAATCATAATGCTGCTTTTCGGTGTGGCTTTTCTTAGCCTTGTTAGTAAAAGATATAATTTTCCGATTCCTATTGTTTTGGTTTTATGTGGCGTTGTTATTAGTGTTGTTCCTGGACTTCCTGTAATTGCTTTGAGTCCAGAAATTGTATTTATTATATTTTTGCCGCCTCTTTTGTATCATGCAGCATGGCATACAAGCTGGTCAGATTTTAAGCAGTCCATACGTCCGATAACTTTTGCAGCTGTGGGTTTGGTTTTTTTTACAACAGGACTTGTTGCTGTTTCAGCACATTGGCTTATTGATGATATGTCTTGGCCGTTAGCTTTTTTGCTTGGTGCTATTGTTTCTCCTCCCGATGCTGTTTCGGCAACGGCCATTACAAAAGGGTTAGGGCTTAATCCGAGGTTAATTGCGATCCTAGAAGGAGAAAGTTTAGTAAACGATGCAAGTGGTCTGGTTGCCTATAAATATGCGCTTACGGCAATCACAGCAGGAAATTTTGTTTTGTGGCAGGCAGGATTGAATTTTGTATTAATGTCGGTTCTGGGTATAGCAATAGGTTTGGCTGTTGGTTATATTATGTATTATATCCATAAAAGATTTGTTTGTGATGATATTATCGAAGTAACACTTACATTATTGACGCCATTTGCATCGTATCTTCTGGCCGAACATTTTGAAGGTTCTGGAGTTTTGGCTGTGGTAACAACAGGTCTTTTTTTGGCAGCAAGATCAGGAACTATTTTTTCGCATGAAAGCCGAATTATGACGAATACAATTTGGGATGTTTTAAATAACATTCTGAACGGTTTAATCTTTATTTTAATTGGACTTCAGTTAAGGCAAATCATTGCAGGAATAAGTAATTATTCTGGCAGTTCGTTGTTCATTTGGGGAGCAGTTATAAGTATTGTAGTGATTTTAGTTCGTTTTTTATGGGTTATTCCCGCTACAATTCTTCCTCGGGTAATTAGTAAAAAGATTCGAGAAAAAGAACAATTTGATTATCGAAACATGATCATTTTCGGATGGTCGGGAATGCGAGGTGTGGTTTCTATGGCTGCGGCTTTGGCACTTCCGTTAATGTTGAATAAAACAGAAGAATTTCCGCTTCGAAATCTAATTATATACTTAGTTTTCTGTGTTATTCTGTCGACTTTGGTTATACAAGGTCTTACGCTTCCATGGTTGATTAAGAAACTAAAAATTGAACGTTATTCGATACTTGCCGAAGAATATAACATTCGAAATGTTATTGTTTCAGAAACGATCGCACATATAGAAGATAATTTTTCTTTACTGAATGATGAGTTGCTTCATAATATTAAAAGCAAATACGAAGTAAAATTCAACCGTTTGCAAAAGACAGAACTTCCAGCTAATTTCTTCGGAAATGGAAAACTTCTTGGCGGTGAAATTTTCAATGATTTCACTAAAATCCAAATTGATCTATTGAATGTAGAACGAGCAAAATTAGAATCGATGCATAAATTTGGTTCTGTCAATGAAGAAATCTTCCGCAAAATAGAAAAAGAACTCGATTTGGAAGAAACCCGTTTGTGGATGGAAATGTACGAGGAAAATTAATTGTTAATTGTAAATGGTGAATTGTGAATGTCTTCTTTGCGTACAGAAAATAATTAATAATTCACCATTTACAATTAACAATTAAATAACCCCCATTTTCTGCATTAAGAATGTTGCGCTTTTGTTTTTACAGATTCCGTTTCGGAGTTTGTAATCAAAATGTAAATCGTTGTTTTGGATCTCAACTTCGAAACATTGATTGGTTAAAATTTCAGGATATTCATTTGTAGTTAGACAAACTTCTATGTCGTGAGTTGCGATTGCACCAATTGCTTTTTTAGAAATTATTTTCTTCACTACTTCAATTGTTCCGTTTCTTTTATCGTCTGAATTTGTTCCTCTTAAAATCTCATCTAATAAAACAAAAGCAGGCTGATTTTCAAGCGCATCCATGATCTGTTTTAAACGTTTGATTTCAGCAAAGAAATATGACTCAGAATCTGATAAAGAATCGGATAATCGCATTGAAACTAATACTGGAAGTGGATGAACTTTAGCTTCTGATGCACAAATAACTGAACCAATTCCGCTCAATACCATATTGATTCCTAAACTTCTTAAAAATGTACTTTTCCCAGACATATTAGATCCGGTCAAAATCACAAAAGATTGTGGATGAAATTGAGTGTCATTTCCAACTCTTGTCGCGGGGTTCAATAACGGATGGCTTAGATTTTTAAACTCGATTTTATAATCAGAATTGATTTCAGGAAAAACGAAATCTTCATTGTTGTAAGCTAGATTAGCTAGACTATTTAACGCTTCAATTTCGCCAATTATAGAAACCCAATGATTCATTTCTGACGCATAATCTTCTTTCCATTTTAAAAGTGCCTTTAAAACATGCAGATTAAATAAGAATGTTCCGTTAAATAAAGTAGCTGTTACAAAGTTATTTATCGTATCCATTCTTGAAAATAACTCAGAAAGCTGTTTTAAATGTTGACTCGCTTTTGCATTCTTAAAGTTAAGCTGTTCTTGTAAGCGAATTAGTTTCTTAGATTGGAAAGATTCATGTTCAATTTTTTCAATCAATAAACTGTATTGCTTTATGATGTTGGCGACATTATCAGCTTTTGCTATTTCCGATTGAATTCTCTTTACGGCTCTTCCTAAAACAATTAAATTGGCAATAAAAACATACGTTAAATAAGAAAGTATAATGGTTTTAGATGTAATAAAGTACGTAGCCAGAAATCCAAAAAATGTTACTGGAAGAATAAATGATAATGCTACTAAAACTTTAGGTAATGAGTTGTTTGTAAAAGAAGTCCAATGTTTTATCGCTTCATAAGATTGTTTGGAATCTTGACTTAAGATTGCTAAAGCCTGAAATTCCTGTCTCCAATCAATTTTAGTTTTCAATTCGTTTATTGCTTGCTGATTTTCTAAAATTTCAGTTTCAGGCAGCGTGTGCAGCAATAACTCCGCAAGTGTTTTTTTTCCGATAAAAGAAGCTGTTCTGTTTAGGTTTTGAAATAAAGAATGATCTCCAAAAATATCCAAATCGTAAGCATACGGATGTTGAAAATCGATAAATTCAGCTCCATTTTCAAAAGGTGTTTTTTCTCTTTTTAGAAAAGCAATTTCGTTCTGATTAATTTTTAAAAGTGTTTCTGCAAGCAATCTTTGAAATGACACTCTCGAGTGTATTCTCATAAAAAAAATAAAACCAGCAAAAGATAAAACAGCTAGAGTAACATAAAGTATTTGATCTGTCTTGATGTAATAAAACATAAAAAACAAGAAAAGGAAAATACTTAATAGTCTCAAAAGACTTATGCTGTTGTATTTTTTGTTGGTTTTATTATAGAGTTCTGAGTATTTTGTAACGTTGTCTGGATATGCTTTCATTCTATTATTTTGGTTGAAATACAAATATAGCTTTTAAGTCACAAAATCATCACTATTGCTATTTAATCTTCATGCATAACCAAAATTGGAATGGTTACTTCTTTGGCAATCTTTTTTGAAAAACTTGAATCAAATAGACTTTCAAAGAATGAGCGTTTATGTGTAATTGTGGTTAAAACATCAATGTCTTTGTAAAGAATAAAGTCAAGAATGGTTTCTTTGACGTCATCACTTGGTAAAACTAAAAATTCTACATTTTCTTCAGAGAATTCTTTTTCCCATTCTTTTCGAGTTTCTTCTGAAACATCAGAATTAGAAGTTTTAACGTATAAGCTTTTTACTTTAGCACCGGTTTTTTTAGCGATTTTCAGAATTTTTTTCAGTTCTTTTTTATCTTTTTCACGGTAGCGCGTCGTAAAGCCAATAGTTTTTACTTTTCTGTATTTTGCATCGATAGGAATACACAGAACAGGAACTTCAACTCCAGAAATGACAGATTCGGTATTAGAACCTGTAAAGAATTTAGTCCAGTCAGAAGCGCTGTTGGTTCCCATAATTACAAAATCGACTTGATCTTCTTCTACGGCATTTTTTAGGTTGTAGATAAGATCACCATCCATTAAACGGTGTTTGATTACAATATCTTCTAATTTACGTTCGGCCGCAATTTGACGCAGTTTCGGAATTTCATCTTTAAACATTTCAAATTTTGCCAATTCGATAGAACTGTATATAGAAGCATAATTCTCTGGAAAGAATTGGCTATCGTAAACGGGAATCTCGAATGTATGAAGTAAGATTAATTCGGCGTTTACCACTTTAGCAAATTCTAAAGCATGGACAAATGCATTGGTAGCAGCATCAGAGAAATCGGTTGGAAATAATATCTTTTTCATAGTACTTAAGATTAAGGTTTGTCTCTCAAATTTACTCATTCTGCGAAGAAAACAACCTGATATTTATCAGTATTTTAACAATTAATGATTTATTAATCTCAATTAATTTGAAGATTTCTTGTTTGAATGGAGTTGCATTAACGCAGAAAAGAATTTGAGCGTTTTTTTATACCTTTGCAGCATGATAAATCAAGATTCTATAGTTGCTTTGGCTACGCCTTCGGGAGCTGGAGCTATCGCCATAATTCGTATTTCTGGAGCCGAAGCCATTACAATTGGCAATTCGGTATTTAAATCTATTAAGAACAAAGATTTAACGAAACAAAAAACGCATACACTTCATTTAGGGCATATTGTAGACGGGAGTAAAACATTAGATGAAGTTTTGGTTTCGGTATTTAAAGGTCCGAACTCTTATACAGGAGAAGATACGATTGAAATTTCTTGTCACGGATCAACGTATATTCAGCAGCAGATTATTCAATTATTGCTTCGAAATGGCTGTAGAATGGCCGATGCCGGTGAATTTACATTAAGAGCTTTCTTAAATGGAAAACTGGATTTATCGCAGGCAGAAGCAGTAGCAGATTTGATTTCGTCAGACAACGAAGCTTCTCACCAAATCGCGATGCAGCAAATGCGTGGCGGATTCAGTAATGAAATTGCGAAACTAAGAGAAGAGCTTTTAAATTTTGCTTCTTTAATTGAATTGGAATTGGATTTTGCAGAAGAAGATGTTGAATTTGCAGACCGAACACAATTTCATGAATTATTAAATAGAATTGAATTTGTTTTAAAACGTTTAATTGATTCGTTTGCCGTTGGAAATGTAATTAAAAATGGAATTCCAGTTGCGATCGTAGGTGAACCAAATGTAGGGAAATCGACTTTATTGAATGCTTTATTGAACGAAGAACGTGCAATTGTTTCTGATATTGCTGGAACTACACGCGATACCATTGAAGACGAATTAGTAATTGGTGGTATTGGATTTAGATTTATTGATACTGCAGGAATTCGTGATACAAAAGACGTTGTAGAAAGTATCGGAATCAAGAAAACCTTCGAAAAAATAGAACAGGCTCAAGTTGTAATTTATTTGTTTGACGGATTAAAGTTCCAGACATCAAGCTCTGAATTTGTAAATGAAATTGAACAGATCAAAAATAAATATCCATTAAAACCGCTGCTTATTGTAGTAAACAAAAAAGATATTCTATCTGCTGATGAAGTAGCTAATATTACCAATCAGTTAGAGAATTTAAATGCAAAACTATTATTGATTTCTGCGAAAGAAAAAATAGGAGTAGAGGATTTAAAAAATGAATTATTATCTTTTGTAAATACCGGAGCGCTTCGTAATAATGAAACGATTGTCACCAATACAAGACATTATGATTCGTTATTAAAAGCTTTAGATGAAATTCAGAAAGTAAAATTTGGTTTAGAATCTGGCCTTTCAAGTGATCTAATGGCGCTTGATATTCGCGAAGCTTTATACCAATTTGGACTGATTACAGGACAAGTTTCTAATGATGAATTATTGGGGAATATTTTTGCGAATTTCTGCATCGGGAAATAGAGGGCGCAAAGAAACACAAAATAAAAATAAATAAAAGGGCTAAAATGTTAATTATTAATATTTTATAATATTTTAGCTATTTTTTTATTCAATTGTTTTTTGGAATATTTAGGTGATGTTTTGTTCTTAATTTGTACCATATCCTTCATAAGTTATTATTTTTAATGCTTTTCTCTAGGTGTAAGATTATCATATATGATTTTGATTATATTTCATTTTTGTAGTAATGTAAATATATTAAATATATACTTTTAAGAGCTTCGCAAAGCAATATTTATATAGTAAATGTATTGTTAATATAATTTTAAAAGTACCGTAACTTCAATTCTGATAATAGATTGTTTTTTTGATATAAAATTTTTTTTATGGAAAACAACAATGATTTTAGCAGAAGAAGGTTTCTTAGAAATTCTTTATTGGCAGCTGGTGGGATTTTCATCGCACCTCTTATTGAAAGCTGCAGTGATGATGATAAAACCGATAATAGCGGTGCGCCAGTCGGAATGAAAAATGAAGGGTTCGAAACAGGAGTAGCTAGTTTTGATCCAACAGAGACAGGTGTGATTATCTGGACAAGATATTCCGCAGGTTCAGATGCTGAAATTACTTGGGAGATTAGCAAAGATGTCACATTTTCTGAAGTAACCAGAAAAGGTCAGGCAAATGCTTCGTCTGCAAATGATTTTACAATAGCTGTAGATGTTCAGAATATTACCTCTAATACAAAATACTATTACAGATTTTACAATGCTAAAACCAAACAGGTAACCGTTACAGGAGAAACGCGCACTCTGCCATCGAAAACAGATTTAGTTAATGATGTGAAAATGGCTGTTGTCTCCTGTTCTAATTTTCCAGCAGGACTTTTTAATGTATATGGCGCAATTGCTTCTTCTGACGCAGATGTTGTTGTTCACCTTGGAGATTATATCTACGAATATGCTCCGGGACAGTACGGGACAAATCCTTTTACGAATCCGCTTGGCAGAGAACACAAACCAGCTAGAGAAATTACAAGTCTTACCGATTATAGAGAACGTTACAGACAATACAGAGGAGATAAAAACTTGCAGCTTCTTCATCAGAAAAAGCCTTTTATCTGTGTTTGGGATGATCATGAGTTTGCGAATGATGCCTACAAATCGGGTGCAGAAAACCACCAGTCTTCTGAGGGAGATTTTCAAATGAGAAAAATGGCAGCATTTCAAGCCTACAGTGAATATATCCCTCTTAAAACAGGAAAAGATCTTAGAATCTATAGAAGTTTTAATTTTGGAAATATTCTTTCGCTTTATATGATGGATACAAGAGTTATTGCAAGAGATAAACAGATGAGCTATGCTGATTATATTGATAATGGAGGTAATTTCGACCAGACAAAATTCAGAACAGATCTTTTAAGCACAAGCAGAAAATTAATTGGAAATGAGCAGATGGTATGGCTGGGGTCACAAATTAATACAGATACTGCAAAATGGAAAGTGTTAGGTCAGCAGATTTTAATGACGAAAATGATGATCCCAGCAGAATTATTAATGTTGCTTAATCAGATTCTGGCAGAAGTGGATAAGTTAGGAAGCGCACAGCCAGCTACTATGCAGGCACTAATTAATGCAATTTCTGCACTCGTTGCTCTTAAAATGAGACATCAGCAAAATGATCCTTCATTAACAGCACAGGAAATAGCAAGAATTACAACTACTTTACCTTATAATCTAGATGCTTGGGATGGTTATTTTGCAGAAAGAGAACAGCTTTACGCCATGCTTTCAGGGAAAAATGTTGTAGTGTTGGCGGGAGATACTCATAATGCCTGGATGGGAAAATTGACCGATATGCAGGGGAAATTTATAGGAACTGAAATAGCATGCAGTTCTGTTTCTTCTCCAGGATTGGAAGCTTATCTTGGAATTACATCCGACCCTTCAAAAGCGATTGAATTGGCGCAGGCCTTTTCAGTATTGATAGATGATTTGGAATATGCTAATTTATATAAACGAGGATATACCTATTTAAAATTTACAGCGTCTGGTTCTGAAGTGGAATGGCGATTTGTAGACAGTGTAACAACTGAAACGACCAATACCATTACTGAAAAAAAATACATTATTGCATAGTAAGTTTTTTGAGTGGTAAAGGCACTTTTTTTAAAATACAAAATAATAGATTAAAATAAAACGGAAATGGAGTGATCTTGTTCCGTTTTTTTATGAAGTTGATTTAACACAAAGTTAAATTAGTTTCTTAGGTATTTTTTATCAGTTCCTTTTCATTTGCTTTTTTAATCTCTCATGGAAAAAGATCTTTTGAAAATGTCCGACGATGAGCTTCAGAAATTAATTTTTGAAGGAAGCGATGCTGCGTTTTCAATTATTTTTAACCGATATTGGAAAAAGCTTTATTCTTATGCATTTAAAATCTATAAAGATGAAGCAATCTGCGAAGATATCGTTCAAGAAATCTTTATAAGTTTATGGAAAAATGCCTCGAGTTCTGTAATCTTAAATCTTGAAGCTTACCTTTTTAGAGCTGTCAAATATAAGATTGCGAATCAAATTAGAAATCTGAAATTTGACCAGCAGCATATCGAAATATTAGAGAGTATTCCAGATCCAAATCTAACTATAAACGATTTGGAATATATTGATTTAGAGAAAAACATCAATGATCAGATCAATAAGTTAACCCCAAAATGCAGAGAGGTTTTTCTCCTCAGCCGGATGGATCATTTTACAAATGCTGAAATTGCGGCAAAACTCAATTTATCAATTCACACTGTAGAGAAACATATCAGCAATGCTCTTAAGCAGCTTCGTCTTAATAGCACATCTTATAATTATCTTCTTTTTTACTGGGCAGCGTTCTTTTATGTTAACTAAAAAAACACTGGTTTTAAGAAAACGTTAAGCCTGCATTTTTGACTACTTGTTCGATTCAAAAAATGTGACTTGTCTATAAAAGCACATATTTTGAAAAAAGAAATCTTTTTGCAATTAGCAAAAAAATACGAAGAAGGTACCTGCACGCCTGAAGAAAAAATAGTAGTTGAATCATTTTTTGATAAGATGCAGGAACAATCGTCAGACATAGAATTATCTGATGCAAAAGGTGATGTAATTTTAAATAAGATCTTTTTAGAATTACAGGTAAAACCAAAAAAATATACTATACGAAAAATGTTGAAAATCGCAGCGGTTTTCGTTATCGGACTTTCGATTGCATTTTCTGCGGCTAAGTTCATTTTCCAGCCTGCAGCAATTACTCAAATTACGGCTAAAGGAGAAAAGAAAGAGATTTTCCTTGAAGACGGAAGTGTCATTGTACTTAATTCAAACAGTAGCATTACTTATCCCGAAGAATTTGAAACCACGAGAAATATTAAATTGGTTGGGCAGGCTTATTTTAAAGTTTTTCGAGATGTAAAACGCCCTTTTATTGTACAAACACACGACGTAAAAGTGAGAGTGCTCGGAACTTCATTCGATATTAATTCTTATAACCATCAAGACACCAAAGTAAGCGTTATCAGCGGGAAAGTGGAAGTCAGCTCACCTACTGGAAAAAAAGTGCAGATTACCAAAAATCAGCAGGCCGATTTGATAAAGAATTCAGATTTACAGATTTCTACAGAAAACAGCGAAGATAAAATCGCCTGGATTAGTAATACCATAATGCTTAAAAACACCAAGCTTTCTGAAACCGTTAAAATTATTGAGAATTGGTACAATGTTGATATTGCAATTGAAGATCCAGAATTAAACAATCTTACCATTTCTGGTAAGTTTAAGGATGAAAAATTGGAGAATGTATTGGAAAGTATTGCCTATTTAAAACAGCTGAAAATAAATTACACAACTAAAAACCATATCACTATAAGAAAAAAGACACCTTAAAAAAAAACAAAAAAACAAACCCGCCTCCGGTGCAACGGAAACGGGCGATTTTAAAAGACTAAAAATAAAATTTATAGCCTAATAGTAATGAATACGAAACTACAATTTTTTTTCAATAAGTATATAAAGATGAAAAATCTTTACTTAATGATTTTATTAATTTTTTCCTTTAAAGGATTTGCCTTAGGACAGGGCAAAGATGTGCAGATAAGCCTTAACCTAAAAGATGCCGCAATTACTGAGTTTTTCAACGCGGTCGAACAAAAAACCTCTTTTACTTTTGTTTTCGACGAAAAAATAACCGGAACATCTCAGCGCATTTCAATCTATGCAGAAAAAGAAAGTCTTGACGGAGTGCTTGCAAAAGTATCCGCAAAAACGGGACTTTTTTTTAAAAAACTGAATAACACTATTACAGTTACCAAAAATTTCCGTGCTCAAATGAATGTACGAGGGAAAGTTCTGGACGAAAGCGGTATGCCAATGCCGGGAGTTACTATTCTCGAAAAAGGTACAAAAACCAATACAATGACAGATATGGAGGGAAATTTCAGCTTTGCTGTAAACTCTTCGGCTGTTTTGGTTATTTCCTATATGGGATATGTAACTCAGGAAGTTGCTGCAAATGCTAACCCGCTTACCATAATAATGAAACCAAGTACAAGTGAATTGAATGAAGTTGTGGTAACCGCTTTGGGAATTAAAAGAGAAGAAAAACGTTTAGGATTCTCACAGCAGACTATCAAATCTGATAATTTATCGCAGGGAAGACCAAACAACTGGTCGTCTGGATTAAAAGGAAAAGTGGCAGGTTTGAGCATTACTTCTACAGGTTCTGGCCCGTTAAACTCACAGCAGATTACGCTGAGAGGAAACAGATCTTTAAGTCCAAAAGGGAATTATGCGTTGATTGTTGTAGATGGAGTTCCAGTAAATGCAGAGATGACAACTTCTGGTTCAAGCAGTGCTTATATGGGGGAAGATTCTCCAATTGATTACGGAAACGGAATTTCTGATCTTAATCTAGATGATATCGATGAAGTTACAGTTTTAAAAGGTGCAGGTGCAACTGCACTTTATGGAAGCCGTGCGGCAAATGGAGCCTTAATTATTACGACAAAATCTGGAAAGAAAAATAAAGGTTTAGGAATTTCTTTAAACACAGGAGCAACATTTGATGTGATCCAAAGATGGCCCGATTATCAATATAGTTACGGACAGGGAACAGGAAATTCGCCAGATGCTTCAGGCAACCAATATTACTCTTATGGAAATTCTGCAGACGGAACTTCAACCAGCGGAACCAGCAGTGCTTGGGGACCCGCTTTTACAGGGCAGAATTTTTACCAATATGATCCTGCTGTTCAAGGACAATCAGCACAGAGATTGCCTTGGCAGTCTTACAGAGACAATCGAAAAGATTTCTGGAGAACAGGTGTGACTTTAAATAATAATATTTCTATTCAGGGTGGAGATAACAAAGGATCGATGCGTCTTTCTGTTGGAAACCAGAAGAATGAATGGATAATGCCAAACACTGGTTTTGATAGAGTAACAGCAGCTGTGAATGCCAATTATCAGGTATCCGACAGAATTAAATTAGGAACTGCGATTAATTACAATACAAGAAATAGTGATAATTTACCTTCTACAGGTTATAACAATGGTTCTATCGCGTATTTTATGATTTTTCAGCAGCCAAATATCGATTTGGACTGGTATCGTCCAATTTGGGTAAAAGGCAAAGAGCAAATTGAGCAGTTGCATCCATTTAGTTCTTTTATAGATAATCCGTATTTGATTGCTTATGAGGCTACGAATACATTAGACAGCGACCAGATTGTAGGTAATATTTTTGCTAACATTACTTTGTCGTCTAATCTGGAATTAATGCTTCGTTCTTCTATGAATACTTACAATCAGACAAGAGAGCAAAAAAGGCCTTACAGCATCAACAGATATGCAAAAGGATTCTACGAAAGACAAGATGTTTTCAAACAAGAAATCAACTCAGATTTTCTTCTTTCGTATAAAAAAGACTTTGGCAATAAATTCTCTCTTGCCGCTTCAGCCGGAGGAAATGCCATGAGTTATAAATACAGAAGGACAGAAGCCGAAGTAACAGGTTTAGTTGTACCGGGAGTTTACAAACTTTCAAATGGGTCGAGCGCACCAATTTTAACCTTAGGCGATGCTTACAAAAAAATGAGCAGTTTGTATGGTTTGGTATCTATGTCTTATGCAGATATGCTTTTTGTTGATATTACAGGAAGAAATGACTGGACAAGTACGCTTCCGGTTGAAAACAATTCATTCTTTTATCCATCGATTAATACAAGTGCCGTTATTTCTGAAATGGTTTCACTTCCTAAATCAATAGATTTCTTAAAGTACAGACTTTCATTTGCTCAGGTAGGAAATGATACAGAGCCATATAAAACTCAGAAATATTACGGACAAAGTGCTTTTCCAAGTTCTGCGCAAACTTTAACCGTTTTATATAACGATCATTTTAAACCTGAAATCACGACAAGTTTTGAAACAGGTTTCGAAATCAGAATGTTTAAAAACCGACTTACAGCAGACGCTACGGTTTATGAAAGTGTGACCAAAAACCAAATTATCGATATTCCGATGGACTTCTCAACAGGTTATAGCGGAGCGGTTTTGAATGGAGGAAAAGTGAGAAATCGAGGAATTGAACTTACGTTTGGCGGAAAAATTATTGACGGTGAAAAATTCAAATGGAATTCAACTGTAAACTGGTCACGCAACTGGAATAAAGTAATGGAACTTCCTGAAGGAATCGATGGCCAGCAAATTATTGGTACAGGAGGAACAGCTTCAATCATTGCAAAAGTTGGTGGAACAACAAGCGCGATTTACGGTTTCGGATTTGTACGCTCTCCTGATGGCCAGATCGTTTACGATAATGCAGGTCTTCCAGCATATCCTGAGGAGATTCAATATATCGGAGATGCAAGTCCAAAATGGAAAGCAGGTTGGGTTAATAGTTTTTCAATCGGAAACTTTACTATGAATGTAACGTTAGACGGTCAGTACGGAGGAATTATTTATTCACAGACGCATCACAAGCTTTCTGAACAGGGAAAACTAAATTCAAATAGTATGGGTAGAGAAACTGGCTTTATCATTGGTGAAGGTGTGGTTCAGAATGCAGATGGTTCTTATTCTCCAAATACAAAAGAAGTAAAAACGGCAGATTGGTATACTCGTTATTACAGAAGAGCCAACATCGAATCCAACTCTTTTGATGCCTCTTTTGGAAAACTTCGCGAAATCAGCCTTCAATATAACATGCCAAAAAGATGGCTTAAAAATACAGGACTTCAGTCGGTTCAGTTTTCACTTTTCGGAAGAGATTTAGCAACCGTTTCAGATTTTCCAATTTATGATCCTGAGACAGCAGCATTAAACGGAGATACCATTTTACCAGGTATCGAAATGGGACAGATGCCGTCTCCAGCCACTTACGGTTTCAATTTAAGTTTGACTTTATAATAAGACAATGAAAAAGATAAAAATTACAGCAATACTATTACTGCTTACAGGACTTGCTATTTCCTGCACAGGAGGTTATGAAGAACTAAATGAGAATCCTAATCTTATTACCGAAATAAGTCCGGGTACTTTAATCAACCCAATTATTTACGGAATTGCTTCTCAAAACGCAACTCAGAGCGTAGATGTCACTTTCAATCTAATGCAGGTTTCACTTCCTTTTCCGAGTATCTCGGGAGGTTTGCATCGTTATGATGTAAGCAATAATATTGGAAACTCCGCATGGAATAATTATTACAAATGGCTTAACAATATTAGAGAAATGCGAATGGCTTCTGTAAAAGCAGGAGACGGCAATTATGAAGCAGTGGCGTTAACATTAAATGCGTTAGTGTATGCTAATCTTACCGATCTTTTTGGGCCAGTTCCGATGATTGATGCTGCGCGTGGAGAAGATGGAATTTTATATCCAAAGTATGATACGCAGGAGTTTATCTATGAAACGATTTTAGCTGATTTAGAAAGAGCTAATACTTTGTATGATACAAGCAAAGCCATGATTTATACAGAAGATATTTTGTTTCAAAACAATGTCCTGAAATGGAAGAAATTCACCAATTCTCTTAAAATGAGATTATTGCTAAGAGTTTCAAACAGAACAGAAACGGGAGCTTTTGCAAAACTGGCTTATATGGCTGATCATCCTGAAGTGTATCCAGTTTTTACTAATACTTCCGAAAGTGCAATTTTGAAAATAACGGGCGTATCTCCAAATGTTTCTCCGTGGGGAAGACCGCAGGATTTCAATCTTAACATCAAAATGGCTTCTTTCTTTATCGATAATTTGAACACGCTTGAAGACCCAAGAAGAGCGATAATTGCAACTGGTGCGACAGCTTTGGTTACCAATGCGCCAATCGGATTTAAAGGAATTACAAGTGCTTATGCAGGTTCAGATTCTCAGTTCAAATATAATGCTTCAACACTTTTGAATACGCAGGTACAAAATCCAATGCAGATTTTTCTTTTAACGTATGCCGAGGTTGAATTTATTAAAGCAGAATTAGCGCAAAGAGGTCTTATCACTGATGCCGCAGGACATTATGAAAAAGGAGTAAGAGCAGGAATCGAACAATTAAAAGCAACAACTCCAACTACTTACTTTAGCAAACCGGAAGCGCAGTACAATGGAACTTTAGAGAGAATCATGCTGCAGAAATATTACGCTTTATACTTTACAGATTATCAGCAATGGTTTGAATACCGTAGAACAGGATTGCCAGTTTTGCCAACAACATCAGCAATGTTAAATAATGGGATTATGCCTTCTAGATTCACTTATCCAGACAATCAACAGATTAAAAATACCGAAAACTATCACAAAGCAGTTGAAATGGTTGGAGGCGATAATATCAATACGAAAGTTTGGTGGGATAAATAAAATTTTAAAAAATGAAAAAGACATTTATATACAGCGCAATGTTGTTTTGCGGAGTTTTAACAGCACAGACAAGCGTAAAAGGAGTCGTATTTGAAGATTTGAATCAAAACGGTAAAAAGGAAAAAAAAGAAAAAGGAATTGCAAATGTTGCTGTAACCAACGGCCGTGAAGTAGTCTTAACTGATAAAAAAGGAAACTACGAATTGCCATTGCAAAGTGATGCTATAATTGCCGTAATCAAACCTTCTGGTTATAAAATTCAGGTTAATAAGGATAACCTGCCTCAGTTTTTCTATAACCATAAACCTTCGGGTTCTCCTAAAGGTAAGTTTGAAGGAGTTGCCCCAACAGGAAAATTACCGGAATCTGTAGATTTTGGATTGCTTCCACAAAAGGAAACAAATGATTTTACAGCACTTGTTTTCGGAGATCCCCAGCCGTATAATCTGGAAGAAGTTGATTTTTTCGCAAGAGGAATTGTTGCCGAGGTTGAAGGCATTAAAAACATTCCCTTTGGATTAAGCATGGGAGATTTGGTTGGAAATGACCTTAGTTTATTCAACCCATACATTCAGGCAGTAAAGAAAGTTGGAATTCCGTGGTACAATCTTTTAGGAAATCATGATTTGAATTTTGATGCCAAAGAAGATAATCTGTCAGATGAAACATACGAAGCTCATTTTGGTCCAGCCAATTATGCTTTTAATTACGGAAAAGTGCATTTTATTGTTTTGGATGATGTTTTGTATCCAGATCCAAGAGACCATGAAGGCTATTGGGGCGGATTTACAGAAGAGCAAATGCAGTTTATAGAAAATGATCTTAAAACGGTTCCAAAGGAAAATTTGATTGTATTGGCTTTTCATATTCCGATAAGTGAACCAGACAGCAAAGACGATTCTTTTAGAGATGAAGACCGTCAAAAGCTATTTGAACTGTTGAAAGATTTCCCAAATACGCTTTCACTTTCTGCTCATACACATATGCAGAGACAGGATTTTTTGGAAAAGAAAGATGGCTGGCTGCAGGAAACTCCACATCATCATTACAATATCGGAACCACATCGGGTGATTGGTATTCCGGTAAACTGGATGAGAAAGGAATTCCGATTTCGGTTATGAGAGACGGAACTCCAAAAGGATATGCTTTCATTCATTTTAACGGAAATAAATATACTGTTGATTATAAAGTAGCAGGAAAACCAGAAAATTATCAGATGAAAGTTTTCGCTCCAAAAGTGGTTGCTAAAGCAAAACGCACAAAATCTGGAGTATTTGCCAATTTTTTCATGGGAAGCAAAAAAGACAAAGTGATGTACCGCGTAGATCAGGGAGAATGGAAAGAAATGGAATATGTAGAAGTTCAAGATCCATCTTATGTAGAATTGGTTTACGAGTGGGAATTGTCTGAGGTGCTTATGCCAGGAAAACGTTCTTCAGATCCTGAAAAAAGTACGCATGTTTGGAGAGGAAATATTCCTTCTGATCTTGCTATTGGAGAACATGCTATTGAAATTAAAGCTACGGATATGTTTGGTAAAACACATTCGGCAAATACCACTTACAGAATTGATAAAGTGAAATAAAATGACAAAATTCAAAAGGATAATTTGTGTCTTAATTGGTGTAGCAGCAATATATTCCTGTGGAAGCCAAAAGACAGTTACAGCAAAAAGAACAATAGAAGTTCAAGGGCATCGAGGTGATCGAGGCAATTTTCCTGAGAATTCTATTTCTGCTTTTTTAAGTGCTGTAAAAAAAGGTGCAGATGTGGTAGAATTGGATGTTGTAATTTCTAAAGACCAAAAAGTGGTCGTTTCTCATGAGCCTTTTATGTCTTCGCAATATATGCTTGATAGCGAAGGGAAGCCAATTGCAAAGGACAAAGAAAAGAGTTTTAACCTATACGAAATGACGTATGACAGCATTAGAAAATTTGACGGCGGTTCAAGAGGAAATAGTTCTTTTCCGATGCAGCAGAAACAAAAAACGTATAAGCCTTTATTGTCAGAAGTAATAGATAGTGTTGAAGGATTTATTGCCAAAAGTAATTTAAAACCAGTCCGATACAATATCGAAATCAAATCTGAAAAATCAGATTATGGCAAAAGACAGCCAGAACCAGAAGCTTTTACAGATTTGGTAATGAAAATCATTAAAGAAAAAGGTATTGAACGAAAGATCAACATTCAATCTTTTGATCCAACTGTTTTAAATGTGATGCACAAAAGATATCCAAAAACAAAAATAGCCTATTTGGTTGGAGAAGGCAGCGTAGCTAAAAATCTCTCTTTGCTTGATTTTAAACCAGAAATTTACAGTCCGCATTATAAATTACTGAACCAAACTGCGGTTGATTCACTTCGATTGATGAAGATTAAAATCATTCCGTGGACTGTTAATGATGACAAAGCAATTGACAATATGATACAGCTTAAGGTAGATGGAATTATTACAGACTATCCTGAAAAAGTATTGCAGAAATTAACTTTGTAAAAACACTATTTTTTGAATAATTAATTTAATAAAGGAAATTTAAGAATGAATGGAATAAGTTCCAGAGAGCACCGGATTATTGCAATGGCTTTCGATAAATTTGAAGTTATGTCTGCTGTATTTTCTTATGCGTTAGGAGAATCACAGGAATCTGAAATCCGGGAAGAAATGGAATCGCTGCAAGAGTTGTATGATAAATATAATAAGCTTTACAGCGAACTCGAAAAATGTATTAAAGAATATGAAGGAAAGAAAAAAAGAGTCCGAACGGTCATAAACAAAGGGAACCGAAAATTGCTTTCTGAACTGCAAAAAAATCCGCCTTTATTGAATTTTTAGTTCTGATTATTCATGCTCATTATAGCTGCAAACCCTTCAAGTGTAAACTTGAAGGGTTTTGTCGTTGCATTTTTTTAGATTTCTTAAGCAACACTTAATGTTTAATATAAATAATATCAGAAATAACCCAAGTAATAAAAGATGATGTTAGCAATAGATTATTTTTTGGTTAATTGCCTGGTTTTGTAGTAAAATAGAGCTATAATAATGACATAAATTCACGAAGTTAGTAGTAGTAATTCAGTTTTAATCCTCAAAATATAAAGCGTGCATAATCATCTAACTCCTTCAGAAATCTCTTGGCTTTCTTTCAATAACTGTATTTTGGATGAAGCTGAAGACTTAAATAATGCAGTATATGACCGAATCAAATTTTTGGCCATCCATTCTTCTAATCTGGATGAGTTTTTCAGGGTCAAAATAAATAAACTGCAGAAAAAGAAGACTAAGAAAAACAGTGATCTTTTAGAAGATGTTTTAAAGGAAGTAAATCGACAGCAAAATAGATTTGGAAAAATATGGAGCTATTCCATTTTGACTGAATTGGCTTTAAATGATATCATATATTACGAGTATCAGGAATTGCTGCCTGTGCATTTAACGGAGATTGAGTATTACTTTAAAAGTATTATTCTGTCCTATATTCAGGTTGTTTATATCACTTTAAATCATCCCAAAACATATTTTCTAAATAACCGAAGTTTATATTTTTTGGTAAAATTAAAAGACAGCAAAGGCAATTACAATTTTGCTTATTTGAATATTCCTTCAGATAAGCTGGATCGTTTTAAGCAGTTAGAAAGTATAGAAAACAGACATTATGTTATTTCAATCGATACGATAATCAGAAATTGTTTATCGTTGATATTTCCTGCGGATAAAATTATTTCG
Organism: Flavobacterium luteolum; assembly: GCF_027111275.1. Lineage (NCBI taxonomy): Bacteria > Pseudomonadati > Bacteroidota > Flavobacteriia > Flavobacteriales > Flavobacteriaceae > Flavobacterium > Flavobacterium luteolum. The sequence continues at coordinate 5,307,193 of NZ_CP114286.1, read as the reverse complement.
TGTAATGCCATAAAATTAAATCGAGATGAAAATTATTTAATTGAAGATGAAACTTCAGGTGATTTAATAGCTAAAATTGAAGCAAAAGTGGAAGAACGCAAGAAAGGTTCTGCCACAAGATTTTTATATGATTCCAATATGGATGCAGATTCTTTTTCGATCTGTAAAAAAGCCTTTAAACTTTATAAAAGTGAAATGATAAAAGGAGGGAGTCATCATAATTTTTTCGATTTATTCAAATTTCCGAATCCTCTTAAACCAAAGCTTCAGGGAAAGTATTACCCAAATCTTCCGCATTTGCCTTTTGAAAATAACACTTCAATTTTTGATGTTATAAAAAAACAAAACCAATTACTTCATTTTCCTTATCAATCGTATTATTATGTGCTTCAGTTTTTTAATCAGGCAGCGATAAATAAAAATGTTACGGAAATTAAAATTACGCTCTATCGTATTTCTTCTCAATCTTTAATTGCAAATGCTTTAATCAGTGCTGCGAAGAATGGAAAAAAAGTAACTGTTTTTGTTGAGGTAAAAGCGCGTTTTGATGAACATAATAATTTATACTGGTCTAAAGAAATGAAAAATGCCGGTATTAAAATCATTCAAAGTCTTCCTAATTTAAAAGTGCATGCTAAAGCAGCTATGATTACGATGAAAGACAAATATGGCAATAAAAAGAATTATGCCTATTTGTCAACAGGAAATTTTAATGAAAGTACAGCAAATATTTATTCAGATTTTGGTTTTTTTACGGCAGAAACAGCCTATACCAATGATTTGAAAAAGATTTTTACTTTTTTAAAAACCAAGAAAAAAGGAACTGAACCAAAGCATATTTTAGCCGCTGGTTTTAATATGAAGGAAAAATTATTGGAATTAATTGATATCGAAATAAAAAATAAAAAAGCAGATAAACCGGCGTCGGTATTTTTAAAAGTTAACGGACTAGATGAAAAGGATATTATTGATAAACTTATTGAAGCCGATAAAGCTGGTGTTGAAGTTACATTAATAGTCCGCGGAATATGTACGCTTTTGCCAGGAATTAAAAAAGTCTCTGAAAATATAAAAATCTACCGCATTGTCGATATGTTTTTAGAGCATTCCAGAATCTATAAATTCGCCAATAACGGACAAGAAAAAGTCTATTTATCGTCTGCAGACATGTTAAGTCGAAATTTAAACAGAAGGATAGAAGTGGCATTTCCAATATACGATGAAAAATATATTGAAGAAATAAATAAAATAATTCAACTGCAGTTGGAAGATAATACCAAAAGAAGAATAATAAACAGCGAAGGATTGAATGAATTAGAAATTGATGATCATGAAAATCCAAGACGTGCGCAGACTGAAATTTACGATTGGCTTGAAGAAACCAATAGAACATCCTAAATTATTTTGAAAATTCTGATCTCAATGATCATACTTTTTTGTGATGATCTTGTCAAAATCATCCAATATTAAATTAATATATCAGAATGCTGTAAGAGATATCGCTAAGATGTGTTTAATTTTTCATTTTATTAATAATTAAAATGATTATCACTTTTAAAGAATTGTTTTTGTAGATTCTTCTTTAAAATTTTTTAAACAGCAATAAAGATATTTTAAAGAGATAACAGCTATTGCGCCAAGAGAATATATCAACTCGCTTAATTCTGAAGCATTAGCTTCCTAATAGAATTTTGCTGTTTTTTGTGGTTTTTAATCTTCGGGTTCGTGGTCTGATTTTTTTTATCTGAAGTAAAGATTCATTAATCAGATTTTTTATTTCGGAGTAAGAAATATTGTGGAGAGAAGCTATCGTGCTTTTTACACTTTCGACATATTTTCGGGTGGTTATTAACTCTGTTTCTAGATTCTTTAAAATGTTGTTTTCTATATTTTTATGTTTTTTATAATAATAGATGCAGCTTTGAAGATCTTCAACCTGGCCACTGATATCAGAAATCGCATTTTTAGAAATTGCACGACTGTAGTAATTGGAAAACTCTAAAGGATTGTCTTCAATAACCTTATCAAAATCTTCTATTGCCTTATAATGAAAGTTTAGTTTTTGAAAACATTTTGCCCTTAATTGATATAGTCCACTGTCAAATCCCTTATTTAAGGCATTATCCAAATGAAACAAAGCTTCATCAAACTGATTGGATAAAAACAGTTGTGTTCCTTTTTCTAAATCAATAGAGTCCTGTTTGATACTTGTCTCCAAAGCTTTGCTCTTAAATGGCAGACCTAAATTGAGAAACCATTTCATAATTTTTAATATTTATGAGGTTGATTTTTTGGAAATATAAATTCCGAATAAAGAAAAGGGATGTTAAAGTTAACAAAAAAATGATATATACTATACTGTGTTAATAACTTGTTAGTGAGTTGATTAAAATAGCTTTGGGTAGTCTAAGTTCTTTTTTTACTATATGAAATGAAGAAGTGCATATTTTTTGCAGTCTTTTTATTTGTACCCCATTTGTATCTTTTGTTAATGCAACTCTTTTAAATTCTGAAAAGTTAATTTCTGGAACTATTTCACATTGATAAAGAAGAAAATATTATTTAAGATGAGATCAGGATTCGAACCTTATCGCTGAAGTGCTGTCTAAGCTAGATGAAGTAGAAAAGTAGTTCTAATTCATGTCAAAATTTATAATAATTGATTTCTTCATGCTATAATCTTAAATTTTTAGTCACAAAAAAGTATCAAATCCATTTTTAAATAATTTTAATAGTGCAATTTGCAAAGGAAGATCATTTAGGACTATATTTGACAACGTCAAAACCTGTTTTTTAGAAGAATAAAAAATCGGAATTCTAATAAATGGTTTTAAGTAAACTTTTTTACGCATAAAATGCTTCAACAAAAATTACAGAATTGGCTAAACCAATTTAAGCAGTACTTTTTTACGTACAGCAATGGTTTCTATCATCTTCCTTATAGCAGTAAATCTCCGCAGGATCTGGTCGAGAGTCTTGCCAACTACCCGTTTATGAAACATAATCGAGTAAAGCAGAGTGTTTATGCTAATACGCCATTTTGTTCAGGAGGTTTTAACTATCAAAAATTAGAAGAAGGCCTTTGGGTTATTTATTCTAAAATGAGATATAAAACTAATGTTGCCTTTGATCTTATTTATGATAATCCTCAGGAATTGAAAATTGAGGATGAAGGCTATTATATGCTTAGTCTTAATAATGTTACAACTCGTGTAGTAGCTGATATGAAAATCTGTGAAAAACAATTATGTTTTGCAAATTACAGTTGGACATTCTTTAAGCCAAAAGAACGCAATTGTGATGTTAATTTTAAAGGTGCAAATAATAAATACATCACTCTGTATTTTAGTGAAGAATGGCTGCAAAAAAATCTTGTTCAAAATAGTTTGTTCTCTGAAGCCGGATTAAATGATTTTATAGCATCTGATACACCTTATATTGCTTGGCCGCTTGATGAAGAGGAAGAGGTATTGAAAAATTTTGGCTTGTTTGATGAAGTTATGAATATGAATAATGAATCAACTCATATCGATTTTCTCCAGTTTAAACTTTATACTTTGAATCTTATTTTTGATTTCTTGAAAATTTGCAAGAAACAAGAAGTGATTAAAAGACATTCTGTCATTGACTATAATGATAAATTTAGTATCAATAAAGTCGAAAACTATTTAATAGGTAATTTATTTGACAAATTTCCTGGAATTGATTTTTTGGCTGAAAAATTTAAGATTTCTGAAAGCAAACTCAAATCAGATTTTAAGCAGTTTTTTGGAAAACCCATTTATAAATATTTTCAGGAAAAACAGATGATCTTAGCCAAAGAACTTATTATAGAAAACAAACTTCTCATAAAGGAAATTTCATATAAGTTTGGTTACGAAAACACCAGTAAATTTAGTACCGCTTTTAAAAAACATCATGGTGTTCTGCCGTCTGAACTTCAAAAACAAGAATTAGAAGTAGTTCTATAAACTTCTTTTTTGCTTTGATTATATAGTCACAATGACTTTTTGGGCTATAGATTTTTTTGAATAAAACTTTTTGGAGCATCTCTTACCATAGCCTCTATTTTACTTTTGTCTGCAAAAAAAATAGACTATGACAAAAACTACTTATTCGCTGAGAGTGGTCTTAAAAAAAACACGCGATCGGCTGCTTTCAAGATTATCGATACTGATGGTTTTTATTTTGCTGAGTTTTGCCAGCGGGATAGCACAGACATCTCAATCATTTTGCGGTTCTGCAACTGTTACTAACTTGAGTACAGGAACTACTGTCGGCAGTAGTTATAAATGGTACAGCTCCGACATCAGCCCAACAGCATTGAACTCAACTACAGCACTCGCTACTGGTAATTATTATTTAGAAGAAATATTTGCTCCCATAACATTAGGAAGTGGCTTCAATAAAGAAACTTCAGTTGCCGTAGATGCAGCAGGAACTATTTATGTGTCAGATCAGCTTAATAACGCAATTAAAAAAATGTCTCCTGACGGGCTTACTATTACAACTTTAAAAAGTGGACTCAGTGGTCCATTTGGTATTGCTTTAGATGCCGCCGGAAATGTTTATGTAGCAGAAAGTACTAATAATGCAGTTAAAAAAATATCTGCCGACGGAAGTACTGTTACAACTTTAGGAGGCGGTTTTAACAGACCTTGTAATGTGGCTGTAGATGCTGCTGGATACATATATGTAGCAGATCAATTTAATAATGCTATAAAAAAAATCTCTCCTGATGGCGTTACTACAACAACATTAGCAATTGGATTTAATCGTCCGCAAGGAATTGCTTTAGATGCTGCCGGAAACATTTATGTATCAGATACCAACAATAATGCTATTAAAAAAATAGCTCCTGATGGGAGTGTTAAAAGTTTAAGGACTATTGGAATTAATAATCCAATTGGACTTGCAATAGATGCTTTTGGAAATATATATGAAGCAGATTACGGAACAAACAGCATTAATAAAATATCTCCTGATGGGCTTACTATTTCAACTGTAAGAAATGATTTTAACCGTCCGTACGGTGTTTTTATAGATGGTTCGGGAAATATTTTTGTAGCAGATACCAACAATAGTCTCGTAAAAAAAATTGTTGTTACCAGAAATGCAGTGAATGTTGCTGTAAATCCTGTACCTGCCGCACCTACTGTGTCTACTCCGGTAGTTTATACTCTTGGAGCAACGGCGTCTGCCTTAACTGCGACAAACGGTACAAATTTGAAATGGTATACAGATGCTACAACAAGCACAAGCGTTTCGACAATTACGCCTTTAACTAGTGCTTTGGGAACAACTTCTTATTGGGTTTCGCAAACTGTAAACGGTTGCGAAAGTACAAGGGCGAAAATTAATGTTACGGTAAATCCAGCCGTACCAAATATTTCATATGCGGGAGTTAAGACAACATATATTACGGGAACTGCTATAGCATCTTTGACTCCTACCAATACAGGAGGTACACCGGAACCAAACCCTACAAAAACTTATACAATTAGTCCGGCTTTACCTGTCGGTTTGTATTTTGATACTACATCGGGTGTTATTTCGGGTACACCAACGGCTCCAACTGCCTCAAATACTTATACTATTACTACACAAAATGCTGGTGGAGTAAATAATACAAAAATCACGTTTGCTATCTCTGTGCCAATTGTAACAAGTGTAGATGTCCCTGCAAATAAAATATACACTGTTGGGAATAGCCAGGATTTTTTAGTTAATTTCAATGGAAATATTACGGTTACCGGAACACCTCAATTGGAAATAGCCATTGGAGCAACAACGCGCCAAGCTATTTATATGAGTGGTTCGGGGACGAGTGGTTTATTGTTTAGATACATTGTTCAATCTGGTGAATTAGATGATGATGGTATTACTGTCGGCACTTTAGTTCTTAACGGAGGCACTTTAAAAGACTCTGGAATAAACGATGCTGACTTACTATTAAATAATGTAGGTGAGACTACAGCTGTTTTAGTTGATGCTGTCGGACCAACCGCATCTATAGTGGTTGCAGATATAAACTTGACGATTGGTAAAACGAGTTTGGTAACTTTTACTTTTTCAGAAGCAGTGACAGGTTTTACCAATGCTGATTTTACAGTAGAAAGCGGAACATTAAGCGCAGTAAGTTCATCAGATGGCGGTGTTACTTGGACAGCCTATCTTACACCAACGCCAAATATTACAGATGCAAGTAATATTATAACATTGAACAATGCTGGCATAACAGATCTAGCAGGTAATGCAGGGAACGCTAGGACCTATTCTAATAACTATGCCGTAGATACAGCTGCACCAACCGCATCTATAGAGGTTGCAGATACAAATTTGAAGATTGGTGAAACGAGTTTGGTAACTTTTACTTTTTCAGAAGCAGTGACAGGTCTTACCAATGCTGGTTTTATAGTAGAAGGCGGAACATTAGGCGCAGTACGTTCATTAGATGGCGGTGTTACTTGGACAGCCTATCTTACACCGACACCAAATGTTGCAGACGCGACTAATATTATAACATTGTTCAATACTGGTGTAACAGATGCAGCAGGTAATACAGGAATCGGAACTACCGATTCTAATAACTATGCCATAGATACAGCTGCACCAGAAATTATAAATTTGACTGTACCTGTAAATGGAACATATACAACTGGAAATACTCTAGATTTTACGGTTAATTTTCCTGAAAGTGTATTTGTTAGTGGTACACCGCAATTAGCAATAACTATTGGGGCTACAACTCACCAAGTTGATTATTTTAGCGGCTCAGGTTCGAGTAGTTTAACCTTTAGATACATCGTTCAAGCTGGAGAATTAGATACTGATGGTATTGAGATTGGCACTATAACGCTTAATGGAGGAGCTTTAAGAGACTTTGCAACAAACGATGCAAATTTACTGTTGAATAATGTAGGTGTGACTACGGCTGTTTTAGTTGATGCAACTATTAGCCCTACGATTACTTTTGCAGATATTAGCAAAATCTATGGCGATGCTGATTTTGATTTAACTGCAATTTCTGATTCTCCAGGAAACATCAGTTATTCTATAATTGCAGGGGGAACAGGTTCGGTAATTTTGTCCGGAACAAATAATAAAAAAGTTACATTAGTCAATGCTGGTACTGTAGCAATACGAGCGACTCAGGTTGCTGATAGGAATTATAGATCAGGATTAAGAGATATTACTCTTACTATTGAAAAAAAATCAATTTCAGTCACGGCAGATAGTCAAACAAAAACTTACGGCTCAACCGATCCTGCTTTGAGTTATACGTCTTTACCGGGTCTAGTTGGAAGCGATTCCTTTACAGGAGCTTTATCAAGAACTGCAGGCGAGAATGTAGGATCTTATGCTATAAGACAAGGAACCTTAAGCGCCGGTTCAAATTATGCGATTAGTTTTACAGAAAGCGATCTTGCAGTTACTGCTAAACCAATTGCAGTGACAGCAGATAGTCAAACCAAAATCTACGGTTCTGCAGATCCTGTTTTGACTTATACATTTTCAACGGGTTTAGTTGGAAGTGATGTCTTTACGGGAGCTTTATCAAGAACAGCAGGCGAGAATGTAGGATCTTATGCTATCGGACAAGGAACCTTAAGCGCTGGTTCAAATTATGCGATTAGTTACACAGAAAGCAATCTTGCAGTTACCGCTAAACCAATTTCAGTCACAGCAGATAGTCAAACCAAAATCTACGGTTCTGCAGATCCTGTTTTGACTTATACATTTTCACCTGGTCTAGTTGGAAGCGATTCCTTTACAGGAGCTTTATCAAGAACTGCAGGCGAGAATGTAGGATCTTATGCTATCGGACAAGGAACCTTAAGTGCTGGTTCAAATTATGCGATTAGTTTCACAGAAAGCGATCTTGCAGTTACCGCTAAACCAATTGCAGTGACCGCAGATAGTCAAACCAAAATCTACGGTTCTGCTGATCCTGTTTTGACTTATACATTTTCACCAGGTTTAGTTGGAAGCGATTCCTTTACAGGAGCTTTATCAAGAACAGCGGGCGAGAATGTAGGATCTTATGCTATCGGACAAGGAACCTTAAGTGCTGGTTCAAATTATGCGATTAGTTACACAGAAAGCAATCTTGCAGTTACCGTTAAACCAATTGCAGTCACAGCAGATAGTCAAACCAAAATCTATGGTTCTGCTGATCCTGTTTTGACTTATACATTTTCACCAGGTTTAGTTGGAAGTGATTCCTTTACGGGAGCTTTATCAAGAACAGCAGGCGAGAATGTAGGATCTTATGCTATCGGACAAGGAACCTTAAGTGCTGGTTCAAATTATGCGATTAGTTACACAGAAAGCAATCTTGCAGTTACTGCTAAACCAATTGCAGTCACAGCAGATAGTCAAACCAAAATCTACGGTTCTGCTGATCCTGTTTTGACTTATACATTTTCACCGGGTTTAGTTGGAAGTGATGTCTTTACGGGAGCTTTATCAAGAACAGCAGGCGAGAATGTAGGATCTTATGCTATCGGACAAGGAACCTTAAGCGCTGGTTCTAATTATGCGATTAGTTTCACAGAAAGCGATCTTGCAGTTACTGCTAAACCAATTGCAGTGACAGCAGATAGTAAAACCAAAATCTACGGCTCTGCTGATCCTGTTTTGACTTATACATTTTCACCGGGTTTAGTTGGAAGTGATGCCTTTACAGGAGCTTTATCAAGAACAGCAGGCGAGAATGTAGGATCTTATGCTATCGGACAAGGAACCTTAAGCGCTGGTTCAAATTATGCGATTAGTTACACAGAAAGCAATCTTATAGTTACTGCTAAACCAATAACTGTAACGGCAGATGATTTTCAAACAAAAGTGTACGGAGAAACAGATTCAACTCTTACCTATTCGGTTTCACCAGCTTTAGTTAGAAATGATATTTTCTCAGGTACATTAAAAAGAGCAATTGGAGAGAATGTTGGAACTTATGAAATAGGACAAGGAACTTTGACTGCGGGTAACAATTATGCCATTACGTATATAGGCAAAGACTTTGAAATTACCAGAGCAAATCAGGTAATCACTTGGAATCAAACTTTAGTTTCGAATTGTGATGGAGCAACTTCAACTGTATTAACTGCTAGTTCAAATAGTGGTTTACCAATAAGTTATGTTTCTTCGAATATAGATGTGGTAACGATTTTCAATAATGAATTAATCTTTAAAAATTCTGGTTCAGGTACTATTACTGCTTCACAAGCTGGTAATAACAATTATTATGCAGCTGAAAGTATAACATTACCAGTTTTAAATAGCCAGCCAAATTTAATCAGGCAACAGTTTGACAATGTTATTTTCTTTGATAATAGTTCAAAAGAATTTACATCGTATGCGTGGTACAAAGACGGAATTCTTGTTGCAGATCAAACTTTGCAATATTACAAAGAAGCTGGAGGTTTAAACGGAACATATTACGCAGTTGCTAAAAAATTAGACGGAACATTAATCACTTCTTGTCCATTAAAGTTGTCTTCAACTGCAACAAATGAGGTGATTAAAATTATTCCGAATCCAGTTAAAAGTAATGAGACTTATCAATTGGTTACCAATTTTGATCCAGCTAAAATGATAAATTCTCGTGTTGATGTGTTTAGTATAAGTGGATCGTTGGTAGATCAAAAAGTGACCAATGAAAATGAGACTACTTTACTGGCTCCAGCTGTTGAAGGTGTCTATATTGTAAGGCTCACTTTAACAAATGGTAAAACGTTTACAAAAAACCTTTTAGTGAAAAACTAAATAAATGAATGAGTTTGAAATCCCCATTATTTATAAATGGGGATGGATTATTCTGGTAAAAAATAACAGACATGAAATTTAATCGTAAACACATATTAGGAATTATATTAGCGCTTTTTTCTACAATTGCGAATGCTCAATTTTACGTAGGGGTACAAACAGGAGCAGCTAGTCTTGAAAGTAACGTAGCAGGAACAGTAGCCGAAACTAAAATGGGAGGAGCTGTAAAAGCTGGATATATTTATTCCTTTACAAAAAACATCGGAATTGGATCAGGATTAGAATTCTCACAATACAAGCAAAATGTATCTTTGGTTTCTTCTTCTACTACACTGACAAATTATGAAGTAGATGCTTCTGGTTCGGCATTTATTTATAGTGTTACTACCAGTAATTATAAAGAAAAACAAACATTGCAGGCCCTTCAAATCCCACTTTTTTTGCAATTTAAAATGAACATTAACAAAGGGATTGATTTTAATTTTAGAGGAGGAGTAAAGTATTTTTTACCGGTTAGTTATAAAATAAAAGCGACTGCAGAGAATGTAAATGGTAGTGCTTATTACCCTGATTTTAATTTGACAATTAATGATTTGCCAGAATATGGAATAGGGCAGGGAAGCAGTTATTCTGGATCAGGAGAATACGAAACAAAAGGTATTTTTATGAGCTCTTTTGAGTTCGGATTTACATTTGATATTGGTAAAAAGAATGCTTTATATGCTGCGATGTTTCTCGAAAACGGATATGGAACCATACTTGATCAAAACAAGAATCAGTCTTATGTTGGATACAATCCAGCATCAACCGCCGACAGAAAAGCTAATGGTTTGTACAGTACAGAACAAAATGCTAAAATCACTCCAGCAGCATTTGGTTTGACATTGGAATGGAATTTTAAATGATAATATATCAAAGGTTTAGGCGATTATTATTCTGTCAAACATTTGCAGATAATTAAGAAATAATAGAATAAAATTAAAACAACTTTCGGGTTGTTTTTTTTATTTAATAATGTTTTTGCAGTTTAAATTCTTATCTCAGATGAAGCTTTTACACTAAGAAAGAATGTTTATATTTAATGTTATATTTAAGGATAAAAATATATTTTCGTTTTAGTAGATTTGTTATAAATTAGAGCAATTTGGGTTGTCATAATTTAAGAGAAAAAAAGGGTACTATTTTGTATTATAGTTTATTAGAGTTTAAATGTTGTGAAATTTCATCACAAAATAAATAGTTCAATCAATGGAAAATTATAACAAAGACGTTACAGCTTACATTGCAAAAATGGCTGACTTTGCAAAGCCTATTTTAAGCCATTTACGAGAGATAATTTTTAGCGCCTGTCCCGAGGCAGAGGAAAATATTAAATGGGGAACACCACATTATTCTTATAAAGGCGATCATCTAGTTATGATGGGCGGTTTTAAACAGCATTGTTCATTTAGTCTGTATAAAGCTGAATTAATGAAAGACAAAGAGATTCAGGCAAGCGTGCAGGCAGGCAAGAAATTTGGATATTTAGACAAGATAAAAGACTTATCTGAACTGCCAAACAAAGAAAAACTAACTGCATATATTAAAGAAGCAATGGTTTTAAATGAGAACGGCACTCCTAAACCCAAACCAGTAAAAGAAAAATCAGCTGCCGAAGTTGTCGCTCCTCAAGAATTTATAGATGCATTGAAGAAGGATGGCAAAGCAACTGAAATTTTTGAAAGTAAATCACCATCATTCCGTAAAAATTATATTATCTGGATTGCAGACGCAAAAACAGATGAAACCAGAAATAAAAGAATTGTGCAATCTCTAGAATGGATTGCAGAGGGGAAAGATAGATTTTGGCAATCCAAGAAATAATAAGATGAGGTTAGTTCAATTGTTTGCATTTGCGCAGTGACGCTTCTTAGAACAATTATGCCGATTTGATTCTTATTGATACCAGTTGTTGCACAGAAGGAGTTTTATGTATATTGCCAATAAAATATCTGACTTAAAATGTAAATATTTTTTCTAATTTACCTGTCCATGAAAAATAGTATAGTCCTTTTAATAACACTAATAATCTCTGTTGGTTCCTGCCAGCTAGCCAGAGCTTTAAAAAAAAATGAAATTATGCAAAAAGATATCCTGCATTTGGTGTATCAGAATGATACCTTAGGAGTTGTGAAAGCTTTAGAGAATGGAGCAGATGTAAATACCACGGATAGTAATAAACGTTCTCTGCTGCTTATTGCTACAATGGGTAAGCAAGTTGAAATGGCGAAGATCTTAGTAAAGCATAAAGCAGATGTGAACCAGCAAGCTGAGAATAAGGACAGCGCTTTTCTGTATGCTGGTGCAAGTGGTCAGACTGAATTGGTACAGTTATTTTTGAACAATGGTGCACGTTTTGATATTTTCAACCGCTATAATGGATCTGCACTTATACCTGCCTGTGAACGTGGTCATATTGAAACAGTGAGATTGCTTGCAAATACTAAGTACTATCCGATTGATCATATTAACCGCTTAGGATGGACCGCTTTAATGGAGGCTATTGTATTAGGAGATGGAAGCTTGAAATACCAGCAGATTGTTCGAATTTTGAAAGATGCAGGAGCGAAAATGGATATCCCTGACCACGATGGCGTAACCCCATTACAGCATGCGGAATCAAAAGGGTTTAAGGAAATCGTGGCTATCATAAAATCATAAGTATACTCGATGAGGTAACGATATTTCCTGCGCAGATTATTGGCACATTTACGCATGTTAGAAGCAATTTGAGAAGCTCCAATTGCGCACCATGTTAAATTTCCTTCAGCAAAAAAGTAAGCTTTAACATCTTGCTTACGTTTGCGGTCTACGGTCTACGGTACAACCGTAGACCGAAACCACAATAAAATAAATAATAAAAACCGCATAATCCGCGAAAGCGAGGTTTGGGTTTATTGTAAATACTAACAATAGTTAATAGCTAGTTTTATAGTTTGTAAAAACCTAATTTTCAAGGGTTATGGTTTTTCCGTTAAAATTTATTCTTCTACTTTGAATATCACTAGATCCATCTGGTTGTTTTCCTCCAACGAAAATGGTAAACCAGCCAGGTTCTACAACTCTCTGTTTTTTCTTATTTATCATAGAAAGCTGTCTTGGAGTAATGGTAAAAGTAACGGTCTTTGTTTCTCCTTTTTTAAGATGAATTCGCTCAAAACCTTCTAACTGGCATATCGGACGTGGAGTTGAGGCTTTTTCGTCTTTAATGTACAATTCAGCCACTTCATCTCCATCACGTTCCCCTGTATTGGTTATATCAACAGAGACATTAAAATCTACATCAGAATTGAAATCTTTAGGAAGCTGTAAATTAGAATATTTAAAAGTCGTGTAACTTAAACCAAATCCGAAAGGATAAAGAGGTGTTTTATGAAAATATCTATAAGTTCTGCCTTCCATATCATAATTTTCAAATTTAGGAAGCTGATCTACAGATTTGTAATACGTTACAGGAAGCCTTCCAGCTGGATTGTAATCTCCAAAAAGAACATCTGCAATCGCATTACCGCCTTGCTGCCCTGGATATCCCGCCGTTAAAATAGCAGGCAGATTATCATTGGCCCAATTTACAGAAAGTGCACTTCCATTAATTAAAACTAATACCACAGGTTTTCCCGTAGCTTTAACCGCTTTCATAAGTTCTTCTTGATTAGCAGGAAGATCCAAACTGGTTCGGTCACCACCATTAAAACCATCCGCTTCCACTTTCATTTCTTCGCCTTCCAGACGCTCATTCAGTCCTAAAACAAGAACTACGGCATCTGCTTGCTCTGCTGTCTGGACTGCCTTTTGTAATAAGCCTTCTTCAGATTCTGCCCATAATAGCTGTGCAATGGCATCTCCATAGAAGTTTTGGTATTTAACTTCTATTTTATATTTTTTGCCCGCCTCTAAATCGATTTTCTGTGGACGAAAACGCGGATGATGATTATTTTTTCCTCCAGTAGTTTTTCCGCCTTCAATTTCAACAGTCATAAAAGGTTTCGACCATTCTGAAATATTGTAAGTTCCCGTTTTAGGAACCGTTAGATAACCAGTCCATTTCACGCTATAGTTGCCCATTTTCAAACGAGGATCTGGTGTGTTGATATCCCAATGAAAATCAACATTGTCGTCTATACGAGTAAAAAGAGGTTTTCCGTTCCATTCGCGGTTGTCATAGTATTCTCCAATTAAACCTTGAGTTCCGTTTTCATTCTGGAAATATATTGATGGTATAATTTTCATTTCAGGAACTCCTTTTGCTAAATCAGTTCCTTTAGCATATAAAACTTTAGCATTTGGCTCCAATTTATTCTGAATTCCTTTTAAAACGGTAACAGGATTACTTGGAACTCCGCTGTAATTTCCCCATAAAGATTGAATGTCATCAGCATTCGGTCCAATAACGGCAATCGTTTTGATATCTTTAGAAAGCGGCAGAGCGTTATTTTGATTTTTCAAAAGAACAATGCTTTTTTGCGAAGCCGTTCTGGCAAGAAAATCGTTAGCCGCATTATTGTTGACTGAATACGGAATCTGCGCAAAAGGAACAATCTCATCTGGATCAAACATTCCTAACTTAAAGCGAGCAGTAAATAAACGCTTCACGGCAGTATCAATGTCTGCTTCAGCAATTAATTTACGGTCAACGGCTTCTTTCAGAGATTGAAAACTGCTTCCACATTCCAAATCTAAACCATTTTTTACCGCCAATGCAGAAGCACTTGCGGCATCATTTGTTATTTTATGATATTTCCAAATATCCGTGACAGCGCCACAATCTGATACGATATAGCCCTTAAATCCCCAGACATTTCTCAAAATATTAAAAAGAAAAGGGCTTGCACTGGCCGACTCCCCTCTAAAACGGTTGTATGCACCCATTACAGAATAAACATGTCCCTCTTTTACCAAAGTTCTAAAGGCAGGAAGATAGGTTTCATAAAGATCAATATCGCTTGTATTCGCATCAAAAAAATGACGGGACGGTTCTGGGCCAGAATGCACAGCATAATGTTTGGCTGTAGCAACTACTTTTAAATATTTTTCGTTATTGCCTTGAAGGCCATTTACATAATTAAGACCTAACTGGCTTGTTAAAAACGGATCTTCCCCATACGTTTCATGTCCGCGTCCCCAGCGCGGATCGCGAAAGATGTTCACATTAGGTGACCAAAAAGTCAATCCCTGATACATTCCGTGCTGTCCTCTTCGTAGATATTCATGATGTTTGGCACGAGCTTCATCAGAAATTGCGCTTGCAACATCCAATATCAGCTGGCGGTCCCAAGAGGAAGCAATTGAAATGGATTGCGGAAAAACAGTGGCAAATCCTGCGCGAGCAACGCCATGCAGCGATTCGTTCCACCAGTTGTATTCTGGAACTCCTAAACGGTCAATTGCAGGAGCAGAATCCATTAACTGATTTATTTTTTCGTCTAATGACATTCTCGATACCAAGTCATTGACACGCTGTTCTGTTGGCAGATTTGGATTTTTGTACGGAAAACTTTCTTGCGCAAAGGTGGTTAAAGCAAAAAAATGTAACGCAATAACTATGGATTTTCTTTTCATAGGTTTTGGATAGTATTAGGTTTATTATTTTTTGATTCGCTGTTTTTACAACAGGAATGCGAATGAGCAAACATCAATAGTAAAGCAAAAAGCTATTTTGTTTTCTGCTGACTTACAAAATTAGATTTTTATCCCTCTAAAGTTGGGATAAATTACTAATTAAAGTATGCTATAAAGCTTTACATTAATAATTTATGATTTTTGCTGAAAATGAAGAAGGGAGACAAATTGCTATTTTTATGGTGGTATTTTGCTGCAATAGTCACTTCTCCTAGGTTAGGAAAAGAATTTTGATATTTTTGTGATCTACTTAATTTTATAAAGTTTTAAATGAAAAGAAATCTACTCGTATTTTTTTTTTGCTGGATAAGTGTTCTGTGCAATGCGCAGCCTTCTGGTACACTGACTCATTTTGCAAACGATTTAAAGTTAAGGCAATCTCGTATTCTTGATATTCAGCAAGACAAAAAGGGATTTATTTGGCTCTCTACTTTTAACGGATTGATTCGTTACGATGGAAGCACATTTCAGAAATTTAGAGTAAAACAGAACAGTTCTCTGAATTTAATTTCCAATCGCGTTTTCAAGTTTAAGTTTGATAATAGCGACCGAATTTGGATTCAGTCTGAGAAAAATGATATTTATTATTTTGACACTCGCGAGCTAAGTTTTCATTATCCAATTGAAGTCGCGCCCTTAAAGACTGCAAATATTGCATTTGTAGATTTTAAGGTAATGCCTTCGGGAAGAGTTTGGCTTTTTCCCGAAGAGAAAAATTATGTGATTGCTTTTGAAAAAAATAAAGAAGTTAGGAAAATTGCCTTTGATCCGACAAAGCGCTGTGGAAAAATCCGTGATATTTATGAGGATAAACAGGGAACAACCTGGTTTTTTACTGAAGCAGGCACTTGCAGATTAGACAAGTCTGGCAGAGAGCCTCAATATTTCTTTTTTAATGGAAAACCTTGTTTGTACAATTCATTTTTAGAGACCAAAGAAGATATCATCTTTGGAGGAAACAATGGAGAACTGGCACGTTATAATAAAAAAGCAAGTACATTTTTTGACTTTCTGCTTGATATTAAAGAAGATATCATTTATACCGAACTTGTTGCCAATACTAAAATGCTTATAATAACAGCAGGGCAGATTTTTTATTTTTACGATCTGAAAACAGGAAAGTTAGATGCCTATAACAACAAAACTTTAGCGGGATTTCCAAACAAAAAAATCAATTATTTAGGCTCAACACGTTCCAGACAATTTTGGTTTGAAGCTCAAGGAGAAGGTGTGTTTCAGTTCGATCTGCTGACCAAAAAGATCACGCGCATGCCTGTTGATTACAGTGACTCTGCAACAGCTGGAGGACAAAGGAAAAGTTTTATGATTACGTCTCCAAATGGAACGGTTTGGATACAATCTGGAAATGCTCCATTTTCTTATTGGGATGAAAAAAATAATAAACTTTCTTCTATCATTAGATGCATTAACGAATCAAAAGAGTCGGTTTCAGATTTAATGCATACGGCAATGTTTGACCGATTAGGAAATCTTTGGTTTTGCTCTTTTAAACAAGGACTAGATTTGGTGACTTTTAGCAACAGTAATTTTTCGACTCTAAATCTCGATTCTTCAAATGATCATCATAAACACAACGTGCGAAGTTTGATGAAAGATAATAGTGGAAATCTTTGGGTTGCAAGCCGTAAAGAAAAAATTGCTTTGTTTGACAGTCAAAAAAAGAAAATCGGATTTTTGGCTTCTGACGGAACATTATCTTCTTCAGGACCGGGTTGGGGAGCCGATATTTACAGTATGCTTCAGGATAACAAAGGCAGAATTTGGGTAGGAACTAGAGGAAATGGATTATTTTGCCTATCTCCAACTGATCAGCCTTTTAAATATAAAGTTGTTCATTATAAATACAATGAAAATGACAATTACGGTTTAAACTCAGATGATGTTTTTAAAATCTTTCAAGCTTCAAACGGACAGATTTATATTGCAACTTGGGGTGGCGGGGTCAATATTATTCGTGAATCAAACGGCAGAATTCAATTCATTAATTTTAAAAATGAATTAAGAAACTATCCAATAAAAACAGCAGACAAAGTCCGTTCGATTGTAGAAAACAAAAACCATAAGATATTTTTTATTTCATCCTATAAATTGTTTTCTTTTTCGGAAGACACTAAATCGACAAACAAAATAAAATTTAATGAATATTCTCAAGTTTCAGGAAATGATATTTTGGATATTCTAATCACCCATGACAATCAGATGGCATTGGCAACCAACGGCATGGGATTGATAATGGCAGATTTAGATAAAAAAGGACAATTGAACGTTAAATCTATTTGGAATGAAATGGTTTCTTTTCCAGTTGAAGGAGTTGTAGCCATTCAGGAAGATAAAGCGGGTAAAATCTGGCTGATGAGCGACAATCAGATTGTTCGTTTTGACCATAAAAAAAACAGCGCCGAAACGTTTCCAGAATTAAAATCAATTATTGGAACCGAGATATTTTCTGAGGCAACAAAATGCGAACTTTTAAATGGAGAAATAGCGGTAGGTTATTCTAATGGCGTTATTTATTTCAAACCAGAAAATATAAAACCTTTCCATTTTAAACCTTATTTAGCGATTTCTGGATTTTTGGTGAATAATAAAGAATTACACGAAATAAATCCTGAAACTCCAAAAAATCCTGATTTGCTGGAAGAAGTTACGCTGGAACACAATCAGAATTTTTTCAGAGTTCAAATTTCGGCTCTGGATTATTTAAAAAGCGAAAATATTGTGTACCGCTACAAATTGGAAGGTATTGATAAACAATGGAACTACATTAAAGGCGGACAGTCTATTAACTATACCAATTTGGGCAGAGGAAGTTATACGCTTTTGGTTTCTTCCACTAACGGACATAATTTATGGATGAACAACGAAAGGCGAATTAAGATCACGATTCGACCTTCAATCTGGGGAACTAATTTTGCTTATTTCTGCTATTTGATAGTAGCGGGAGGTTTGTTTTTTCTAACAAGAAGAGCCATTATTACTATTTTGAAACTTCGAAATGATGTGAAGCTGGAAAAACAAATGAGCGAATTGAAACTGAAATTCTTTACTGATATTTCCCATGAAATTCGCACGCCGCTTACTATGATTGCAGCGCCTTTGGAAGTGATGCTTGCAGATGATGATTTGAAAGATTCGGCAAAAGGGCAGCTTCGTATTATTGAAAAAAGCAGTAATAAATTATTGAACCTAGTCAATCAGATTTTGGATTTGAGAAGAGTGCAAGATAAAAAACTGGCTATTCGCGAAATCAATCTGGGAGAATTTGTATCTCAAATGTGTGAAGATTTTAGTGAGATGAGTACGCAGAGCAATATAAATTTGAAAGTTGATATTAATTCGTCAGAATCAAAAATTTGGGTAGATCCAGACAGTTTGGATAAAATTTTAATCAACTTACTTTCTAATGCTTTTAAATATTGCAACAAAGGAGATTCTATAGAGGTAAAAGTCGAAGAATCTGAGAAACATGTCTTTTTAACCGTAAGCGATAATGGACCAGGAATTAGTCCGACACTTCAAAAAAGGTTATTTGTGCGTTTTTCAAATTACAACGAAAACTTTTCTAATCCGAGTACAGGTCTTGGACTTTCTATTATTAAAGATATTGCCGATAAACATGGAGCTGAAATTTTAATTGACAGTACTCAAGGAAAAGGAAGCAGTTTTCAAATTGCATTTTTAAAAGGTTATCAGCACTTTAAAGACGATGTTGATATTTTATTGGAAGAAACGGAAGAGCATTTTTCTGATGAAATAAATCAAGATTTCGAAACGGAACAAGAAGCAATAATTATAGAAGAATCTGCTAGAGAGCATCCGATTGGACTTGTTGTAGAAGATGATCCAGAATTGCGCGCTTTTATTGTTTCTATTTTAGAAAGCGATTACACGATTTATACTGCCGAAAATGGCGATGAAGGTTACATAAAAGCAGAAGAGATTTTGCCAGATTTTGTTATTAGCGATATCATGATGCCAGAAAAAGACGGAATCGAAATGCTGAAATCCATTCGAGATAATTTAGCAACCAGCCATATTCCTGTTATTTTGCTTAGCGCGAAATCATCGATTGAAAGCAAATTGGAAGGTTTAGAATATGGAGCAGACGATTATGTGACCAAACCGTTTAATGTTAGTCTGTTAAAAGCAAGGGTAAAAAATGTTCTAGATCAGCGTGCCCGTTTGCAGCAATTGTTTTCTAGCGGAAGCACAATCGAAATTTTCAAAGAAGAACCACTTCAAATATCCAATAAAGACCAGAAATTTATGTTTCAGGTTATTGAATTCGTTAAAGAAAACATGTCAAATTCTGATTTTTCTGTTGACGAATTGGGGAAATTAATGTGCATGTCACGCGCTAGTTTTTTCAATAAGCTCAAAAGCATTACAGGCGCTTCTCCCGTTGTTTTCATTCGAGACATGCGATTAAGTGAAGCTGCAAGACTTTTGAAAGAAGATGATTTATTGATAAAGGAAATCTGTTTTGAAGTAGGTTTTAATGATCTAAAATACTTCGGAAAATGTTTCAGAGCAAAGTATGATCATACTCCAGCAGAATATCGTCGACAGTTTAATTGATTCAGTTATTTAAATAAAGACTATTTATATAGGAGCCTCATTATTTTAATGAGGCTTCTTTTTTAAAGAAAATAAAATAATCAAAAATAAGTCTTTAAATAAGCTATTGCGATATCTCTTTTTATTGATGTTGTTTTTTTTGCATTGTATAAAAAAAAGTAAGAAAATTTATTGAATAACTGTTTCTGAGTGCTTAAATAGCGATTTGTACCGTTTCGAAAAGCAAAAAATACCCCATTATCAGATATGCGATTTCTAGTTTTGCTTCATAATCTTAATTGATTTTTAACTAACTAACCTTAAAACCAAAATTATGAACCAAACTAAATTTAACATTCAACTGCCTATTTTGGACTGTAGTCCTAAATATGAATCAAACAGAAAATTTTCATCGTTTTTAAATTTTTAGAGATATGAAAATGATCAAAAATATGATTCTTGGAGCGGGGATTTTTTTTCTTCTTAATTCTTGCTCTAGTGACGACCTTAAATATGAAAGCCATACAGTTAAAAAGCTAGATTTTCAATTAAACGGAGAACCTTGGAATTTAAATGTAGGCATTTCAACTAGACCTGTTTTTGTGTATAAGGAAAACGGAGGATATTTTGCTAACTACAGTTCGCTTTATCCTTTTTCGTTAGACGATGGAAAATACAAATTGATAGCAACAGATTATCCCGAGCAAATGGTTCCATCTCCAACGAACCTTAACGAATTAATTGTTCCACAGCCTGCATTGGCAAACCAGCCAGTAAATTTATCAGATGCGATGCCTTATGCTTCACCATTTGAAGAACCATTGACGCTGAATATTGTTACGCGAACGGGAATTCTTCGTTTGAAGACTTTAGACATTGTGGCCGATAAAAGTTATACCACAATTAAAACTACAGTTTTGGTGAAGAGAAGTGGCTACAAAGTGGTCGACGGAACTTACATAAAAGAAGACATGTTTGTAACTAGAAGCAAAGCAACAACAAGTGGAGGGATAAACTACACAGATGATTTTGTTTTATTTCAAACAGGAGAAGAGGCAAATAACGTTCGTGTTAAAATAGAATGCCTCAACCAGAATATGGAAGTTGTGAAAACAAAAGAATTGCAAGGAACTTTTGCTATTGAAGGCAGTAAAGTAACAAGTGTCGACTTCCTTATAAATGAACCTTGATAAACTTCTTGTCAAAATAAACTAAAACCAAATACTATTAGCCGCCATTGAATTTACTGAAATAGTAATATGATAGCCACAGAAAGTTATAATCTAAACTAGGCTGTGTTTTATCGTAAAATTCAAACAAAGGCTTTTAATCAAATAAAAAAATATTCTAGTTATGACTATAAAAAAATATATCTGGAGCATTTTAGCCGTCCTATTTTTGGCAGGAGGTGCTTATGCTCAGAAGCGTGTAACCGTGAGCGGTTCGGTTAGAGATAACATGGGAGGTATTCCTGGCGCAACAATTATGGTAAAGAATGAAAAAACCAATGGAGTTACCGATTTTGATGGGAAATTCAGTATCACAGTAGCAGATCCAGAAACAGCGGTTTTGATTATCAAATTTGTTGGAATGAATGATGAAGTAGTGCCATTAAAAGGACGCGTATCTGGAATTACAGTAACAATGAAAGAATCGAATAGCGAGTTAAATGAAGTTGTTGTAATTGGTTACGGTACGCAAAAACGTAAAAACTTAACTGGAGCGGTTGCCAGTATAAAAGGTACCGAATTAGCAAAAGTACCAACATCAAACGTAGCTGAAGCCTTGACGGGAAGACTTCCTGGAGTGCAGGTTACAACAGTTGATGGTTCGCCAGGGTCTGAAGTGAAAATTAGAATTCGTGGAGGAGGATCTATTACAGAAGACAATTCGCCATTAATCTTGGTTGATGGTTTTGAGGTTGCCAACTTAAATGATATTCCGCCAACAGATATCGAATCGGTAGAAGTTTTGAAAGATGCTGCGTCTACAGCCGTTTATGGTGCAAGAGGAGCAAACGGAGTTATCATTGTTACAACTAAAGTTCCAAAAGCTGGAAAAGTTTCGGTAAACATTCATAACTATACACAAATTAAAACGCTTGCCAATCATTTGGATGTTATGGATCCTTATGAATTTGTGATGATGCAGTACGAGTTTGCGCGTAAGGGAACTTCTAACCCAACTGCATTTTATAATATGTATGGCAAACCAAGCGAATTTTACATTTACAAAGGAAATAAAGGTACAGATTGGCAAAATGAAATTTTCGGAAGCAATCCAATCGCGAGATACACAGATATTAATGTAAATGGCGGAAGCGAGAAAACGAAATTCAAATTTACGTTTGTAAATCAGGATCAACCTGGCGTTTTGGTTGGAACTGGAATGCGTCAGAATTATATTTATCTGATTTTAAATTCAAAATTAACAGACAATCTTACGTTCGAATATCAAACCCGTTTAACCAATCAAACCATAGACGGTTCTGGAACAGATGGAGTGAGCTTGCTTAGAGCTTTACGTGAGGCGCCAACAGGAGGCTTAGAAGATTATATGACTTTACCTGAAGATAATACTTATTTTGATCCAGACGATTATGAAATTAAACCTCGTTTTAATCCATTCGAAGAAGCAGAGAAAAACTATCGTAAACGTACTACGAGAATATTTAACACTACTGGAGCTTTAACGTGGACAATCAAAAAAGGATTAACCCTTCGTTCTTCATTCGGTTACGAATATAAATATCAGGAAGACGGACGTTTCTGGGGAACAGATACTAAAACTGCATTAGAGAATAACAATATGCCTCTAACATATTGGTCTATGACCCAATCGCCACGCTGGCAGCTGAATAACGTATTAAACTACGGATTTAAATTAAAAGAACGCCACGATTTTCAATTGATGGTTGGACAGGAGATAAAAGATCAGGAAAGTTCAATTAAGTTTTTCCGCACCCGTTATTTTCCTGATGACATAACTGGAGAGAAAGCTTTAGACAATCTAGCTTTGGGAACTCCTTTTGATAATGGTTCAAATGCAGAATCTCCAAATAGAATTTCGTCGTTTTTTGGAAGAGCAAATTATGGTTATGACGATCGTTATTTATTTACGTTTACAGTGCGTACGGACGGTTCTACAAAATTTGGCCCAGACAACAGATGGGGAGTTTTTCCAGCGGGAGCTTTTGCTTGGAGGGTTTCGAATGAAAGTTTCCTAAAAAATAGCGAGACGGTTTCGAACTTAAAACTTCGTTTGAGTTATGGAGCTTCGGGTAACGATAGAATTAAAGGCGATTTATATGCAAAATATTACGGTGTATCTAGAGATCGTTCTGTAGGTTGGGGAGAAGAAAACCATTACTATTATAATTTTTATAACGACAAATATCTGAACAATCCAAACGTAAAATGGGAAACAACTTATACGGCAAACGTAGGTCTAGATTTTGGGTTTTTCAAAGAAAGGCTTACAGGAACTTTAGATTTCTATCATAATAAAGTAAAAGATTTATTAGTGCCATCTGATATTGCTTCGGTTTCTGGTTTTACCAAAATGATGACCAATGTTGGGCAGACTTCTAATAGAGGTGTCGAATTTGCAATTAACGGAAGTGTAATTAAGAAAAAAGACTTTCAAGTTGATTTGACTTTTAATATTGGTTATAACAAAAATAAAATTGATAAACTGGCGAGCGGCGAACAAGAATGGATTTTAAGTTCGGGCTGGGCAGGAACACAATTGTTAAATGATGATGATTATCGTGCTTACGTAGGCGGAACAAAAGGTTTGATTTATGGTTTCGTAAACGATGGTTTCTACACAATGGATGACTTTGAATCTTTTGATGCAGTAACTAAAACTTGGAAATTAAAAGAGGGTGTGGCCAATTCAAAAAATCTTTCGGGAGATCCAGTTCCAGGAAATGCTAAATTTAAAAAACTGACTCCTGTTGATCCTTCAGACCCAAATAGCTATGTAATTGGAGATAAGGACAGAAAGGTTATCGGAGACACAAATCCTGATTTTTCTGGAGGTTTTGGTGTAAATGCGATTTGGAAAAATTTCGACTTAACCGCATTTTTCAATTTCATGTCAGGGTTTGATGTTTATAACGCCAATAAGATTATGACGACTTCTTTCTTCCAGAACAACCAAAACAATTTCAGTATGGATGTAGGATTGAACAATCGTTGGAGAAATTATGATGACATGGGTAACGATCTTCGCTATTCGCCTGAACAGCTGGCAAAACAAAACGAAAATGCTACGATGTGGAATCCTGTTTCTATTGGACGTCCTATTGCTATGTCTTATGCTGTTGAAGATGGTTCTTTCTTGAGATTAAACACTTTGAGCATTGGTTATACCATTCCAAAACAAAACAGTTCAAAAGTGGGATTCAGCAGAATTAGACTATATGCTACAGGAAGCAACTTATTTGTTTGGACGAACTATTCAGGGTACGATCCAGACATCAATCTGGAAACAGGATTAACACCAAATATTGATTACAATGCTTATCCAAGAACGCGCAATTATGCTTTTGGAGTGCAATTGTCATTTTAATTAAACAATATTAAATCTCATAAAGATGAATAAAAAGATAATATTTAGTTTGCTGCTAGTTGTTGCGCTGTCTTTTACAGCCTGCGATGAATATCTAGATGTACAGCCTGGATCTGGCTTTACCCAAGCAGAAGTTTTTAAATCAGAGAAAGACATTCAGTCTGCTGTTGCGGGTGTTTATACGCTTATGCTGACTGATGATGCTTATGCTAACCGTCTTGCTTTTGTTTTTAATATGAATACGGATGTAGAAATGTCTGGCGTTTCGACCAATACTGTAAACGGAAACGGTTCTGATATTGCGTGTTACGATCCAAAACCATATTGGACTACTTTAAATGGCACTTGGAGTGCGATGTACAAAATAATCAATACCGCTAATGATGTAATTGAAGGAATCGAAAGTTCTGATTTGTATAAAGCAGATCCAAAAAATGCTCCTTCTACTATTATGCAGATGTATGGAGAAGTGAAAACAATTCGTGCAATGGTGTATTTAGACATTATCCGTATTTGGGGAGACGTTGTCTTTCGTACCAAATCTTCAACTGGAGATGAGAATTTTGCTGTAGGAACTACGGATCGAAATGTGATTCTTGAATTTTTAATTGACGATTTAAAGTCAGTTGAGCCTTATATGAAAAATGCAAACGAATTGGATTATGGAGTAGAACGTGCTTCTAGAAGTTTCAATCAAGGTTTGATCGGATTATTGGCTCTTACAAGAGGAGGATGGACGCTTCGTCCAGACGAAAACAATCCAGCAAGTATTGGGCATATGGAAAGAGGAAAAAATTACGAGGAGTATTATGATATCGCAATCCAATATCTAGAAAAAGTAATTTTAGGCAGACAGCATGATTTAAAATTGAGTTATAGAGATTTCTGGATGAAACAGAACAATTGGGAAACACCAGTTAATGATGACGTTATTTTCTCAATTCCGATGCTGAAAAACTCTACAGGTGAGTATGGATATCTTGCTGGAATTCCGATTGCTGAAGGAAATCATCCTTACGGAAGTGCTTCTGGAACTCTTAGTTTATGCGGAGAATATCTTTATTCATTTGATAATAAAGATTTAAGAAGAGATATTACCTGTGCACCGCTTTCTTACGATCAAAACTTAAATCAGGTAATTCGTCTGGATTTGGCACGTTTGGCAGTGGGAAAATGGTCTAAATTATGGATGAATGATCCGCTGGGAAGCACAAGCCAGAAAGGTACGGGAATCAACTATTCTTGGATGCGTTTTGCAGATGTATTATTAATGTACGCAGAAGCGGTGAATGAACGTTTTGGCCCTCGCGAAGATGCACGTGAATGTTTGAGACGTGTGAGAAGAAGAGCTTTTGCTCAAGCAGATTGGGCAACTAAAGTAGATAATTATGTAATGTCTAAGTCATCGCCAGATTTGTTCTTTAAAGCTATTATGGACGAGCGTAAATGGGAATTTGGTGGAGAAAGCAAACGCAAATTCGATTTGGCCCGTTGGAATAAATTCAGCGAAGTGATTTACAATCAATATTTTAAGCTATACAATTGGGGACGTGTAGCCAATGGAGCTTATGTGGCTGGCATTGATCAAGTTCCGGGAAGTATCTATTACAAAAACATTCCAGATCCTGTTAACTCTGGTAGAACAATCTTAGATATAAAAGGAATAGATGAAATTTTACAGGCTCGTCCTGCAGGTTATACAGAACTTCCGTTTGCAGTAAGCTGGTATTCATTAAACAACGAAACTGCAAGTTACGAACCAAGAAACGATATTAAATGGAGTTTTAGAGGATTCATCAATTACAACAACGCTTCATCGGTATCTCCAACAGATCCATTACGTTATTTATGTCCGTATCCTTCTAAGGTAATTACAGACCATAGAGGAGCTATTCAAAATTATTATGGATTTAATTTTTAAATCGAGCCAAGCATGAAAAAATTTAGAAAAATACTTTATATATTATCTCTTCTTGGTATCATTGCCTGTGGAGAAATGCTGATATCTTGTGAAAACGATGAGTTTAAATATCCGCAAGAACAAGATCTGTTTCAGCCAAAATTTGTACTTACAGCTCCTTTAGTAAAAGGCAACTCAATAGCTATTGTATGGTATAAAGTCAACGATGCAAAATCTTATACCGTAGAGTTGCATTTAGACAATTATTATAAAAGTTTGTACAAATCGTATACAACGACAGAAACGCAGCTTTTGATGGATGATATTCCATATAAAACCCAGTTTTATATTAGGGTGAGATCTAACCATGTAATTGATGGACATAATTCACAATGGTCTTATACCAATGCTTTAACAGAAGAGCGTCCGCCGTTTGATCCAATTTTGCATACAGTAGAAAAGGTTAATATTACAGAAACTGAAGTTACAGTAAACTGGGACATTTCTTCTCAGAATCCAGTAGACAGTATTTCCGTTTCGCCTGCACAATCTGCTGAAATTCCTGCAATTGGCCGTAAGTTAACTTCTGCGGAAATTGCTAAAGGAGAAGCAACAGTAGTTGGCTTAGAAAAAAACACATTATACAATGTTAATATTTTCGACAACAACAAACCAAGACGCTACGATAAGCCTTATAATCAGGTTTCTTTCCGTTCGGCAGGTCCATCAACATCCACTATTATTGTAACAAAAGGAATGGACTTAGATGCTTTATTGAGAACAAACAATGATGATCCGACGATTCCAGAAGGAACAGAATATTTCCTTGAAGCAGGTTCATTGTTTAAAATTACGCCTTTTACCATTTCAAAAGGATTTAAACTTACAGGAGGAACTGAAGGAGAACGCCCTCAGATCGAAATGAACGGAAACTGGAATATTGCAGAAGGCTCTTATTTATCAGAATTGGCTTTTGAAAACATTCGTTTTTATCAGACTATTGATGCAAGTTATTTCTTTAATAGCGGAACAGCTTGGAAATTAGATAAAATTACTTTCTACAATTGTGTTTTCAATTATTTCAAACGTGGATTCTGGAGACATCAAGGAAACGGAAAATACAAAGAAATTGGTGAATTTGATATGAGCTACTGTACATTTGATCAGGTTGGAGGACACTCAGGACCATACGGAACATTTGTATTTGGTTCTGCTGGAGCTGATAATGTGAAGAAAGCTAAATTCTCAAACTGTACTTTCATGAGAGATTACTATCAGACAACAGACAAGAACCGAAACTTTAAAAACCTGTTTGATTATGGTACATCGGCTTATCCGATCCAATTAGAATACCAAAATATTACGATTTATGATTATGCGTATAATAGGTCATTAATCAATATTCCGAATGCTGTCGGATCTACTTTAATCTTTAAGAATGTGTTATTGGCATCTTCTTGCGGTAAAGTAATTCAGGCAATTGCAGCCAATACACCTGTAACTTACGGAAACAATTATACAACGACAGATTATCTACTAGGTGCTGCTGCAATTCAGGGAACCGATCTGGGTATAAGTGCACAAAATTTATTTGTTGATCCTGCAAATGGCAATTTGATGATTAAAGATCCAAATTCTCCAATTGTAACCAATAGAGTAGGAGATACAAGATGGTTGCCTTAAGTTTTGTTAATTAAGTGGTTTCAGTACTTTCATGAAGTATCCTTGTGGTTGAGGATACTTCATTGTACTGTCTTCCTTAGATTAATATAAGAAAATTAGACTTTAAAACATCAAGACTTTTTTGTTGATGTTTTAATGAAGCGAATTATATAATAAAAAATAATACAATGAAATTCAAACAATTACTATTCGCCTTAGGATTATTTTGGTATTTAGGAGCAAATGCACAGGGCTGGAACGCCGACTTAGGAAATGGAAAATATAAAAACCCAATCTTACATGTAGATTATTCTGATCCCGATGTTTGTGCTGGAGAAGATGGTTATTACATGACAGCCTCTAGCTTTAACAGTGTTCCAGGACTTCCTATACTTCATTCTAAAGACCTTGTAAATTGGGAATTGATTGGATATGCATTGCAAAATCTATTTCCGATAGAACATTATCAAACTGTTCGTCATGGCGATGGCGTTTGGGCGCCGTCTATTCGTTACCACAATGGCGAGTATTTTATTTACTGGGGAGATCCTGATTTTGGGATATTTATGGTAAAAACTAAGAATCCTGCTGGTGTTTGGGATGAGCCTATTTTAGTAAAAGAAGCAAAAGGAATTATAGATACGTGTCCATTTTGGGATGAAGACGGAAAAGCGTATTTATCGTATGCTTTTGCAGGAAGCCGCGCTAATGTGAAAACAGTTTTAATGCTGTCTGAAATGGCACCAGACGGAACTAAAATAATAGGAAATCCAGCTTTGGTTTTTGACGGGCATAATGGTCACACTACCGTTGAAGGTTCAAAAATGTACAAACGTGAAGGATACTATTGGATTATGGCTCCTGCAGGTGGCGTAAAGCCAGGATGGCAATTGGCAATGCGTTCAAAAAATGTTTGGGGACCTTATGAATATAAAGTGGTTCTTCATCAAGGAGATTCACCAGTTAACGGGCCTCATCAAGGCGGTTATGTAGAAACTCCAAACGGAGACGGATGGTTTTTGCATTTTCAAGACCGTTGGGCTTATGGACGCGTGGTTCATTTGCAGCCTGTGACTTGGAAAGACGGTTGGCCTATTATGGGGAAAGATTCCAATAAAGACGGAATTGGAGAGCCTGTTATGGAATGGACAAAACCAAACGTAGGGAAAAATTATCCAGCAACGCCATTAGTTTCTTCAGATGAATTTAATAGCCATCAATTGGGACTGCAATGGCAATGGCAAGCCAATCAGAATCCTGCAGAGCATTGGGGATGGTCTTCTGCAAATCTTGGTTTTATGCGTCTAAATTGTATTCCGAAAAAAGAAGGAATAAAAACCATGTGGATGATGCCGAACCTTTTATTGCAAAAATTTCCCGGTGCCAATTTTACGGCAACAACAAAATTGACTTTCGAAAATAATCCAGATGCAGGAGTAAGCGGTTCAGGTTTGATTGTATTTGGCGAAGATTACGCTTATATCGCAATTGAACAGGATAAAGCTGGCAATTTAAATTTGGTGCAACGCATTATGAAAAGCGCCAGAACTTCTAAAGAATTGGAGAAAGAAATGGCATCGATTCCTGTCAATAAAAAAGAAGTGAGTCTGCGTGCCAAAGTAGAAATGATTCAGAACAAAGAACCTTTTGATGCTAAAGTCACTTTTTACTACAGCATTGATGGAAAGAATTTTAAAAAACTGGGAGAATCATTCAAGCCAAGCGCGGGAAGATGGGTTGGCGCTAAAATCGGACTTTTTGCAACAGGATCGAAAACTATAAATGACAGCAGTTATGCCGATTACGATTGGTTTAGAGTTGAAGAAAATTAGAAATAATATGAAGCATAAAATGAAATATTGTTTTCTTGCTCTGTTCGTTGGCATCATTTCTTTCGGGCAATCAAGATCTGCACATAAAAAAGAATTATCTCCAATAGAATGGGCAATTAAAATGGCCGATTCAGATCAAAAACGTGTTCCAAATCCAGTATTTCTGGATGGAGTTAAATATCCCAAATGGAATTATACCAATGGTTTGGTGGCTCTGGCCAATCAGAAATTGTACGATTATACTAAAAATCAGAAATATTGGGATTACGGACTTTCTTATGCGGAACAATTAATTGACAAAGATGGAAACATATTAGGAGGCTATGAACTCGATAAATACAGCTTGGATCTGATAAATTCTGGGAAAATACTTTTTGAAATTTATAAAAAAACAAATGATTCGCGCTATAAAAAAGCCATGGATTTATTGCACAAACAATTAGAAGGACATCCAAGGAATTCTGATGGCGGTTATTGGCATAAAAAGAGCTATCCGTGGCAAATGTGGCTGGATGGCGTTTATATGGCAGATCCTTTTTCAGCGCAATACGGAGAAGTTTTCAGTGATCCAAAAGCGATTGATGATGCTATCCTTCAAGCAGAATTGATTCAGAAACACACTTTTGATGCTAAAACAGGTTTGAATTTTCATGGTTATGATGAAAAGCGTGCGCAATTCTGGGCAAACAAAACAACCGGAACTTCTACACATGTATGGGGACGAGCACAAGGGTGGTATTGTATGGCTTTAGTTGATATTTTAGACTTTGTTCCTGAAAATCATTCTAAACGAAAAGACTTAATCAAAATTGTTCAACAGGTTTTTGATGGTGTTCTAAAAGCGCAAGATTCTAAAACAGGAGTCTGGTGGCAAGTAATGGATCAGCCAGGAAGAAAGGGCAATTATCTGGAATCGACTTGCTCTGCAATGTTTGTGTATTCTTTTGCTAAAGCTTACAACAAAGGTTATGTAAACGAAAAGTTTCTGAAATCGGCAAAAAAAGGCTTTAACGGAATTCAAAAAGAATTTATAAAAAACAATGAAGACGGAACTATTTCTATTTCAAAATGCTGTGCCGTTGCGGGATTAGGAGGTAAGAATCCTGAAGATAGAAACGGTTCATTTGAATACTATATTTCTGAACCTATTAGAGATGATGATGCAAAAGCAGTTGGTCCTTATATTCTAGCTGGAATCGAATTGCAAAAATCTTTAGACAAAAAATAATATATCAAAATTACAATTGGTTATGATAAAAACTAAAAGCACACTTTTTATAACAGCATTTCTTTTTCTGGCTTTTTCATGTATTGGACAAAAGAAAGGAACTGTAAATGCGTCGGATATAAAAGCTAAATCAAGTTTGAAAATCCCTTTCAAAATGCCAGAAGTGCAAATTCCAGAGTTTAAAAGAGACACTTTAAATATTCTCGATTTTGGGGCAATACCAAATACAGAACAGCTTTGTACAAATGCTATTAATTCGGCAATTGAAAAATGTTCTAAGTCGGGCGGAGGAGTTGTGGTAATTCCTGCTGGACTTTGGACAACAGGACCAATAAAACTGAAAAGCAATGTAAATCTGCATACGCAAAATGGCGCTTTTGTTTCTTTTACAAGCGATTTAAAGCAGTACAAACTAATAGAATCCTATTTTGAAGGTAATAAAGTCATTCGCTGTGAATCGCCAATTATGGGAGTTGACTTAGAAAACATTGCCATTACGGGTCAAGGAATTTTTGATGGAAATGGTGCTGTATGGAGACCTGTTAAAATCGGAAAAATGACTGCTGGGCAATGGGACGAATTGGTAAAATCTGGCGGTGTTCTGTCTAAAGACGGAAAAATCTGGTATCCTTCTAAAGGAGCTTATGAAGGGAATGAAGAAAGAAATAAATTGCCTAAAAAGGAAACTGTAGAAAACATGGAGCCTTATAAAGAAGCACTTCGTCCGGTTATGGTGAGTTTGGTTAATTGTAAAAAACTGCTTTTAGACGGTGTCACTTTTCAAAATTCTCCTGCTTGGAATGTGAATCCGTTAATGTGCGAGCATCTTACTCTACGAAACTTAACAATTCGCAATCCATGGTATTCTCAAAATGGAGATGGTTTAGATTTAGAATCCTGCCGAATCGGAACGGTAACCAATTGTCGTTTTGATGTTGGCGATGATGCGATCTGCATTAAATCTGGAAAAGATAAAGAAGGAAGAGACCGTGCAAAACCAACCGAATTTTTTGTGATTACAGATTGTGTGGTTTATCACGCACATGGAGGTTTTACAATTGGAAGCGAAATGTCTGGAGGCGTTAAAAATATATTTGCCAAAAACCTAACATTTAATGGAACAGATTGCGGACTTCGTTTTAAATCTGTTCGAGGACGTGGTGGAGTAGTGGAGAATATTTGGATGGAAGACATTCGCATGAATAATATTCCAACAGACGCCATCAATTTTAATTTGTATTATTTCGGAAAATCTTTATCAGAAGATAAAACAACAGGCGAAATAACAGTCGCAAAAGAAGCTATTTCTGATGATACGCCTGCTTTTAAAAATATGTATTTCAAAAACATTTATGTAAATGGTGCGGCTCAGGCTTTAAAAATTATGGGAATTCCAGAAATGCCAGTTACTAACATCGA
Organism: Flavobacterium luteolum; assembly: GCF_027111275.1. NCBI lineage: Bacteria > Pseudomonadati > Bacteroidota > Flavobacteriia > Flavobacteriales > Flavobacteriaceae > Flavobacterium > Flavobacterium luteolum. Next base: position 5,274,570 of record NZ_CP114286.1, on the reverse strand, counting down.
ATTTGATAACATGATTATCCGTTCAGATATTGGAGTTCAGTTGAACTATACGAGCAAAATCACTTTTAAAAATCTTGATTTAAGATTAGACAAACCTGGAATCGCGGTAAGTTTTTCAAACAGTCAGAATGTGAGTTTAGATGGTTTGAAATCTACAGGAGAAAATCAGATGTTTTGGGTTGGAGGTTTAGAAACAAAAGATATTTCACTAAAAACCAACGGTAAAAAAATGGTTATGGATAAAGATCTAAAAGTGCTAGAATCGATTAAAAGAGAAGTAAAAGTGGTGGACTAAAATAGAAAAAAATGATACTATTCAAATTTGTGGCCGTTTCCATTTTCTTTATGAATCTTTCGTTTGAAAATGATTCTACAACAGTAATCAAGCCTTATGATATTGTTGTGGATGCAGATGGAAAAGGAGATTTTAAAACTGTTCAAGAAGCGTTTAATTCGGTGCCATTATTAAAAACATCAGAAACTAGAATTTTTGTAAAGAATGGAATCTACAAAGAAAAACTAGAATTAGCCTTAAATAAAAATAACATTACGCTGATTGGGGAAAGCAGAGAAAATGTAATCCTGACTTATGATGACTATGCATCCAAATCGAATGGTGCAGGAGGAACAGTCGGAACTTCTGGATCTGCGAGTTTTATTGTTGCAGGTAATGGTTTTAAAGCGCAGAATATTACGTTCGAGAATTCGTCTGGCCCAGTTGGGCAGGCGGTGGCAGTTAGAATTGACGGAGACCGAATCATATTCGAGAATTGCAGATTTTTAGGATTTCAAGACACTTTATATCCAAGAGAAAGTGGCAGTAGACAGTATTATAAAAACTGTTATATCGAAGGAACAACTGATTTCATTTTTGGAGGTTCGACCGTGATTTTTGATCAATGTGAAATCTTCTCTAAAAAAGGAGGCTCTTATATTACTGCTGCCAATACGCCAGAATCCAGCGCATACGGATTTGTATTTCTAAACTGCAAACTGACTTCAAATTCAGGAGATAACTCTTATTTCTTAGGAAGACCGTGGAGAAATTATGCCAAAACTGTTTTTATAATGTGTGAAATGGATTCACACATTAAACCATTAGGGTGGCATAATTGGGGAAAACCAGAAGCCGAAAAAACGGTTTTTTATGCCGAATATCAATCTACAGGGGCAGGAGCAAATGCTGCATCAAGAGCCAATTGGTCACATCAGCTTTCAGCAGCACAATTTAAAAAGGAATATTCGATGAAAGCCATTTTTAAAGATTGGAAACCGAATTGAAGTTTTTAAAAGCATCTTTCAGAAGTTATAATCGATAAAATAAATAAAGAATGAAGTTTCAAAACAGAAAATTAAAAGCAGTATTTATTTGGGTCTGGATCTTATTTCTTCAAAAGATGAACGCGCAATATTTGGAAGGATTGACTCAGGTTAAAGACACTTCTTTCAATAATAGAAGCGCATTCAAAAAAACATTGAAATACTTTCCTAATATTTCTCTTGTTTCCGAAATGCATTTTGACGCTCTTGTGCAGAAGAACGACATTGTATATTGCACTTATGGAAAACGGAAAATGAAACTGGATGTTTTCTTCGATAAAAATAAAAAAGAAAAACAACAGACTGCCATTATACTTATTCATGGAGGAGGATGGCGATCTGGAAGCCGAGAACAACATCATCAGATGGCACAGAAATTGGCAAGCCTAGGTTATGTTTGTTTTACGCCCGAGTACAGACTTTCTACAGAAGCACTTTTTCCGGCAGCAGTTTACGATATTAAAGCTTCGATTCGCTGGGTAAGAGAAAATGCAGATACGTATAATGTTAATCCAAATCAAATTGTTTCGCTTGGATTTTCTGCTGGTGGAGAACTGGCAGCTTTTATGGGAGTAACAGGCAATATGCCTCTGTTTGAGGGAGAAGTGACAAATTCAAGCTCAAAAGCTCAAGTCAACGCCATAATTGATATTGACGGAACACTATCTTTTACCCATCCTGAAAGCAGCGAAGGAAATGATACTAAAAATATTTCGGCAGGAACTTATTGGTTTGGCTATTCTAGAAAAGACAATTCGAAACTATGGGAAGCCGCTTCTCCGTTGTCTTATGTAAATTCTTCAACTCCGCCCACTTTATTTATTAATAGTTCGATTTCTAGAATGCATGCTGGAAGAGATGATTTTAGAAAAGTTTTGACAGAAAACGGAATCTATTCGGAGGTTCACGAATTTGAAAACTCACCTCATGTTTTTTGTCTTTTCAACCCTTGGTTTGAACCAACAATTCAATATATAGATCAATTTTTAACTAATGTTTTTAAAAAATAAAGAATTATGAAATCAAGATTCACTATTTCAATTCTCTGTATGGCTTTAGCATTTGCAGTAATGTCTTTTATAAAACCAAAATCCAAAACTACGGTTTACTTGATAGGAGATTCTACTGTGGCTGATTATGCTAATAATTATGAAGAAGGGAAAGATTATAAGAAAACACGATATCCTGTTACAGGCTGGGGACAGGTTTTTCAGCAGTTTTTAGTAAAAGACAGCCTAAAGAAAATCGATAAACTGATTAAAACTGACAGTGCTTTTGTAGATGATAGAGCCAGAGGTGGACGAAGCACTAGGACTTTCTTTCAGGAAGGGAGATGGCGTCTGGTTTACGAAAATCTAAAAAAAGGTGATTTAGTTTTAATGCAGTTTGGCCATAATGATGCCGCCGAAGATAAGCCTGAACGATATGTAAATATTGAAGGCTATAAGGAATTTCTAAGGCTTTTTGTAGAACAGACAAGAGCAAAAGGGGCAAAACCGATTTTGATTACGCCGGTAGCCAGAAACTTTCCGTGGAAAGACGGAAAACTGCAGAATATTCATGGTTTATATCCGCAGGCAGTAAAAGATATAGCCAAAGAATTGGATGTGCCATGCATTGATTTAAATCAAAAATCGATCGATTTTTTCACCAAAAAAGGACAGCCGTATGTGAGTGAAAATTATTTTATGAATTTCAAAGGAGGTATATACGAAGCTTATCCGGAAGGACAAAAAGATAACACACATTTTCAAACTAAAGGAGCTGAAGAAGTGGCAAGATTAGTTTTTGAAGGAATGAAAGAATTAAACTAATATTTTATTTAAACCGTCAGAAGGGTTTGAGATACCAGAAAAAACTCTTTTGAAAACTATTACTAACTAAAACCATATTTAAACCAAATGAAAAAACAATTTTTTATTCATCTATTCCTCGTACTGTTTACAGTAATGGGGTTTTCTCAAACCATTGAGAAGATTGAAGCTGAAACATTTAACCAAGCTTCGGGAGCAAGGGCAGAAACCAATGCTGCTCGTTCGGGAGGCGGAAACGTAGGGTATATTAAAAACAATACCTGGATTAAATTTAATGCAGTTAATTTTACCGAATTTGTTACTCGCTTTGATATTGCGGCGGCGGGAGCAACTGGCGGAACTATCGAATTTAGATTGGGTTCTGCAACAGGAACTTTGATTGGTTCTGCAACGATATCAGGAAGTACAAGCTTTACCGATTACAAGAAGTTCTCGGCAGCCATTACGCCAACGAATGGTTCATTCGATCTGTATCTCGTTTTTCTTGGGCCTGGAACAGGATATTTGTTTAACGTAGATTATTTCGAAAAAGTAACCGACAACCCTAATGCTGTGACGCACAAATTGACTGTAGATGTCAATCCCGCCTCATCTGGAACTGTTACACTTAATCCTGCTGGAACTACATTTGCAAAAGGAACCGAAATAAAATTGACTGCCAATAAAAATTTCGGCTACAGTTTTAAGCAATGGGTAGATGATAAAGGAGCTGTTATTTCAACAACCAATCCGTTAACATATACTCTAAATGCAGACATGACCTTAGTCGCTCAGTATGATGCTGTACCAACTTATACTTTAAGCGTAAACACAAACGGAGCTTTTGGTTTAGGAGACTATACGGTTTCTCCCGCAGGAAAAGACGGTGCATTTTCGGTTTATGAAACTGGAACCAATGTTACGATTACGGCAGTGGAAAACGATATTATAAAATTCAGCAATTGGGCTGATGGCTCCACTTCATTAAGCACTTCTGTAGTGATGAATGAAAATAGAACAGTTACAGGAACGTACGCCAATCAGACTTTTATTGCGGGATGGACATTTAAAAATGATCAATACGCAAATCCGAGAGTGGCCGAATTGTATTCTAAAGTAGAAAATAGACCACAACTATTTGCCTATAATATAGCAGACAATGTTTTTGCACCCAATGTTAGACTTCAAAATAGAGGAGGAAAGAACGGATTTTGCGTCTGGAATAATGACAGAGGGAATTTTTATTATTTTATGACAACACTTTCAACGGTGGGTTATAAAAACATAAATGTTGCTTCGGGTTTATTGGGCTACTATTATGGGTGTGATGAGTGGACATTTCAATATTCATTAGACGGAGTAAATTTTGTGAATGTTTCGGCTTTAACGACAATCAATACAGGAACAATAACCAATATTGGCGGAGTTCTTCCTATTGAAGCCGAAGGAAAGGAAAAGATCTATTTAAGATGGATTCCAAATATAAACGGACCAAAACACGGATCTGCAATTGATGTTACAGCTACAATCTTATCCAATTTAATGATTAAAGCCGATGAGGTTTTAGTTAGTGATACTGTTGCGCCAGTTTTAGAATCTTCATTTCCAACAGAAGCGGCAGGTTCTGTGGCGGCAAATGGAAGCATTATTTTAAACTATAACGAACAGGTTCAATCAGGAACAGGAAATGCTGTTTTAAATGGTAAAAATTTAAATGCCGAATTTGTAAACAAAACAGTAAAGTTTAGCTATTTCGGATTGGAATATAACAAGCAATATACTTTTACGATCCCAGCTGGATTTGTAAAAGACCTTTCTGGAAATGATGGTTCAGCTCTTACTTTGTCGTTTAAAACAATGGAAAAGCCAATTCCTGTCAAACGTAAATTTGATCTAATTGTAGATGCAGATGCTACAGCAGATCAAATTGCCTCAGGAAAATATGTAAAGACAATTGCAGAAGCTTTTAATGCTGCACCTAATAATTCGGCATCAAGATTTTTGGTACTGATTGCCAACGGGACTTATAATTTGGGTGGAGACGGAACAAACCCTCAGGATGTGGTTTTAAAGCTTCCATCAGGAAAAAATAACGTTTCGCTAGTTGCACAATCTAAAGACAAAGTCATTCTACAGGGAAATCCAGGATGGGGAATTAAAAATGCTGTTCTCTCTATTGAAGCAAATGATTTGTATATGGAAAATGTAACAATAGAGCACAAAGACGGAATTACAACTTCTGGACAAAGACCTGCATTAAATCCTGCGGGAGATCGAAATGTTTATAATGGGGTTCGTCTTAGAAGCAAGCAAGACACGCAAGTAACAGGAGGAAAAAGAAGTTTTTACTATAAATCTACGATCGAAGGAGATGTTGATTTTATTTGTGGTGGTGGAACGCATTGGTTTGAAGAGTGTAATTTGGTTTCGGTTGCTTCGGGGTATATCGTAGCTCCAAATCATGATACGGCTACTCAATATGGTTATATTTTCAACAACAATACTATTTCGGCCGCTACAAGCTATTATTTAGGACGTCCTTGGCAAAATGCACCAAGAGCCGTTTATCTCAATACAAAAATGATGACGGAACCTAATACAGCCGGTTGGGCAAGTATGGGAACGGTACCTGCCCTTTTTGCAGAATACAATAGCGTAAACGGAAATGGCGTATTAGTAAATACGGATAACAGAACTAATATATTTACAGTAAACGGCGTTGCCCAAACAGGAAATTATAATCCAGTTTTGACCAAAGCACAAGCTGATGAATTTACGATAGAAAATGTATTAAGCGGAACAGACAAATGGGATCCGCGCAGAGTGGTTGAGCAAATTACAAAACCTTCAAATCTTGTAGTATCTACTGCTAACACTTTAAAATGGGATCAAAATCCGTATGCAATATGTTATGTGATTAGCAAAGAAGGTAAAGTTTTAGGCATTACAACAGAAGCTACTTTTGCAGATTCTTCAGCGGTTGCAGGAACTTACACATACACTGTTCAAGCAGCAAATGAATACGGCGGATTAAGCGATTTGAGTAGTATTATTATGGCTATTAACGGAGGAGCGACTAAATCTTCAATTACTTATTTAAATTCAATTGATGGAACTTCTTTATCAGGTTTAACTCCGACAGAATACACTGAGGGTACAATAGCAAAATTGCCAACTCCAACTTTAACAGGATATACGTTTTATGGATGGTCGTCTTCTGCCACCACAGCAAATACATTAAATGTAATTGCTGCTACAGCAACAGGAAATCAAACTTTATATGCTTTCTGGGGAGCTGGAGGAAATAATAAGCCAAATGAAGTTATACCACCTTCTAATTTTGATTATGAATTTACTGCGGCAGTAAATAAAAGCTGGGACAATGCAGGAAATTATAATCCAGCTATAATGCCAGTTGCAGGTAAAACCGTTTCTTGCACCAAAGAAATCGAAACAACCGCGACAGTTTTTCCTGCTGATATGACTTTGTCTGACTCAGGAACTCTTCGCTTGAGAGGTGCTCACAAAGCTACAGGTGTATTGACTTTTAAAGAAGGAACGCGAGTATATTATAATACAAGTGGTGCAGGCATGGCTTTAGAAGCACCGATGGTCATTTCTGGAAATGTGAAATTCGAAATGATTTCGGGGATTGCCAATCAAACCATAATGACTTTAAGCGGCCCCGTATCAGGAAACGGAACCATTTCGCCTTTAAATATTGGTCAAGGTGTTAATGCCAATACAGGAACTCTGCTTCTTAAAGGTGATAACAGCGAATTTATCGGTACTTGGAATCTTACACAGAAAAGCACAAAATTTCCAGCATTAAATTATCCAACGGTAATTGAAGGCGCTTCTGCAAATGCTTTTGGTTCTGGGACTATTAAAATAGGTCAGGATAATTATGTTATTTTCAGCCATGAACGTGCAGCTGGTTCCACTTTAAATTTAAATATCACAGAAAATGGTAAAGCGTCATTGAACATTGTTTTAAATGTTCAAAAACTTACTATTAATGGAATAGATTTTAAAGAAGGAACTTACGATAAAATAACAAATCCTGAATTTTTTAACGGAGAAGGAAAGATTGAAGTTAAAAAAGAAGTAACAGGTGGAGGAACTGAAAGCATTCCTGCATTTCCAGGAGCCGAAGGTTATGGAAAATATGTAACAGGAGGCCGTGGCGGAAAAGTGATTTATGTTACAAATCTAAATGATTCTGGAGCGGGTTCGCTTCGTGATGCGATTGGTCAGGCTGGTCCTAGAATTGTTGTTTTTAAAGTTTCGGGAAATATTGAATTAAAAAGCGAATTGAGTATTACTGATAATATTACAATTGCAGGACAAACAGCTCCAGGAGGCGGTATTACTTTAAAAGATTATAATGTTAAAGTAAGAGGCAATAATATTATTCTACGTTATTTGCGCTTTAGAATGGGAGATACTCATGATGTAGAGAATGATGCTTTAGGAGGACGTTTTCAAAAGAATATCATTGTAGATCACTGCTCTATGAGCTGGTCAACAGACGAATGTGTTTCTTTTTATCAAAATGAGAACTTTACGCTGCAATGGTGTATTATTTCTGAAAGCCTTAGGAATTCTGTTCACGCAAAAGGAGCTCACGGATATGGTGGTGTTTGGGGTGGTAGAAACGCTTCTTTCCATCATAATCTGTTAGCGCATCATGATAGTCGTAATCCAAGGTTGGGAGAATATGCAAATGATATTTTTGCAAAAACAGATTTGGTTGACATTCGTAACAACGTTATTTATAATTGGGGCGGAAACAGCTGTTATGGCGGAGATGCCATGAATGTGAATTTAGTAAATAATTATTGGAAACCAGGACCTGGGACTTCAAATTCGACCAAAGAACGTATTCTGTCGACAGGAAGAAGTTTGGACACTACTTCGCCTTTATACGGAATTTGGGGAAAATATTTTGTTGACGGAAATTATGTTGTTGGATCAGAAAGAGCTACTCAAGATAACTGGACATACGGAGTTTATAGCCAATTTCATGGCAGCCAGCTTCCTGTGAGCGATGCAGATAAAGCTTCAATCAAAATTAACGCACCTCATACTTTTGGAGAAATCACGACTCATAGCGCCACAAAAGCGTATGAATTGGTTCTAGAAAATGCAGGTGCCAATTTATACAGAGATGCGGTAGATAAAAGAGCGGTAGATGATACTCGTTCTGGTACGGCAAGTATTATGAATGGTGGGAATGGAAGCACAAACGGTTATATCGATACGCCTTCAGCAACTGGAGGATGGCCAGTATTGCCTTCTGGAGAAGCTCCGACAGATACAGACGGTGACGGTATGCCTGATAAATGGGAAACGGAAAAAGGATTAAATCCTGCCAGTTCAGCAGATGGCAATTTAAAAACGATTGACGGCAAGTACACTAATGTTGAGGTTTACATTAACAGTCTTGTAAATCATATTACAGAGAACCAAAACGGGAGTTTAGATGTTTATGTAAACCCTCAGAATTTTGTTGAAAAATACAATGCTGCTGAAAACGGATCAAAATTCATAATGGCAAGCGGTACTTATACAGCCTCAGCTGATCTTACTGTTAAAAACCATAAATATACATTTATTCCAGATGCCAATGCAAAACCTGTTTTCGCAGCATCTTTCGTTTCAGAAAACCCAGAAATTGTTTCTGGAAGCTTCAGTTTTGATGGTGTTGATTTTGATTTAACCAATGCTGGTGCAAGTTTGCTTCAATTGAAAAAAGGGGCAAGTGTGTCAAGTTTTGAAATTAAAAATTCGACTATCAAAGGAATTAAACAAAGTTTATTAGTGACGGAAGGAGTTTCAGAGAATGAGATTTCTAAAATTGTTATAGAAAATTGTATTATTGATGGAAGTGCGGCAACAGGAGGAAGTTTTATTCAGCCAGATTCGCATATTGTAAATTCTATTTCGGTTAAAAATTCGACTATTTTCAATTACGAAAAAGGAAATAATTTCTTGATTCTTCAAAACAAAAATGAAGCAACACAAACAGTTAATATTACGTTTGAAAGCAATACGATTTACAATTCAGGTAATCAAACTGGAAACGGATTTGTGTTTGTAGACAATCAGTACAATAATGCTTCTGTTTACTCTTTCAAAAATAACATTATGCAGGACGAGCGAGAAAATGCAAAACCGCTTTATTTGTTTAATTCTAATAATGTTGCTGGAGCAGGAAAAGTGGTTTTAGACAATAATCTTCTTGTCGGAGTTTCCTCTCAGATAGTGAAAGGAGCGGTTACTGTGGGAGAGTCAAATGTTAAGACGTTATTAGGTTTAGGCATGGTGGCACTAGTGTACCCAAATCCAGCGCAAGGTAATTTTAGCTTTTCTAAAAATTCTCCCTTGGCTAAGGCTTCGTTAGAAGGAAATGTTTTGGGAGATCCAAGATGGCTAAAAGCAGATGCTAAGTTTTCCAAAATAAGTTATATTAATTCTTTTGACGGAAAAGCCATTATACTTGATCCTGCTGAATATATGGAAGGTACGATTACGAACTTAAAAACGCCAAAACTAGAAGGTTATACTTTCTTCGGATGGTCAGCAACAGCAACAACGCCTGGATTATTAAAAACGATTCCAGCAACTGCTACAGGAAATCAAGTGTTTTATGCCTTTTGGGGAGAAGGAGGGAATAATAAGCCAGATCCAAAACCCATTATTAAATCGAGTGTTTCTTATCTAAATTCAATTGATGGCCATGCTATTTCTGGTTTAAATCCGGTAGAATATACAGAAGGTACAGCATTAGCATTGCCAGTCCCAACCTTAAAAGATTATACTTTTTACGGATGGTCGGTTTCACCAACAATTCCTAATACTATAAAAGAAATTGCCAGCGCTACAACAGGAAATCAAACCTTTTATGCTTTTTGGGGAGTGGGAGGAAACAATAAACAAGATGAACCTCCAACTTTTTATAGCATTTCGTACTTGAATCTACCTGCAGGAGCGGTTAATCCAAATAAAACGACTATGCAAACAGGGATTGCTTTTACTTTAGAGGAAGCACAATGCTCAGGATACCGCTTTTTAGGATGGTATGCAGATGCTTTGTACGGAAAAGAAATAACAGGCTTTAGCACTACGCAGAAAGATAATTTTACGCTTTATGGACGCTGGAAAAAACTTGGAGAGTTTTTAGTTTTCCCAACAGTAGCTACGGGAAAAGTGACCTTGAAATCAAGTGCAGAATTTGATCAATTGGTTATTTTCAGTATGAACGGACTTTTGGTTAAACAAGTTGATGTAATTGGCTATGAAACTGAGATGTCAGTTTCTGATTTGGCTTCCGGAAGTTATTTTATTAAAAGTCTTAAGACAGGACAGACTGCTAGAATTATTGTTAAGTAAGGTTAAGAATTCGGGATGGAGCTTTAATGCCTGTCCCGAATAATCTAAAACTGATTTTTTAAAATAAATTATCATAGATATGAATAATAGTATAAAAGTATTAGTGTTGATTTTCATTGCATTACTATCATCTTGTTCAAGTGATGATGAAAGCCATCAAAGCAATACAAATAAAGGATTCTTAAAAATTGGAAGCCAAACGGTGGAATTATCGCAAGGTTATCTGGAGAATTATGGCATTCGCGGAAATGCGTATAACATTGATTTTTCGTTACGATCTAAATCTATTTCTGCAACCGAGGATGGAGCAGTAGTTTACTTCGAATTGTTTTCTTCTCTTCAAAATAATTTAGCGAAAGGAGATTATAATTATGGAGGTTTTTCTGAAGCTACAGCTTATACTTTTACAAAATGGGGACAATCTTTATTAGGTACAAATATCAATACAGGAAAAGGAGCTTTATCGGTTACAAATGGAATTAGTATTCGACCTACTGCGGGAACTTTTAAGGTTGTAGAGAATGGAGAAAAATACAAAGTGAGTTTTACAGGAAAAGGTACAGCAAGCGTTTATAAAGACGGTGTAATCATTTCAACCCAGAATGATGTTGCTTTTAGCATGAATTATGATGGTGATGTAAAGAAATCGGTAGGAAACACATTTACTTCTACGGCTAAAAATGCCAATTCAAATTTAATTGTAAAAGATCATTCGGTTATTTTTAATTGATTGCATAAACATTTTATATAAGTTAATATCGGAAAGTCGGAAAAAATCAGACCTTATTGACTTATATAAGTATAAATTATTTTCTGAGACAGATATCTGTGTAATAAAGGGTTTTGAAGACTATAATATAATGTTATAGTGAATCAGGAAGTAGAATACACAAAGAAAAATGCATAGGAAAATAGTAAAAAAGAGTCAAAATGCTTATTAATAGTGCTTTGGCTCTTTTTGTTAGGTAGTTGTTTGAGATGTTTAATATAAATGGTCAATTCTGTTCAAGAATTCAATTTTGATATTAAGGCTTTTATAATGGAATTAAAACTCACCTAGTTTGATACAATATGTCTTTTTGGATTATCATTTTTCGATTTAAAACTATTTCGAAGGAAAATATTTCAATGTTTTAAAAAAAGTCGGTCTGTAAAGCATCCGTTATCAGAGTGTTAAGAAAAAAGGCAAAAAAAGATGGAAAAAAGACGCATAAAAGTGTTGGAAAAGCGGAAAAAGGTTCTACTTTTGCACCCGCAACAGCGAAAGGCGCTCTTCGAAATACTGGCAGGAAAGAAGGATTTAAGGGAAAGAAATTTCCAGAAAAAAAGATCCGGAAAAGCTTGCGAGATTCGGAAATGCTTTTTACATTTGCACCCCGCAAAACACGGAAAGCTCTTTGAAAGATTGGAAGAAGAATTGGGAAAATGAGGCGAAAAAAAAAGCTTCAAAAATTTTTCAAGTTTTTCTTGCAGGAAACAAAAAGAAGTTTTAGTTTTGCACCCGCTTTGAGAGATAAGCGAAAGACAGAGAAATTACGTTCGTAGACATATTGAATTGACAGCCGTCTCGTTTAAAACGAGACAGAAGAATAAGAGCAGTAGGATCGTGAGATTCGAAAAAGAACCGATAGGAATAGCATCGAATAATAATATTAAAATATACGATGAAGAGTTTGATCCTGGCTCAGGATGAACGCTAGCGGCAGGCTTAACACATGCAAGTCGAGGGGTAGGGCACTTCGGTGCTTGAGACCGGCGCACGGGTGCGTAACGCGTATGCAATCTGCCTTTCACAGAGGGATAGCCCAGAGAAATTTGGATTAATACCTCATAGCATTACGGGATGGCATCATCCTGTAATTAAAGTCACAACGGTGAAAGATGAGCATGCGTCCCATTAGCTAGTTGGTAAGGTAACGGCTTACCAAGGCAACGATGGGTAGGGGTCCTGAGAGGGAGATCCCCCACACTGGTACTGAGACACGGACCAGACTCCTACGGGAGGCAGCAGTGAGGAATATTGGTCAATGGGCGCAAGCCTGAACCAGCCATGCCGCGTGCAGGATGACGGTCCTATGGATTGTAAACTGCTTTTGTACGGGAAGAAACACTCCTTCGTGAAGGAGCTTGACGGTACCGTAAGAATAAGGATCGGCTAACTCCGTGCCAGCAGCCGCGGTAATACGGAGGATCCAAGCGTTATCCGGAATCATTGGGTTTAAAGGGTCCGTAGGCGGTCTGGTAAGTCAGTGGTGAAAGCCCATCGCTCAACGGTGGAACGGCCATTGATACTGCTGGACTTGAATTACTGGGAAGCAACTAGAATATGTAGTGTAGCGGTGAAATGCTTAGAGATTACATGGAATACCAATTGCGAAGGCAGGTTGCTACCAGTGGATTGACGCTGATGGACGAAAGCGTGGGTAGCGAACAGGATTAGATACCCTGGTAGTCCACGCCGTAAACGATGGATACTAGCTGTTGGGAGCAATCTCAGTGGCTAAGCGAAAGTGATAAGTATCCCACCTGGGGAGTACGTTCGCAAGAATGAAACTCAAAGGAATTGACGGGGGCCCGCACAAGCGGTGGAGCATGTGGTTTAATTCGATGATACGCGAGGAACCTTACCAAGGCTTAAATGCAGACTGACCGATTTGGAAACAGATCTTTCGCAAGACAGTTTACAAGGTGCTGCATGGTTGTCGTCAGCTCGTGCCGTGAGGTGTCAGGTTAAGTCCTATAACGAGCGCAACCCCTGTTGTTAGTTGCCAGCGAGTAGTGTCGGGAACTCTAACAAGACTGCCAGTGCAAACTGTGAGGAAGGTGGGGATGACGTCAAATCATCACGGCCCTTACGCCTTGGGCTACACACGTGCTACAATGGCCGGTACAGAGAGCAGCCACCTCGCGAGGGGGAGCGAATCTATAAAGCCGGTCACAGTTCGGATCGGAGTCTGCAACTCGACTCCGTGAAGCTGGAATCGCTAGTAATCGGATATCAGCCATGATCCGGTGAATACGTTCCCGGGCCTTGTACACACCGCCCGTCAAGCCATGGAAGCTGGGGGTGCCTGAAGTCGGTGACCGCAAGGAGCTGCCTAGGGTAAAACTGGTAACTAGGGCTAAGTCGTAACAAGGTAGCCGTACCGGAAGGTGCGGCTGGAACACCTCCTTTCTAGAGCCCAAAGCGTTAGCTGAAAAGCACGCTTGGGAAATAAGATGCCTGACTAAAGGTTTGGGATTGAAGATTGTATTGCTCTTGCTGTTAATTTAAAAAAATGATAAAACTTAAGTAAAACAGAGTCTCGTAGCTCAGCTGGTTAGAGTACTACACTGATAATGTAGGGGTCGGCAGTTCGAGTCTGCCCGGGACTACTATTTGACTTAAAAAAGGAAATTTTAGAGGTTGAGGCCTTATGAGAAATAATTCATAACTCATAACTAATAACTCATCACTAAAAAATGGGGGATTAGCTCAGCTGGCTAGAGCGCCTGCCTTGCACGCAGGAGGTCAACGGTTCGACTCCGTTATTCTCCACTGGTCCGAAAGGATAAAAGTTCATTGACATATTGAGATAAGAAAATAATAAGAAAGTAGAAAGCGTTTTTTACAATTCTATTGTAAAAAACAAAAAAAAACGGTCATAATTAATTTTATGATTGGTACAATAAGCAAAATAAGGGCGTATGGGGAATGCCTAGGCTCTCAGAGGCGATGAAGGACGTGATAAGCTGCGAAAAGCTGCGGGGACTGGCACACACAGATTGATCCGCAGATATCCGAATGGGGCAACCCGCTATATTGAAGATATAGCACACCGATAGGTGGGCAAACCCGCTGAACTGAAACATCTAAGTAGGCGGAGGAGAAGAAAACAAAAGTGATTCCGTAAGTAGTGGCGAGCGAACGCGGATTAGCCCAAACCAGTATTGTTACGGCATTGCTGGGGTTGTAGGACCGCGACATTTCATGCGCAAGGAACCGGAAGCTTCTGGAAAGGAGCGCCATAGAGGGTGATAGCCCCGTACGGGCAACAAGCGTAATGGATAGCGGTATCCTGAGTAGGGCGGGGCACGTGAAACCCTGTCTGAATTTGGCGGGACCATCCGCTAAGGCTAAATACTCCTGAGAGACCGATAGTGAACCAGTACCGTGAGGGAAAGGTGAAAAGAACCGTGAATAACGGAGTGAAATAGATCCTGAAACCATACGCCTACAAGCGGTCGGAGCCCTTTCGTGGGGTGACGGCGTGCCTTTTGCATAATGAGCCTACGAGTTAACGCTGCTGGCAAGGATAAGTGGTTAAGCCATGGATCCGCAGCGAAAGCGAGTCTGAATAGGGCGCTTTAGTCAGTAGTGTTAGACGCGAAACCGTGTGATCTACCCATGGGCAGGTTGAAGCTGTGGTAACACACAGTGGAGGACCGAACCGGTTGACGTTGAAAAGTCTTCGGATGACCTGTGGGTAGGGGTGAAAGGCCAATCAAACTCGGAAATAGCTCGTACTCCCCGAAATGCATTTAGGTGCAGCGTTATTTTAGTTATACAGAGGTAGAGCTACTGATTGGATGCGGGGGCTTCACCGCCTACCAATTCCTGACAAACTCCGAATGCTGTATAATGATTGATAGCAGTGAGGGCTTGGGTGCTAAGGTCCAAGTCCGAGAGGGAAAGAACCCAGACCATCAGCTAAGGTCCCCAAATATATGCTAAGTTGAAAGAACGAGGTTTGTCTGCCCAGACAGCTAGGATGTTGGCTTGGAAGCAGCCATTCATTTAAAGAGTGCGTAACAGCTCACTAGTCGAGCGGACGAGCATGGATAATAATCGGGCATAAGCATATTACCGAAGCTATGGATTTGCATGTATGTGCAAGTGGTAGGGGAGCATTCTGACAGGGCTGAAGGTATCTCGTAAGGGGTGCTGGACCGGTCAGAAAAGAAAATGTAGGCATAAGTAACGATAATGCGGGCGAGAAACCCGCACACCGAAAAACTAAGGTTTCCACAGCTATGCTAATCAGCTGTGGGTTAGTCTGGACCTAAGGCGAACCCGAAAGGGACAGTCGATGGCCAACGGGTTAATATTCCCGTACTTCTTATTGCTGTGATGGGGTGACGGAGTGATGAAAGCGCCGCGAACTGACGGAATAGTTCGTTAAAGCACCTAGCTATAGGGTCTCTAGGCAAATCCGGAGATCTTGGTGAAATGCGATAGTACTCGGAGTCTTCGGACAAAGAGATAGTGCGCCTAAGGGCTTCCAAGAAAAACCTCTAAACTTCAGGCAGTAAGAACCAGTACCGTAAACCGACACAGGTAGTTGAGGAGAGAATCCTAAGGTGCTCGAGAGATTCATGGCTAAGGAATTAGGCAAAATAGACCTGTAACTTCGGGAGAAAGGTCGCCCCGAGCAATCGGGGCCGCAGTGAAGAGGTCCAGGCGACTGTTTATCAAAAACACAGGGCTCTGCAAAATCGTAAGATGAAGTATAGGGCCTGACACCTGCCCGGTGCTGGAAGGTTAAGAGGAGATGTTATCTTCGGAGAAGCATTGAATTGAAGCCCCAGTAAACGGCGGCCGTAACTATAACGGTCCTAAGGTAGCGAAATTCCTTGTCGGGTAAGTTCCGACCTGCACGAATGGTGTAACGATCTGGACACTGTCTCAGCCATGAGCTCGGTGAAATTGTAGTAACGGTGAAGATGCCGTTTACCCGCAGTGGGACGAAAAGACCCTGTGCACCTTTACTATAGCTTAGTATTGACCTTGGATAAATGATGTGTAGGATAGGTTGGAGACTGTGAAGTGGCGTCGCCAGGCGCTGTGGAGTCATTGTTGAAATACAACCCTTTGTTTATCTGAGGCCTAACCCCGTGCTGCGGGGGACAGTGCTTGGTGGGTAGTTTGACTGGGGTGGTCGCCTCCAAAAGAGTAACGGAGGCTTCTAAAGGTTCCCTCAGTACGCTTGGTAACCGTGCGTAGAGTGCAATGGCATAAGGGAGCTTGACTGAGAGACATACAGGTCGATCAGGTACGAAAGTAGAGCATAGTGATCCGGTGGTTCCGCATGGAAGGGCCATCGCTCAAAGGATAAAAGGTACGCCGGGGATAACAGGCTGATCTCCCCCAAGAGCTCATATCGACGGGGGGGTTTGGCACCTCGATGTCGGCTCGTCACATCCTGGGGCTGGAGAAGGTCCCAAGGGTTGGGCTGTTCGCCCATTAAAGTGGCACGCGAGCTGGGTTCAGAACGTCGTGAGACAGTTCGGTCTCTATCTACTGCGGGCGTTAGAAATTTGAGTGGATCTGATTCTAGTACGAGAGGACCGAATTGGACTAACCTCTAGTGTATCTGTTGTCCCGCCAGGGGCACCGCAGAGTAGCTACGTTGGGAAGGGATAAGCGCTGAAAGCATATAAGCGCGAAACCCACCACAAGATGAGATTTCTTTTAAGGATCGTGGAAGATGACCACGTTGATAGGCTACAGATGTAAAGGCAGTAATGTCATAGTCGAGTAGTACTAATAATCCGTAAGCTTATGTACACCCTTTTCCCCCGATGAAAATCGGGGGAGGAAACTTTCTAAAATATTCTTCTTTTCTTTATCTCAATATGTTAAAATATTATTTAATTGATAATTAACAATTCATAATTAACAATTAAAAGATTGCCCAAAGCAATTGTAACTTCTTAAGGTGGTTATTGCGGCGGGGCTCACCTCTTCCCATCCCGAACAGAGAAGTTAAGCCCGCCTGCGCAGATGGTACTGCATCATTGTGGGAGAGTATGTCGTCGCCTTTCTTTTGAAAACCCTATCCAAAACGGATAGGGTTTTCTGTTTTATAGATCTTCTGGAAAAATGGGTTCCGATTAAATGATGGCTCCGCATTGGCGATGTGCCGCGTTAGCGATGGAAGCGGCATCCTTTTGCGGGACACTCAAAAGCTCTTTCGCCATTATCCTTCCCCCGCAAAAGATACAGCGGACAGCGCGGCCCGGAGGGAAACGCCATAGGATTTGAATTATAAAGTCCATAAGTGTTAAATTATAGTCAATTGTTGGCGGTTATAGTGAGCTATTGGAAAGTAGTTTTTTTTAATGGTATCGGAAAAGCACTATGATTTGTATGACGAACTGAACTTATTTTTTAGTTCCTAATTATTGTATTATAGTTTGAATGAATAGTGGAGAGTTCATTTATAAATCTTGAAGTAAATAGTAAGGAAGTATGGAATAAAAGAAAAGGGCTAAAATGTTATTGATTAACATTTTAGCCCTTTTTCATTGGGTACTTTTAAATTTGTTTTACCATTAAAAGTTCAGAGTCATTCTCTTTGATTCTTTTCGATAGTAAATAAAAATCAAAAAGATTAAATTTTGCTTTCGTCAGCAACAGCATCTTGCCATTTATCCCAAACTTTTACTCCTGCATCATATCCGTCATAACCAAAATTTTGACTTAATTGACCTTTGATATTAGGTTCTATAGCAAGTTTATAAGGAATTGGCCAATAATTATTTCGCTTATCCATAGAATAAAATTTTACTCCTGGTTTAATAGCAATACCTGCTGGATATTTATTGTAAAGAGTATAATGAACAATACGTTGCCACCAGTAGCTTCCGCCAGTTGCATCTTTTCCTGATTGTTTATCCCAAGTGTCCTTATTATAAGTATTTCCCCATTCATCTGCTTTTCCACTCAGAGCCAGACAGTGCGAGATACGTTTTAACTCTACATTTCTCCATTCTTCCATATAAAGTTCTCTTCCTCTTTCGGCACAAATATCACCAATAGTTACTGTCGTGTACATTCGAGAAGCTTTAGCTCTTGCTCTCACTACATTCACATCTTGAGCGGCTCCAGAAACATTACCTTGATAAAAACGTGCTTCGGCGCGCAATAAATACGTTTCGGCTAAGCGATAAATATACATATGAGCACTTGCACCTGCAGTAGCTCCCTGAAAATCATTTGCTGCCGGATTTGCTTCGGCTACAACGTCGTGATAGAAGATTTTGTAATGAGGGAAATCATACCAATCACGGATAGAATCTTGTGCTAATAATTTACCTGTAGCATCCTTCATTCTGAAGTTTTGCCCAGCCCATGTTGCACTTCCACCAGCCCCAGGAGCATATTTAAGGTCTTCCATATTTACCCAGTTGCCAACTGTACTATTATGTCTAAGATCTACTTTGTCTTCAACACCATTAACAACCCACATTGGATGCTGTGAATAATATGAGCCGCTGATGGTACCAATACCACGTCCGATTGCTCTTTGGTAATCATATTTTACATTATAGTTTGTTTTATCATTCGATGGAAAACGAGGCGCTGCTGTTTTACCATCTGGAGTAATTAAGTTGGCATCATTCCAGTTTGGCCCAAAAATTCTCATTGAAGAAAATGCTAAAAATGATTGTGCTCCTCCATTTGGTGCTACCAAAATAGCTTCAGTGTTTGCTGCAATTACTTTATTTTCTGGTCTGTGCAAGTCCCAGATTACATTTCTTGTAATAGGCCATGCAGTAGGATTTCCTCCTGGATCAAAAATTCCTAAATTGCCTTGTACCAAAGTATAACCAGATTGATTAATCAAAATGTTTGCTTGTGCTTCAGCATCAGCAAATCTTCCAGATGCCAAATAGCATTTAATTAATAACTGACGGCAAGCACCTTTACTAATCATACCTACATAACCTATTTTTGATTGTTCAGGTACCCATTCTACAGCTTTCTCCATATCTGCTGTAATCATTTCTATGATGGCTTCTTTTTTAGTAGAATAATAGCTCTGTTTTGGAACTTCTAAAATTTTAGTAATCAAAGGAATGTCTCCAAATTGGTATACTAAGTTAAGATAACGGTATGCTCTATGAAAATAAGCTTGCCCGATATATTTACGTTTAACATCTTCTGTTAAAGTTGTCACTTTGTCAATATAGGTTAATACAGTATTAGCATTCTTAATTCCTGTATAAGCTTCAGTCCAAAGGAACCCAAGATAAATATGTTCTCCACCCGCATCTCTTCTATAATCTCCTGTAGGAACAATAGTATTAGCATAATCGGCAATATTACTTCCTGTATCTGTTTTTCCATATTGCGCCATATCAGAGAAGAGGTATTCCGTTCCAATTGGCACACTAACACCAGAATAACCAAAGTGAATATAGTTATTGCGCAATTGTTTATCGCACAATGCTAAAGTTGCCTGTAACCCAGCTTCTGTAGAAAATGTAGTTTCTGGTTCGTAGAATGAAAGCGGATCTGCTTCGAGAAAATCTTTTGAACAAGAACTAGAAAACGCTGCCAATAATACAAATGGCACTAGTCTTGAAATGCTATTTTTTATATATTTTTTCATTGTTGAATAATGTTAAAGTTGGAAATTAAAACCTAAATTAAACTGTCTCGTAGCTAATCCTCCTGTTTCTGGATCTCCATAATATTTCCATTCTTTAGATGCTGCCCAAGTTGCTACGTTTTGAACTGAAGCATAGATTTTTATACTTTTAATATGCACTTTGTCCATAAGATCTCTTGGAAGAGTATAGGCTAAAGAAATATTGTCTAGACGAATAAAACTACGGTCGTATAGTCTTCCTGGAGCAGCTGGAGTTCCAGCAGGTCCTTTGGCATCAAGACGTGCCCACTCATTTGTTGGGTTATCAAGTGTCCAATATGGATTTAAATATGGATTGAAGTTGAATTTATACAAACTTGAATCATTGAAAGTGTTCATATAATTTGAATCAAGTGATTTGCCACCCATATTAGAATACATGCTGATACCCAAATCCCAATTTTTATAAATTTTAAAATCATTACGTAGCATCCATTGTACTGGAGGATTTGAATTTCCTAAAAACTGTTTGTCTTTTTCATTGTAAACTGCTTTTTTATAAGGCTGTCCATCTGCATCAACCGCATCTACATCATCTGCTGTATAGCTGTTTGCTACTTTTGGATCTCCAGGACGCTGTCCGTACTTTTGAGCTTCCTTCCATTCATCTTTCTGCCAGATTCCAGTTACTCTGTAATCCCAAATTAGAGAGATTGGTTTACCTATAAACCATCCATTAGCAGAATCATCTCCCTCTTTTTTCCCGATGACATTGCCGTTAGCATCTTTAGTATCTACCATGTTGCCATACAATGACACAATTTTATTCTCGTTATAAGAAATTCCAAATGTAGTACGCCACTCAAAGTTTGGCTTTTTCATGTTAAGAGTGTTAAGGCTCAATTCAACACCGCGGTTTTGTACCTCTCCAAGATTAGTAGCAATCGATGAAAAACCAGTAAATCCTGGTAAAGATTGGTTCATAATCATATCACGAGTAGATGACCTGTATACGTCTAAAGTAGCAGTAATGCGATCATGTAAGAAGCCTATGTCAAGACCAATATTTGTTGCGGCTGTTTTTTCCCATTCAAGATGTGGATTTGCCATACGATCAAGAGATAAATACTTAATTTCTAGCGCTTTTCCTGAAGCATCTAGATATCCCATTGTTCCCGTATTAACCAAGTTTGCCAATGATATGTATGGATTCTCAAGCGCTCTGTTTCCATTCTTTCCCCAAGATATACGCAATTTACCAGTACTCATTGCATCCCAGTTAAACCATTTTTCATTTTTAAAACTCCATGAAACTCCAAAAGATGGGAAAACTGCATAAGGTTTTGCAGCACCAAATGCCGAATATCCATCACGACGTATGGTAGCTGTAAGCATATAACGGTTATCAAACGAATAGAAAAGTCTAGCCATTAATGCATCTGCTGTTTCATGTGTGTCATTTGATCTAATAGCACTATTGGCCATTGTTGCCGTATTCACGTAGTGAAATCCTAAAGCATCTGAAGGCTGAATATTATATGCATCTGTTTCATCTGACCAATAACGTCGTTCTTCAGCTTCTTGAACAAAAGTGGCGATAAAATGGTGTTTTTCAGCAATTGTATAATCCCATGTTATGGTATTATTCAGGTTATAATCAAATCTGGTAGAATTATTTCTGTTTACCCCTGTAGTAGCTGCAGGCCAGTTTGGATTTTGCGTAGATCTGAAATAGCGATCGTGAAAAAATTGGTAACGAGGTGCAATATTAAATGTATAGGTAATACCTAATGGTAAAGTTACCTTTGCATTAAAAATGGTATTCAAGGTTACATATCCTGTCTCTTTATCAATAAATTGGCGCTCGTAGTAATAGTTATAATTTTGTCCAGAAACATTTTTTCCCATTGGCTGTCTCTCGTATTTGCCATTTGCATCTATAAAGGTTCCAAACGGACTGGTTCTCATCATATTATTGAATCCAGAACGAGTGTCCAGAGAAGGCGTAACATCTCCGTCTGATCGATCTTGGAAATTTACGTTTAATCCAAGGTCAAGCCAGTCTGTAACTTTAGCATCCACTTTCATGTTAGAGCGAGCAGATTTATAGTCATTTCCAACAATCGCTCCTTCTGAAGTCAAATAGCCAAAAGACATATAATAATTTACTCTATCGCTTGCGCCGGAAATGCTCAAATTATTATCATGATTAATTCCTGTTCTAAAAGAACTATCCCTCCAATCGTGTGTTTTGTCTGCTAAGAAATTTGCCATCAATGAAGGATCAAAATTTAATCCTAAACGATTTCCCCATACTTCTTTGCTGCTTTTTCCATTTGTTTGAGAAGCTGGCTGATACGCTAGCCATTGTGCTTCTGTAATGCCCCATTTTGCTAAATCATTTGGATTCGAAAAATACCCAGGTCTGCCATTAGCTACTGTTCCTGATATAAAAGCTTCGTATTGTCCTGTAGCAGGATTAACGCCGTAGGTTTGAGCAGTTTCCCAATCTTCGCGGTATTTTAAGTAACCTTCGGGAGAATATACGGTACGATAAGCGCTCTTGTTGCTAATGGTTGTGTTCGTAGTAAAATTAACCATAGGTTTACCTGTTTTACCTTTTTTGGTTGAAATAAGAATAACCCCTGCCGCCGCTCTCGATCCGTAAACAGATGATGCCGAAGCATCTTTTAGAATGTCAAGCTGTGCAATATCGTCGGGATTAATTTCTGATAATTCACCATAAAACTGCATTCCGTCAAGAATAATTAGTGGAGCGTTGTGAGGACCACTTTTATCATCCTTATTCGTACTGGCAGTATATATAGAAGTCTGTCCGCGAATTTGTATTTTTCCGCCTCCTTTTGCCGAAGGATCATAACCTACTCGTACACCTGGAGTTCCTCTTAAGATATCCTGAACGGTCTGTGGATTTTGGTTAACTAATCTATCAGGAGAAACCTGAGTAATTGCCCCAGTTAAATCCTTTTTCTTCATTTTACCGTATCCTACAACCACAACTTCTTCTAGTGAAGCTGTTGCTCTTTGCATTTTTACATTTACGGTAGTTTTTCCTTTTACGGAAACTTCAGTATTTGTATAACCCATGAAAGAGAATACTAATACAGCATTTTCATTTTCTACTTTTAAAGAAAATTTTCCGTCAAAATCTGTTAAGACAGCATTTTTACTTCCTTTTTCTAAAATAGTCACACCTGGTAACGGCATACCAGTTTCATCATTGACCTGTCCGGTAATGCTTTTTTGTTGTTGTACATTTTGCGATTTCGCCACGCCTTTGGAACTAAGAGCATATCCGTGGATTTGGGATAAAGAAAACAAGACACAGAATAGTATCAATTTTGTTTTCAAACTAAATCCAGATACACCGTTAGGACCCATTTTAATCCTGTTAAAATTTGTCATTTCGGTTGGTAATTTGGTTAATTGAATAGTTAGTTTTGGAAATTACCTATGACATGGTTTCATATGGAGGTCTTCAGTAATTTCGTGTGCAAAATTGACTAATAATGATTTTTGGAGGGAGAAATAAAATACATTTTTAGGTGTAATAATGTCCTGAAAATATATTTTATTGACTTTTTTAGCAGTAAAAAATATTTTATGTAAAAAAGTATTAAAAAAATATGAATAAAATGTTTTGATAAAATAGCTCGTAGTAATCTTATGTGATTAGCAATAGACTAATCACATAAGATTAAAACAAGAAGTTTTAAATACTTAAAAGACGTTTGTGTCAATTTGAAGAAATGACAATAATATTTTTTTTATTATTACTTTGTAATTAAGTAACACTTATAACTTAACAGTAATGGAAGATAAAAGAAATATAAAATTGTTTTTAAGGCAAGCAGAATTAAATGATGCTAAATTTATTGACGAACTATCTAGTCAGCTAGGTTATAAATCTGCAATGGAGAAAACAGAGAATCGTCTTAGCCAGATTTTAAATAATGATGATAATTGTGTTTTTGTAATTCTCGATAATGAAAATATTATTGGTTGGATTCATGGTTTTTACTCTCTTAGAGTTGAGTCTGATGCTTTTGTAGAAATTGGAGGACTTATAGTAGATGAAAAATATCGAAGAAATGGAATTGGCGAAATTTTGGTTAAAAAACTAATAGAATGGGCTCAATCAAAAAGAAGTAAGAAAATACGAGTAAGATGCAATGCTCTTCGCAAAGAAGCCCATTTATTTTATGATAAAATTGGTTTTGTAGAAACGAAAGAGCAAAAAATATTTGACATGGAATTGAATTGATTGTGACAATTTTTCATATCTAAGTTTTGTAATGGAAGAATAAACGTCAGTTTTTGCTAATTTGTAAACCCAAGAAAAGAGTGTTAAATTTCTGTTATTTGTAAATTTGGAAAAGAAAAGTCAAGATTTGTGCTACTCAATTGTATTGTAACCCCATTAATTTTGCGAGTATAAAAGAACAATTCTCTAATAATTGAAATCTTCTCGATGAAGTTAGCCTACATCTTATTCTTACAAATTTGCCTTTTAACTATTCCAAATAGTTATAGCAACTGCATTGTGAAGAGACTAAATACTCAGACAGGAACTGAATCAGTTCTTGAGACGCTAACTACTAATAAAGCTTTTATTAATAAAGCGTTTTCAGATTCTGATGAGTTAAAATTTGTTTTACTAGAGAATACTTCTGAAACGGAAAAATGCAGCAGTTCTTTGCCTGTATCTCCGCTTAATTTACATTTCACAAGCTTTAAGGATGATTGTTTTGTTTATATTGAAAATATAAAATTAAACAGTCAAGGATTATGGGAACGAAACATAATTCCTTTTAGAAACATGTCACGAAATATCCTATTTCATAGCTTGAAAATCCACGTTTAATTCTTTTTTTTATTCTTATTTGACTGCTTAATAGAAGTTTAGCATATTGCTTCATGGTGAAAATTTAGATTTTTATCTTGAGAGGAGATTTATGCTCAAATTTTAATAAAGACTTATTATCTTAAGTGATACACTACATTTTGCAGTAAATAGGAAAGGTGCGACGCTTCTTGTGAAAAATGCACAATTACGCTTGTCCAAGTAGAATCTTATTTGGAGAGGGCAGGCATTGCCCTAATCTCAATTCATTTTTATTATTTAAAGAAATCATTATTGATCTACAAAAAAAGAGATCAGTTATGCGGATCTCTACATTCATAACCCAAAATATTTTATTATGCATTTAACACCAAGAGAAATTGAGAAGCTAATGCTGCATACAGCTGGAGAATTGGCTCAAAAAAGAAAAGCCCGTGGCTTAAAACTAAATTATCCTGAAACCATTGCTCTTATTAGCAGTGAATTGATGGAATGTGCGAGAGATGGTAAAACAGTAGCCGAGTTAATGCAATATGGTGCAACGCTGCTTCGTAAAGAAGATGTAATGGATGGCGTTGCGGAAATGATTCATGATATACAAATTGAAGCAACATTTCCTGATGGAACCAAATTAGTAACAGTGCACAATCCTGTGCGATAAACTTAAAATATTAGCAATGATTCCAGGAGAAATTATATTAAAAGATAGTGCTATTATTTGCAATGATAGCCGTGAAACGTTAACTATAAAAGTTACCAATACAGGAGACAGACCAATCCAGGTAGGTTCACATTTTCACTTTTTTGAAGTGAATAGAATGATGTCATTTGACAGAGAAAAAGCATTCGGAATGCGATTAAACATTATTGCCAGTACAGCAGTGAGATTTGAGCCAGGAGAAGAGAAAGAAGTTGAACTGACGGAGTTTGGCGGAAACCAGCGACTTTTTGGACACAACAACTTAGTAGATGGAGACTTATCTCCGCATAACAAAGCTGTTGCATTAGAGCGTTTAAAAGAAGGCGAATTTAAAAATGTGAAATCATGAGTTTAGAGGTAACTAGAAAAAATTATACAAGTATTTTTGGTCCAACTGTTGGAGATCAAATACGTTTAGGAGATACAGAGCTTATTATAGAAATTGAAAAAGATTTCTGCTCTTATGGAGACGAAGCAAAATTTGGAGGAGGAAAAACAGTTAGAGACGGGATGTGTCAATCTTCGACTGCTTTGCGTGATGAAGGTGTTCTAGATTTTGTAATTACTGGTGCGACAATTATTGACCACTGGGGAATTGTAAAAGGAGATATTGGTATTAAAGATGGGAAAATTGTTGGAGTTGGTAGAGCAGGAAATCCTGATACTATGGACAATATCACACCAGGCATGATCATCGGAGCCTCAACAGAAGTTCATGGAGGTCATGGTTATATTGTTACAGCTGGAGGAATTGATACGCACATTCACTTTATTAGTCCTACTCAAATAGAAACGGCTTTGTATAGTGGAGTTACTACGATGATAGGTGGTGGAACTGGACCTGCTGATGGTACAAATGCTACAACAGTTACGCCAGGAAAACATAACATTAAGAGAATGTTGCAGGCTGCAGAAGCATTTCCTGTAAATGTTGGTTTCTTCGGAAAAGGGAATGTGGCTACAGAAGCTCCAATTGAAGAACAAATTGAAGCAGGAGCATTGGGAGTAAAAATCCATGAAGATTGGGGAGCAACTCCAGCTGTAATTGATGCTTCTTTAAAAGCAGCGGATAAATATGATGTTCAAGTTGCCATACACACCGATACGCTTAACGAAGCAGGATTTCTTGAAGATACTATGAATGCTATTGCGGGACGTGTTATCCATACATTCCATACTGAAGGAGCGGGTGGTGGTCACGCGCCAGATATTATCAAAGCTGCAATGTATCCAAATGTATTGCCAGCATCTACAAATCCAACGAGACCTTATACAACAAATACTATAGATGAGCATTTGGATATGTTGATGGTTTGTCATCACCTGAGTCCAAAAATTCCAGAAGATGTGGCTTTTGCCGATTCACGTATTCGCCCAGAAACTATTGCAGCAGAAGACGTGCTTCAGGATATGGGAGTGTTCAGTATTATGAGTTCAGACTCGCAAGCTATGGGGCGTGTAGGCGAAGTAATTACTCGTACTTGGCAGACGGCAGATAAAATGAAGAAACAGAAAGGTCATTTAGCCGAA
Source organism: Flavobacterium luteolum (assembly GCF_027111275.1). Taxonomy (NCBI): domain Bacteria; kingdom Pseudomonadati; phylum Bacteroidota; class Flavobacteriia; order Flavobacteriales; family Flavobacteriaceae; genus Flavobacterium; species Flavobacterium luteolum. The sequence goes on along the minus strand of NZ_CP114286.1, from coordinate 5,247,612 downwards.
GATGCAGCAAACAAAAACGACAACTATCGCGCAAAAAGATATGTGTCTAAATACACAATTAATCCTGCAATCGCGCACGGAATTTCTAATTATGTTGGGTCAATAGAAGCAGGTAAAATTGCTGACTTGGTAATTTGGAAACCTTCATTATTTGGAGTGAAGCCAGAAATTATCGTAAAAGGAGGTTTTATTGCCGCAAGCAAAATGGGGGATGCTAATGCTTCTATTCCAACACCGCAGCCTATTATTATGCGTAATATGTTTGGAACGTATGGAAAAGCATTGACTAAAACGGTTTTCACCTTTGTATCTCAAGCTGGTATCGACAATAATATTGCCGAAGAATATGGTTTGGAAAAGAAATTACTAGCAGTTTCAAATTGCAGAAACATTGGCAAGGCTGATATGATTCATAACAACGCAACTCCAGAAATCATGGTAAATGCTGAAAACTATACCGTGACAATCGATGGAGAAAAAATCACTTGCGAACCTGTGGATAAACTTCCATTAGCACAATTATACTACTTGTTTTAATTAATAACTGTTATTCTACTTCTTACTGCGGCAATTTATCTTGTTGCAGTAAGATTAGATAAAAACAAAAAAAGAATTTATGAATAGTTGGAAAATTAATTTGGGTTTAATTCTTCTCTTAGTATGCACGTCTTTAACAACGGTTCATGCACAGAAAGGATCTTTAATGCTTTATGGTTCTTTAACTTATAAAGACAATAATAATACAGGAAGTAGTTTTGGTGCAAACCCAATTGGAGTAGGATATTTTTTTAATGATCACGTTGTTGCAGGGATGAATTTTGCTTTTGATCAAGAGAAAAACGCAGGAGGAAATCTTACCGACTCTAAACACGAAATCGGTCCTTTTTACAGTGACTCTTGGAATATTGGAGATCATTTTGCCATTATCGCTCAGGCTGACGCGCATTATGTATGGGGAAATACGCTTATGAATACGCCAGGATCTTATAGCTATAACGGTTATCTGGGAAGAATATACCCAATTGTTGCCGTACTTCTTGGTCATGGATGGGCACTAAAAGCGAAGTTCTGTGAATTATCATATGAAAATACTACAGGAAATGATGCAAATAAAACGAGTAATCGAACATTTGTTGCCGGAATAAATGGATCAACATTCGGATTAGGAGTTTCAAAAAACATTTCCCTTAAAAAATCGAAATAATGATTATACAACAGATAATAGGTAATACAAAAACACATTCAATTGAAGGTCTTGAAATTGATCTTCTTGAAATTGAGTGGTTTGAAACGACTAAGAGAATTCAGCGCAAGCGAACAAATTCAGGGATAGAAATTGCGATTAAGTTTATTCAGGAAGGACAGCGATTGAACCAAGATGATATTCTTTATCAGGATGACAAAAAAGTGATTGTTGTAAATATTAAACCTTGTGACGCGATCGTAATGACACCTTCATCTTTATTAGAAATGGGAACCATTTGTTATGAAATTGGAAACAAACATCTTCCATTATTCATTCAGAATGATCAGATTATGATGCCTTTTGAAATGCCAATGTTTAGATGGCTTGAAGCGAGTGGTTACAAACCAAAAAAACAGGAGATACAGCTCTTGCATTTGCTAAAATCAAATGTAGCGCCTCATGGTCACGGAAATTCGTCCCTTTTTACAAAAATCCTAAATATGGCTTCTTCAAATGACTAATATAGAAAACACTTATTTAGGAAGTCTTCTGCATTTAGCGGATCCAACTTTGCCAATTGGAGGATATACGCACTCAAACGGATTGGAGACTTACGTTCAGGATGAAGCAGTAAATTCTGTGGCTTCGGCAAAAGAGTTTGTAACAAACATGTTAATGTATAACATTAAATATAATGATGCCTCTTTCTTAAAGCTAGCTTATGTTGCTGCTGCAGAAAATGATTTAGAGACGATAATAAAATTAGATCAAGAATGCAGTGCATTAAAGAGTCCACGCGAAATACGAGAGGCAAGTCAGAAATTAGGAATTCGATTAATTAAGATTTTTAGAAGACAAAAAGCTTTTGATCTTATTAACGATTATGAACAAGCAATTGCCAATAAAGAAGCAACAGCGCATTATTGCATCACTTTTGGATTGTACGCGCAGTTACTGGAAATTCCATTAGACGAAGCTTTGTTTGCATTCTATTACAATGCCGCGATCGGAATGATTACTAATTCGGTTAAGCTAGTGCCTTTAGGACAATTAGATGGACAAGATGTTTTATTCGAATTGCAACCACTGCTTAAAAAATTAGCAAAAGAAACTTTAACAATAGACAGAGAACTTGTAGGACTCTGCAGCATCGCGTTTGATATTCGCTGTATGCAGCATGAGAGACTTTATTCAAGATTATATATGTCGTAGGAATAGAGAAAAGAAGAAAGAGAAAAGAAGAAAGAAAGAATAAAAAAACAAAGAAATGGAAACTAGAAAATATGTAAAAGTAGGAGTGGCAGGACCTGTAGGATCAGGAAAAACTGCATTGTTAGAACGTTTAAGCCGAAAAATGCTAAATGACTATAATTTAGGTGTAATTACTAATGACATCTACACTAAAGAAGATGCCGAATTTATGGTAAAAAACAGTTTGTTGCCAAAAGAAAAAATCATTGGAGTAGAAACTGGAGGATGTCCTCACACAGCGATTCGTGAAGATGCGAGTATGAATTTGGAAGCAGTAGATGAATTGGTTTCGCGCTTTCCCGATATCGAATTAATTCTAATTGAAAGTGGTGGAGATAACCTTTCAGCAACCTTTTCACCAGATTTAGCCGATGTGACGATTTTCGTAATTGATGTGGCCGAAGGAGAGAAAATCCCTCGTAAAGGTGGACCTGGTATTACAAGATCAGATTTGCTTTTGATTAATAAAATTGACTTAGCGCCTTACGTTGGAGCAAGTTTAGAAGTGATGGAGAACGATGCACGTAGAATGAGAAAAGGCGCACCATTTGTATTCTCAAACCTTAGATCTACAGAAGGAATTGATGAAGTTATTGGCTGGATCAAGAAATATGCATTGCTAGAAGATATTGAAGAACCAAATTTAGTTCGTTAATCAAATGGTAAGTACCCTAAAAATAGAAGTAGAAGAAAGGGCTGGGGAATCATTTTTAAGAGATGCATACGTGACACAGCCCTTCAGGATTATGCCTGTTGGACAGTATAAATCTGATGGAGCTTCGTATTTGATGATCATGAGTTCATCACCTGGAATTTTAAGCGGTGATGTTTACGATATACAGGTGAATGTAAAAGAAAATGCTCGTTTACAATTGCAGTCACAATCCTATCAGCGATTGTTTAACATGGATGGGAGTGCTTCGCAAATCATGAATGTCAAAATGGAAAAAGGAACTTCTTTCTCGTATGTTCCTCACCCTGTGGTGCCTCATGAAGATTCAACATTTAAAAGTCATAGTAAGATTTACATCGAAGATGATTGTGATTTGACGATAAGCGAAATTATTACCTGCGGCCGTAAACATCACGGAGAAACTTTTAAGTATGCTCATTTTCAAAATCTTCTAGAGGTTTTTCATCACGATAGACTGGTCTTAAAAGACAATGTTCTCTTAAGGCCAGATATTATGCCCTTAGCCGCGATGGGTTTGCTCGAAGGCTTTACCCATCAAGGAACTTTTGTATATCTCAATACAAAAGATGACGACTTAGAAGATCGTATAGAATACTTTTTTAAAGAACTAGAAGGACTAGAAAATGTTTCATTCGGAATCAGTAAACTAGAAGCAAATGGTTTTGTGATTAGAATTCTAGGAAATGGAGGAGAGCAAATGTTTGATTTTTTTAGAAAAGTGCAGGATGTGCTTTGGGAAGAAAAAGCAGTAATACAAATTTAAGCAGATTATGGATTCAAATTTAATAGCATTATCAATTACAGCGATCAGCATCAGCTTTTTTCATACAGCTTCGGGACCTGATCATTATTTGCCATTTATTGTTTTATCAAGATCTCGCAAATGGAGTATGTCCAAGACAATTATGCTTACAATAGTTTGCGGTTTTGGACATATTTTGAGTTCGGTAGTTTTAGGATTTATTGGAGTTTTCTTAGGATGGCAAATCAATAAAATAACCTTTTTCCAAGATTTTAGAGGCAATGTTGCAAGCTGGGCACTGCTGTTATTTGGTGCAATTTATCTTATTTACGGGCTTTGGGCTGCATACAAGAACAAAGCGCACAAACATTTTGACGTAATGGGAGAAGATGTATTTGTGTTTTCGCATAAACATGGAGAAGTAGTTATGCCTACGAATCGAGTTAAAGTAACGCCTTTAGTTTTGTTTGCCATTTTTGTAATGGGGCCAAGTGAACCGCTAATTCCTTTATTATTCTATTCTGGGTTAAAGCGTTCTGTTGGCGAAATTTCTACCATCATTGGTGTTTTTACGCTAAGCACAGTTTTAACTATGCTTGGCATGGTGCTTTTGGGAGTTTATGGATATTCTTTTTTCAAAACAGAAAAACTCGAACGTTATACCCCAGCAATTAGCGGAGCAGTAGTTTTAGCATGTGGTGTCGGGATGGTCTTTTTAGGCTGGTAATTCAAATAATTTTTATTTCTAGAAGTATATACAAATGAAAAAAATAAAATCAATAGTAGAAACAGTGCTTAAGGGCATTGGACAAATCATGCTTCAAGAAAGTGCTTGGACAGGATTATTATTTTTAATTGCGATATCTTATGATTCTGTCCTTATGGGAGTTGCAGCTTTGCTAAGTTCTATAATCGGTACTGCGACAGCAAAAATTTGCAATTTCAGTGACGAAAATATAAAGGCAGGTTTATACGGATTTAATGCAACGTTAGTCGGAGTAGGATTAGTTTTCTTCTTTGAAACAAGTCCGTTAATATGGTTTTTACTTGTTTTAGGATCTATACTAAGCACATTGCTAATGGAATTTTCCATTCGTAAAAAGATTCCCTTTTTCACCTTTCCTTTTATTGTTATTACAGTAATTGCTGTTTTGAGTATCCAACATTTTGGATTAGCAACAGGAAGAGTGTCTGTAGTAAAAGGAGAGATGCCTGAACTTGAAGATTTTGCAGTAGCAGCGCATGCTTATAGTGAGGTGATTTTTCAGGGAACTATTGCTGCAGGTTTGCTGTTTTTTATAGGGGTTTTTCTCAATAATCCCACAGCAGCTTTATACGGATTTCTAGCAGCTGTAATTGCAGCGGCAATTGCACATTTTGATCAGGATTCTGTAAAATTAATAGAAGATGGAATGTTTAGTTTCAACGCTGTCTTATGCGGAATTGCATGCAGCGGAACAAAGCCAAGAGATGGATTATATGTATTGCTATCAGTAGTAATAGCAACATACTTTGATATTTTTATGATGCATAACGGATGGATTACACTTACGTTTCCATTTGTTTTATCGATGTGGGTAATTGTATTCCTAAAAAAAATAGTAGGTCGTTTTGAAAATAAAACGGCAATTGTAGAAGAAAATTAAGAATAATGAGAAACAAACTTTTTACAGCAATTGTAATAGTATTGTTAGCGGCGCAGAATGGATTTGCTCAAGAAGTAAATAAGCCAGAAGCAAAAAAAATAGAAGTAAACAAATCAGAAGCAGATACAGTGCATCTGAGTAAAATAGTAATTAGTAATATCGACTTCAGAAAACAAATAATGAAAGTCGATTTAAAAATGGCCCCCGTAAATTCTGCGCAGGATCTATTGCGAAAAGTTCCTGGACTTTTTATTGCCCAGCATGCTGGAGGAGGTAAAGCAGAACAAATATTTTTGCGAGGTTTTGATAATGATCATGGAACAGATATCAGTGTTATGGCAGATGGAATGCCAGTAAATATAGTCTCACATGCACATGGACAGGGATATGCCGATCTGCATTTTCTGATTCCAGAAACAATCAAAGATATCGATTTTGGTAAAGGATCTTATTATGCCGATAAAGGAGATTTTAATACCTCGGGTTATGTAAATTTTAGTACGTATGACAAATTAGAAAATAACCTTTTTAAGATTGAAGGAGGTTCGTTTAATACGATGCGAGCAGTTACAATGCTTAATCTTATAAATAAAAATGATAAAGACAAAAGTTTCTATGTAGCGGGTGAATTCAATTATACCGATGGACCGTTTGATGTCAAACAGGATTTTACACGCGTTAATTTTTTAGCGAAGTACAGCCAATGGATTGATGAAAAACAATATATCTCTATTTTAGGATCTACCTTTTTTTCAAACTGGAATGCTTCGGGACAAATTCCTGAAAGGGCAGTAGAAGAAGGAATTATAAGCAGATGGGGATCTATAGATCCAACTGAAGGCGGAAGGACTTCGAGAACAAACCTTGCTGTAAATTATAAATACTTAGCCAATGAGAATGAAGAGTTTTCGAGCAATTTATTCTATTCTAAATATAATTTTAATCTGTTTTCGAATTTTACTTTTTTTCTAAACGATCCTGTTTACGGAGATGAGATTCAGCAAACTGACAATCGTTCTATTTATGGTCTTGAAAATAAGTATGTCCGAAGATTTGCATTTGAAAATAGCAACATGACTTGGACATCGGGAGCAGGATTCCGTTTTGATGATATCAAGGATTTACAATTAAGCCATGTTTTTCAGCGTGATTTATTATTAGATAGATTATCTGATGGATCTGCTACAGAAGTCAATGTTCACGGTTATACCTCAATTGATTATAGAATAGGGAAATGGCTAATCAATCCATCAGCGAGGCTAGACTATTTTACCTTTAGTCTTCACGATCGTCTTGCTAGTTTACCTGCGGCGAAAGAAGCTTCGGCGGCTAGAGTAAGTCCAAAATTGAATATTTCGTATACACAGAACCAAAATGTGCAATGGTATATTAAATCTGGTTTTGGATTTCACTCAAACGACGTAAGAGTTGTAGTAGCACAAGATGGAAAAGACATTCTTCCTTATTCTTTTGGAAGTGATTTTGGTGTTATTCTGCGCCCAACAGCCAATATGATTATTCAGCCAGCGATCTGGCACATGTATTTGCAGCAGGAATTTGTATATGTTGGAGACGAAGCAGTGGTAGAGCCATCAGGAAAAACACGTCGTTTAGGTTTTGATTTGAGTTTGAGATACCAACCCATTTCTTGGCTTTATTTAGACGGAGATCTTAATTATGCCCATGCCCGTTTTATTGATGAGCCAAAAGGAGAAGATTATATTCCGTTAGTACCAACTCTTACCAGTACTGGAGGTGTTGCAGTAAAACTTCCTTCAGGTTTTTCAGCAAATTTAAGATACCGCTATATGGATTCGCGACCTGCCATAGAAGACAATTCAGTAAGAACACGAGGCTATTTTGTTAATGATCTTGTCTTGGCTTATGGAAAAAGAAACTGGGAAGTAAATATGCAGTTTCAAAACATCTTTAATACCAAATGGAATGAAGCGCAATTTGAAACAGAAACCAGACTTAGAGACGAGGCTAGTTCAGTATCAGAATTATGTTTTACTCCCGGAACTCCGTTCGCTGTAAAAGCAGGAATAAGCTACAAATTTTAAAATTTAGAAAATATGAAAAACGTGTCTGCAAAAAGCAAATTGCTATTGGCAGTGGTCATTTTTGTGGTCACATTTAGTAATAAATCATACGCACAGTTAAGTCCACCAGGTTTAGGAGAAGGAAAAAACGCAGCTTGGTTCGCGTTTGGAGTTAGACAGTCTTTAGATTCACTTAAACAAAAAGAATCGACAACTTATGTAGGCTATGGACTAAAGAGCAGTCCAGATGAGAATAATCCATTTTCTAAAATGGCAATTCTGGTAATCAACGAGGAAATTTCTAACCGTTATAGCAAGAATTGGGAATACTCATATGCGCTTAGCTACAGAAGATCTAATAATTATGACTCTGAAGCGCCTTATGAGGAATTAAATCCTGCAATTGAACAGGAATTTAGATTGTACGGACGCTATTCTTATATCACAGAAGGCAACGGACTGAAATGGAAAAATACGATAAGACAAGAGTTTAGGAAATTTTTCAATCCAGATTTCAGTAATGCCGAAGAGAATTTTCAGTTGCGTACTCGCCTCAAAACACAGCTAAGCCTAGACTTAGGCAACAGTAAAACGCATCATATTATAGGAGGTGCCGAAGTTCTTTTTGCAATAAGCAAAGAAAATAAACCCGAGAAAGAATGGTCAAAATTTGATTATAAAGAAAGCAGGTTCACACTTTACTACTCACTTACACCACATGAAATTCCATTTATTTTCGATGTAGGCTATATGTATAACCTCATTGGTAAAGGATCTGATATTTCAGATGTGAATTATTTGGCTTTAGATATAATTTGGAAGAATCCTTTTGGGGCATGATAAGCTAATAATAAGAAGTACATAAAAAGTAATAACTAAAACACAAAAACAAACAAATTTATGAGCGAAATTAAAAAGAACTCGAGAAACACAGAAAATGCGCCAAAAAGCCCATTTTCAACGCAGACAGTAGCGTTTTCTCATTACAACAATTTTTCGGCGCAATTGCCTATTGATCCTAAAACGGGAGAAATTGTTAGTGGCGATATTAAAGAGCAGGCAAAACAATGTTTGACAAATATCCAAGCAATTGTAGAAAGCATTGGTCATGTTATGGATGATACAGTAAAACTAACTGTTTTCTTAAAGAGTATTTCTGATATAGAAGCAGTAGATGAAGTGTACAAAACATTCTTCAAAAGCAATCTTCCAACTCGCACAACAGTTGCCGTAGAAGCTCTGCCATTAGATGGCGCTTTAATTCAGATAGATACTCTTATTTCAAACGGTGAGGGAACAACTCCGCAAAAAGCTTTAGATCTTGTTAAAGTAACCAGAAATACAGAAAATGCACCAAAGAGCATACACGCACATAACGTAGCGTTTTCTCACTATAGTAATATTTCAGCTCAATTGCCTATCGATCCACAATCTGGTAAAATTGTTGCAGGTGGCGTAAAAGAACAGACTGAACAATGTTTAGAAAATATTAAAGCTATTTTAGAAAGCATTGGACACGTTATGAATGATGTAGTTAAAACTACCGTTTTTCTTAAAGACATTTCAGATGCTGAAGTTGTAAACGAAGTTTTAGCAAAATTCTTCCCAAGCTATGTTCCAGCTAGAACAATTGTTAGTGCTTGTGCTTTACCACTTGGGGCTTTGATTCAAATTGATACTGCTGTATCACATGGTGACGGAACCCCTCCACAACTTCCAGAAGATGCACGTTTTTTAGTGATTGAAGCAAATAACACAGAAAACGCACCAAAAGTTCCGTATTCGCACACAGTTGCTTATTCACATTACAATCATATTGCAGGTCAATTGCCTTTGGTTCCAGAAAACAATCAAATAGTTGGAAGCGGAATTAAAGAACAGGCTGCACAATGTTTAAATAATATCAAAGCAATTGTAGAAAGTATCGACCATAAAATGGATGACATTGTTAAGGTAAATATTCAGCTTAGAAATGTTGCAGATATTACAGATGTAAATGAAATCTATACTTCATTTTTCAGCGGAGATTTGCCTGCAAGAACAGTAATTGGAGTTTCGGCAATTCCTGTGGATGCTTTAGTTCAAATTGATGCTGTTGTTTCTAACAGTGAAGGTACACCAGCTTAATTTATGAGCTAAAATTTATATTTTTTAAGTAGAGTCTTTTTTAGACAAAAAACGCTTATAACAGGATTTTTAAACATCCTGTTTAAGCGTTTTCTTTTTTTATGAATGAGTTTTAAATTTTAATGTTTTAAAAACTGTGTTCGATAATCAGAAGGAGACTCTCCTGTCACTTTTTTAAACATACGTGAAAAATAAGAAGGCGATTGAAAATGCAGCTCAAATGCTATTTCTGCTATTTCTTTAGAATTATCTTGCAAAAGAATTTGGCTGTGTTGAATCGTAATTTCGTTTATCCATTGTTTTGGTGCCTTTCCAGTAGTTTCTTTAACGCATTTGTTCAAATAATTATCTGATATTTTTAATAGATTGGAGTAATAATCGATGTTTTTATGTTGAATATGGTTTTTCTGAACCAGTTCCCTAAATTGAAAAGAGATAAAACTTGCACGGCTAAGTGATTTATTGTCTGTATTTTCTGTTCGTATAATTTTTAATAATGCAGATTGAAGAAGAGCTGTAGTAATTGCATTAATATGTTCGGTTTGGTTCAATTCCTCTTCCAGTAATTCAAATAAACGGATAAGCCAATTGATTTGGTTAGGGTTTAAAATAGAAAAAGGTGAAGTATAAAAAAAGTTTAGATCGCTTGTAGTCAACGCAATTTCAGTGATGACCTCGTTTTCATAAATAACAAAAAAACCTTCAACATCATCTGATAATTCTAAGGTTGCCGTAAAATTTCCTTGTTTAATGCTAAGCGCTTGGTTAGCATTAATTTCAAAAACAGATGTTTCGAGCTGTTGTTTTAAAAATCCTTTTGTAACAAAAATTAGAAAGTTGAAAGTGGTTTGGTAAGGATTAACTGGTATTACAATTTTCCTTAAATAGTTTTCAATTCGGTACAGTTGTACATTAGAATTATTAAAGAGATTGTGAGTGGTTATATCGGGAAGAAAGAACTTCTTGTACTCATAATTACTAATTAATTTAGGGCTATTTTTCATAGAAACCTCATTTTATAATATAGCTCCGAATGTAAAATGTAGAGATTGCGATACGGAATTAAAAATTAAATTTTAAAACTGTTTATGCAGTTAAAATCAAGGTACTAAGATAAGCTTTTTTTTAGTTTTTAATCTTATAATATTTGAATTTATGCCATATAATCCTTGTATTTACGGCCTTTTTCTTGCTTTTTTAAGTTAGTCTTGAAATAGCTTTTTGCAATCTTTTATCATCTATAGCTGCAAATTTTCAATAAGGCGTAAAAATGAGATAATCTAAGTTCATATTGCCGTTTTCAACAATATGCAAGGTCAGAAGCTGTTTGCCTTTTTTTAGCGTTATGTTTCCAATATTTTCCGAAAAGTTCCAATGGTGCCATTGTCTCCATGCTACAGGATCTTTATCATCGTGAGTTGAAGTAATTTTCAAATTTCCTGTAGCATCTTTTCCATTTACATCAAAAGATACTACGCCGTCTCCATTTGCGGTATATTGAAGACCTATTTTATATCTGCCAGTTTTCTTTACCTCAACAGTGTAGTTAATCCATTCTTTAGGCTGAGTCCAACCAACATAAAGTTGTTTTAGTTTCACGGGAACTTTACTATATGGAGTATCGTCAATACTGTCCGATTTAGTATATGAAATATCAACACCTTCTTTAATTCTAAATTCGTTAAGGGGATTTCCATTTACAGGATTGAGTTTTCCGCTTCCATTATTGACACTATCCAAATCAAAGTAAGCGACTCCCTGTCCGCCTAGGTCATAGAATTCACATTCTATTTTTCCTGGAATTTTCTGCACTTTATATGCGTTAGATTCTTTGGCTGGTTGGGTATTAGAAGAAAGAAGATAGCACGCTGCGAGGAGAGACGTAGAAATACTAAGCGCTAATATTGTTTTTTTCATAGTTTTTATATTTAGGAAAAGGAGACTTCTAAGATAATGATATTGAGCAAGGTAAAAAAATGAGTTGCTTTTTTATTTTATTAAAGAAACTCTTTGACATTTTGTTTTACAAAATTTAAAAAACTGGGAATTATTCCTTGATTGTTGTAAATAAGCAACCGATTGCTGATAAAGGAATGTTAAGAGGGTTTGATTATGTATTTTTAGAATTAAAATTCATTGTTGCATACTTTTTATTGGTTTTTAGAAGATTATGTTACTTTAAAACTGAGATTTAAATAAATTTTTATAATAATGCATTTTGTTTTTTCTTTAATTTTCTATGAATGTTTATTTGTTTTTTAAAACATTACGCAACTTTTTATTGATTTATCATTAAATAATTTAAGTATAAAATAGGTATTATGTTTTTTTATTGTATAATTTTTGAATATTAAACAAAAAAATAATTACACAACCGATTGTTTTTTTGAAAAAAGATATATATTTGTTCAAAAACTTACTATTTATTTCTAAATAATAAGTTCAGATCTCTAACTAAACCATAAACCATATTTTAATTATTTAAATCAATTATTATGACTAACTTTTTTGTTGCAAGTCGATCAAAGCTTCTCAAATGCTTTGGTTTTTTGATCTTAATGTCTGTCTTTTCGATTCACTCGAATGCACAGACAACAGTCACAGGAACAGTCTCAGATGATAAAGGACCTATTCCAGGTGCCAATGTAAATGTAAAAGGGACAAAGACTGGTGTCAGTACAGGTTTTGACGGTACTTATTCTATTGCAGTACCTTCTAACGGAGTGCTTGTCTTTAGTTTTTTAGGTTTCACAAGTCGTGAAGTCGGTGTTAATGGACAGAAAACTATTAATGTAAAGTTGCAGGAGGATTCCAATAATCTAAAAGAAGTAGTTGTTATTGGGTATGGAGCCCAGCGTAAAGAAGCAGTTACAGGATCGGTCGCCTCAATTAAAGGAAGTGAAATACGTGAGGTTCCTTCTGCCAATATTACTCAATCTATGCAGGGACGTCTTCCTGGTGTTCAAATTACACAAACCTCTACAAAACCGGGAGCTGCGATGCAGATCCGTATTCGAGGTACACGTTCATTAACAGCAGGCAATGATCCTTTAGTGGTACTTGACGGTATTCCGTTTTCAGGAACTCTGGCAGATATAAGTCCTGAAGATATCAAAAGTGTAGATATATTAAAAGATGCATCTGCTACTGCTATTTATGGTTCTCGAGGAGCAAATGGAGTTATTTTGGTAACCAGCAACAGAGGAACGAAAGGACAAAGAACATCTATTGCCTATAATACTTATACAGGATATAAAACCGCTGTTAAGTACCCTATGATGGAAGGACCTAAATATGTTGAATTTCGAAAATTGGCAGGTAAAAATCTTGTAAACGGAATAGATGAAGCTGATGATGTGAACACAGACTGGCAAGATTTATTTTATAGAACAGGAATTGTAACTAATCATGATATTGCAGTTACAGGAGGAACAGAAAATGGTAATTATAATGTTGGGGTTAATTACTATAAAGACCAAGCTGTAATACCAGGATCAGAATATAACAGATATTCTATTCGTGCAGCTTTAGATCAGGAAATTGGCATTTTCAAAATTGGTTTTTCTTCTAATAATAATTATAGTATAACAGATGGTGCTAGTTTAGGAATGTACGGAGTTTTAAGTATGTCGCCAATTGCAAATCCTTATAATGAAGACGGTTCGCTAAAAAGAACCGTAAAAATGCCTCAAGACGAAAACTGGGTTTATACCAAAGAAAGTATGAGAAATCTAGGAGATAAGTGGGCCGATACAAACAAAGCTTTCGGTTCTTACAATTCTATTTACGGTGAACTTAAAATACCAGCTGTTGAAGGTTTGAAAGCTCGAGTGAATCTAGGAGGAAACTACAGAACCAGCAATTCTGGTACTTATACAGGAATCGGAGTTTTTAATGCTAATCCAGACAATCCAAATGTGGCATCTATTGGAAACTCGCAGTCTACAAGCTGGACAGTTGAAACAATGCTGACGTATGATCGTACATTTTCTGAAAAACATAAAATAAATGCATTGGCGATGTATTCGTCAGCACAAGATACGTACAACAGTTCTTTAATTTCAAGAAGAAATATAGCAGGAGATAGTTTTCAGTATTTTAATTTGGGTCAAACTTCTACAGGTGATAATGATGATATTACTATAAATAATGGCAATCAGACTTATACTCAAAGTGGTCTTATTTCGTATATGGCTCGTGCAATGTATTCGTATGCAGATCGCTACATGATTAGCGCAACAGTACGTTCTGATGCTTCTTCTCGTCTTGCGCCTTCTAATCAGTGGCATACTTATCCAGCATTTTCAGCAGGTTGGAATATTAGTAAAGAGTCTTTTATGAAGAATGTAAAGTGGGTAAATGCTTTAAAACTTAGAGGAGGATATGGTCAGACTTCAAATCAATCCGTGGCACCTTATGCAACATTAGGTTATTTAAGTACAAGGCCTTACAATTTTGGAGCAAGCAATGCAACTGGTTATTATGTTTCGACTCTTCCTAATCCTAATTTAGGATGGGAATATTCTATCACTTCAAATTTCGGACTAGATTTTTCTCTTTTCAATAATAGGCTTTCGGGAACAGCTGAGTATTATACTACAGATACAAAAGATCTTTTGTTGAGCGTTAATCTTCCTGTAACTTCTGGAGTTAGTTCGTATGTAGGTAATGTAGGATCAACTCAGAATAAAGGTTGGGAGTTAAGTCTTAATGGCGTAATTCTAGACAATTATAATGGATGGACTTGGGATGCAGGTGTTAACATTTATAGCAATAAAAACAAATTGGTGTCTCTTGCTTCGGGCATGACAGAAGATCAGAATAACTGGTGGTTTGTTGGAAAACCGCTTAATGTAATATATGATTACAAAAAAATAGGACTCTGGCAGACCGATGCTGAGGCAAAACAATATGAAGGACCTGCAGGTCAAGCTGGGATGGTAAGAGTTGCTTATACTGGAGATTATAATGCTGATGGAACGCCTAAGAGATTGATTGGAGCAGAAGACAGACAGGTGTTAAATGCAGATCCAGATTTTCAAGGTGGTTTTAATACAAGAGTGGCCTATAAAAATTTTGATATAAGCGTTGTAGGACTTTTCCAGAGCGGAGGTATTTTAAACAGTACACTTTACGGTTCTAACGGTTATTTAAATATCAATGACGGAAGACGTGGACAAATTGATGTAGATTACTGGACACCTGAGAATACTGATGCTCAGTTTCCAAAACCAGGAGGCCCTACAGAAAGTAATAATCCTAAATACGGTTCTACTTTAGGGTATTTTGACGGATCATTTGTTAAGTTAAAAACTATTACTCTTGGTTATAGTCTCAATAAGCAATGGATTAAAAGCGCCGGAATGGAAAAGCTGAAACTTTACTGCACTATTCAGAATCCATGGGTAATTTATTCTCCATATCATAAAGTATCTGGATTAGATCCTGAAACTAATTCTTATGCAAACGACGCTTCAAATATGGCTGTTGCCTATTCAGGAAACTTAAGCCGTTTGTTAACTGTAGGTTATAATACGCCTCAGTCACGCAATCTGATTTTGGGACTTAGTATAATTTTTTAAACAGAAAACAGCAATGAAACATATTCAAGTAAAAAAATATATTATAACAGCATTTGCTTCAATTTTTCTGGCAGGATGTTCAGATAATATATTAGAAGAAAATCCTAGAGCTATTTTTACCCCAGATTATTTTTCTACTCCAGAAGGAGTAATGGGAGGAATAACATCAATGTACGGCCATTTGAGATATATGTATGGTAGCGGTTATTTTTTAAATACAGGACAGATTGCAACCGATGAATCTACATGGGGACAAAACTCAGATGGGAATGTTAAAAATCTTGACTTCTCTGGAGTAGGAGTAATTAATGCCCAAACAAGTAATACTGGTATAGTCTGGGGGAATACTTTTCCTAATATCAATACGGCAAGTGGTGTAATTGAAAACGCTTCCAAAATTGGAACCATTTCTCCCGCTCTGATTGCTGAAGCAAGATTTTTTAGAGCTTTTGACTACTTCTTATTAGTACAGACTTTTGGCGGTGTGCCATTAGATTTGGGAGCAGGAGAATTGAGATTTAATTCTTCTACAGTAAGAACTTCTGTGCGAAATACAGTTCCAGAAGTGTATAGCAAAGCGATATTTCCAGATTTAAAACAAGCGGTTGAAGACTTGCCAGTAACAGGACGTGTGACTGGAGGTCTTACTAAAACAGCTGCACGTTTTTATCTTGCCAAAGCATATCTAACATTTGCATGGTGGCTAGAAAATCCGAATAATATCCCTACTTATCCTTTAGCAGACCGCAAAGATTTAGATGGGCATGATGCCGCTTGGTATTATCAGCAAGCTTATAACGTTGCAGTAGAAGCAATAAACAATCCTGGACCTTTCGGATTAGTGTCTTCTTTTTACGAAGTAAGTGTTGGTAAAAATGACCGCAATAAAGAAATGCTGCTGTATGCAGATCATACAGAAACCAGTTCTCTTTATAACGGAGGTGACATCGGTTATAGTGGCGGAGGTTTTAGCACAGATTATTTTGCTGGATGGTTTGGACAGTTTAACTATACTGGTGTAAGAAGTTCTTCAAGCAGTACCGGCTGGGCTGCGGTAAGTTCTGTGCAGCGTGAAGCAGAACAGCATTTAGGAAGACCTTGGACGATGCTTGCGCCTCCTATTGAAGTGTTTAAAAAGACATTTGCCGATAAAACAAATGATTCTAGATATGACGGAACTTTCACCACAGTATATCGCGGAAACTGGGCGAAAGCAGGAATTACTTCGCCAGTATTGTATAATGCCAATTATCTTCCTATTTCAAACGGAGATCCAGTTCTTACCTTTTTAAATAATGATACTCCAGGTATTGATTATTCTAATTCTGTATTTAACAGTTCAATTGGAGCAGGTGTGCTTCCTGGAAGAGCAGACTTTGTAATTGAGCCTAGCGTGATCTCTAGAATATGTTATCCAGGAAATTGGAAATTAGGACCATATCGTACAGATAACGGAACAGGTTTAGGTTCTCCTAACGGAAGTAGTACGCGTCCGTTTCCAATAGCTAAATTCTCTGAGTTGTATTTTGTAGCTGCAGAAGCCGCTGTTAAAGGGGCTGCAGTGCAAGGAGGTAAAACAGCAAGAGATTTGATTAATGTTATTCGTGCTCGTGCAGGAAAATGGACTTTTGATAATAATGGGAATAAAGTTAAAACACAGGATAACAGTGCTGCGATGACGGCTGCTACTCCTTTAATTATTGATATTGACTATATTCTGGCAGAACGTTCTCGTGAATATTTTGGAGAAGGCTATAGATGGTATGATCTCGTACGCACGCAAAAATGGACCCAGTACGGAAATTCATTTTCAATTGCGGGAGCTACTAATCCAAATGATTGGAAAGATCATAGCGTTAAGGTGTTTACAAGAACAATTGCTCCTGAGAATTACCTTCGTCCAATACCAACAAGCCAGCTCGACGGGATGCAGATGACGCCTGAAGAAAAAGCAGCCTATCAGAATCCTGGCTATTAGTATTTTTTATAATAGGTTAGTTTAAGTTAGTTGAAAATAGATATTTTGAAATTGAAATGTCTATTAAGTAAAAGCATTAACGGCAATTTGCCGTAAAAGAAACCGAGAAGGAGTATTGTAAAATAGATCTTATTGGCTTTGTGAAAATGCTTTTTAAGCAGGAGCAAAAGTTTATCTTTTGCTCCTTTTTATTTTTATGTGAATTTAAAGCAGTTGTAACTGCTTTGTCGAGATATGAATTAAATATTCAGTAGCTTTTTTAAGAACGCGGCTTAGACAAATTTCTATCGTACATCACAATGGTTCCTGCTACGGCCACATTCAAACTTTTTTCTGATTTGAATTTCACCAAATGATGGCACTTTTCCATTACTTTTTTTGATAAACCGTGATCTTCTGCACCCAAAATATAAACGCAGCGTCTCGGGTGTTCAAAAGTTTCTAAGTCGGAAGCATTTTCAGATAATTCAACTCCAACTAATCTTGCTCCTTTAGGTAAGTTTTCAAAAAAGGCTTCAAAAGTATCGTAATGAAAATACGGAATTGCTTTTACAGCATCGTGCGTATCACAAGCTTGTTTAGCATATCGATTTCCTATGGTAAATATAAAAGTAGCTCCTAAGTTTTGAGCCGATCTCCACAAAACACCTAAGTTTTCTGGTGTTTTACCATTTTGTATTCCTATACCAAAGTATTCATTTATAAAATTATCATTCATAATCGCAAAAGTACAAACTGTATGGAGATAAATCAATTTTTTGTTTTGATAGAGGAATAGAAAGACAACGAAGCAAAAGAGTTAAGAAATTAAGACTATCTAAATTATTTTAAAAATCTACTTTCGCTCGATCTAAAGTGCAATAATGAGATTTAGGCCGCGCCTTTATGGTATTTCTTTTTGTATTCTACAGGTGCAATTCCCGTAATTTTTTTAAATGCATCGCGAAAAGCTTTTATGTCAGAATAACCCACTTCGTACATCACTTCATTTACCGTTTTTCGGTCTGATTCAAAGGCTTTTTTAGCCGCTTCGATTTTTACCCTTTGCTGATATTCGCTCGGAGTATTTCCTGTGGCTCTTATAAATCTTCGGTCAAAATTCCTTCTGCTTACGTTAAACCTGTTAGAAAGATCACTCATTGATAATTTTTCTCCCAGATTTTGCTCTATAAAAGATTGCGCATGCAGTACCATTTCATCTTCATGCTTTTTCTGACCTGAGAAAATAATAAATTGCGATTGTGTACTTCGATTCATTTCGATCTGAAATACTTTTGCGCAATAAATTGCTGTAGCCCTACCGTAATATTTTTCAATAAGATAAATCATCAGATTCAAAAAAGAATAAGCACCACCATTGGTGTAAATTCCATTTTCGTCTGTAATTAGTTCGTCAATTCTAAGATTTATTTTTGGAAACATCTTACTGAAATTTTCCTTAACAGACCAGTGCGTAGAACAGCTTTTTCCGTCAAGTAGTCCCGATGCGGCGAGCATGAAAGCTCCTGTGCAAATAGTCGCGATTTCGGCACCTTTTCTATACTGTTTTTTTAGCCACAGCACTAATTCTTCATTATGTTCAAGAGCGAGATTATAATTGTGGTTTAATGACGGAATGATGATCAAATCGGTTTTACTAACCTGCGAAATATTTAGATGAGGTTTCACAGTAAAAATTCCCTGATTGAATTCTACTTTCTCAGAAATTCCAGCAAGCTGAATATGGAATAATTCTTTTTTGCCATTTGCTCTATTAAAAGCATTTGCTTTTGTAAAGATTTCGTATGCGCCAGAAATACTCGAAAGATTATTGTCTCCTTCAGGAACTATAATGATAAGTTGTTTCATGATATTTTTATATAAAGATACTAAAAGTCATTGTCCAAATACACCTCTAAGAATGTCTAGTTTTCATATTATAAAGTTCAGCATTTGCTTTTAATTTTACTTTAAGTATTATCTAATCAATATAATAAAACAGTATTATGGCAAAAATGACAGTAATTTACAAAACTCCAAAAGACACTGCTTTTTTTGAAAAGCATTATTATGAAGTGCATATTCCGTTGGCAAAAAAACTTCCTGGAATTATAAAATATGAAGTAAGCAATGGATCTGTCTTATCGCTTACAGGACATTCAGATGTGTATCTTGTGGCTAATTTATATTTTGAATCTATAGAAGTCATGATGGAATCTTTTAAATCAGATATCGGACAACAATGTGCTGTCGACCGCAGAATTCTAGCCAATGACGATGAGGTACAGATTTATGTGTATGATGTTAAAAACACGTGATTTATCATTGTTTCATTTTAACGGTTCAAGGTTCATTTTACTATTTCTGGTTTCAGATTATAATCTGAAACCATTTCCAGAGCCTCAGGCAGGAGGATTAAAGTTTTTCATTTTAATTTTAAGTATTATTTATTTCAAAGCAGTTTTTCTATATGCAGAGAAATGAATTGAAATATATACAGTTACTTATAATTGAGTATGTGTATATGAACTTATAAGGTAAAATAAAGTATTAATCTAAATACAATCCAACCTATGGCCGCTATTCCTGACGAATTGTATAATGTTAAGTTTGCAGCATACTTTGATTCAATGAAAGAATTGTATATACTCGACCAAAAATTTAAAGTAATGTGCGACGCTTATTGCGTAAGCACGGCTAAAACAGAGTTATACAAGGATAGGAGCGAAAAAAATTTCAGACGCCGAATGAAGTTTGAGAATCTGTCAAGAGAATTAGAGGAAGAAATACTTTTTTATATTATGCGAAACAGATAATTCTGCCTGAAATTATTTTGTAATTAACCCTCATGTTTAGAAAGCGCTATTTGAGATACGGCTTTCCATTGTTCCATTTTTTCTGCTTTAGTTAAACCTGCATTTAACCCACTTGTGGAGGGCAGCGTTGTATAAGTTATTCCTTCTTGCGGTATAGTATGCTTGTGAAAGTATTTTGCTGCAGCTTTGCTTTCAAAAAAGACATGTTTTATATTTGGAAACTGTTTGTGTAAACTCTCAAAATCGTTAAGAGTTTCTTCTGTTATTTTAGCGTCGCTGCTTCCTTCTCTTTTACAGCTTTTAAGAACATTCCAAAGTCCAATATTGTATTTTTTGACCAGCGCTTTTCGATCTTCATAAGAAGCGCTGAATTCTTCATCAAAAATACCAAACAAAATTTTCCAGAAAAGGTTGCCTTTGTTTGCATAGTATTCTTGTTTGGCAATAGATTGTTCGCCAGCCATTGTACCCATAATTAAAATAACTGTGGAATTATCTATTAATGGTTGAAGGGCTTCTTTTAGCATTGGTTTTTCTGTTTTTTGTTGCATAAAATTAGAGATAAAGATTTGAAATGAGCAGAAGACATAAAAATCAAAATGAATAAATGACTTTAACTTGTATTAGATTTAGTTTTAAAGTACGAAACCCCGCTCTCCGAAGAGTTCCTAATGAAAAGCTGCGCAAATGTCTCTGACTTTGCGCAATTTTTTTGTCTTAGAACTTATAAACGCGATAAAAGTCTCCGACTTTTTACGATTGTTCCTTAAAGATTAAATAAGAAAGAAAAGTATTACTTTTAAACTAAAAAGGAAATGAAAGAAGGTTATGTAATTAGAGATCAAAAACTGCCGCATTTTATCACGCCAACAATTGTAGACTGGATCGATGTTTTTACACGTCAGCGTTATAAGAATGTTATAATTGAATGCTTAGATTACTGCATTAAAAATAAAGGAATGATTTTGTATGGTTATGTCATAATGAGCAATCACATTCATATGATTGTGCAGTCGGAAGATGGAAAGCTTTCGGATTTAGTAAGAGATTTTAAAAAGTTTACAGCAAAAACTATCCTAGACAAAATACAAAATAGTCCAGAAAGCAGAAGAGAGTGGATGCTGGAAAGATTTAAACTTGCTGCAGAAAAACATACCAGAAATAAACTTTATCAATTTTGGCAGTACGGAAATCACGCAGAAGAAATTTACAGCAATAAATTTATGTGGTCTAAACTGGATTATATACATTTAAATCCTGTAAGAGCAGGCTATGTGAATCGAGCATCAGAATATGTTTATTCTAGCGCAAGCAATTATATTAATGATAAAGGATTGCTAAGTATTGAAAAAGCAGATAATTCAATTGTCGATGTTTTAAATTTAAAGTCTATTTTTCGAGATAATCTTTATTAGTAATTTTATAATAAAGTCAGAGACTTTTAGAAATGAACGGTTTAATGAACTTTTGCATAAAAAAGCGCAAAGTCAGAGACATTTGCGCAGCGTTAATGAGGAGAAGACTTTGCGGAGCAGGGGGATTATGTAATAGAAGGAGGCTTAAATAGTAAAAATTGGAGTAAAATTAAAAATTCTTTGCCAGGTGCAAAATCAACTATTGATAATATGGCTAGAAATATTGATATTTTTACAGGTGCAGTGAGAACGGAATTGCCACATATAACAGTATTACCTCGTAAATAAATATAGAAATGGAATTATTAAATGAGATTCAAGTAAATAAATTTGGACAAAATTTAGTTGAAATAAATGATTTGTCGAATATATTTAGTTTACTAACTTTAAATGAGAAAAAAGAATTTTTGAACGATATTCTTTTTTTAATAATGCAATCAAAACCTAAAGAAGAAGATATTGAAAATGCAATTAAAGAAAGTAATCTAAAAAAAACTTACACACCATGTATTTTACTTCAAAAAGGTGTTGCAAATCATAATTTAAAGAAACTTTTAGATTTGCCAGAAAACGAGATTAATAAATCGTTTATTCTGCTTTTGCATTTGTTCAAAATATCTTATAGCAGAAGATTTGAAATTGAAAAGAACGATGAGAATAAATGGTGGTACTGGGATTTATCTGATGATAAAAAAGTGAAAGCTATAATAGAAAATCGTGGAATTTTATAGATTAATTGTCGCAAAAGCCATTCCTTAAACGGAGTGGCTTTTTTACATGCAAATAGCTATATTAGTATGATTCAAAAACTAAAATTTTATGACAGCAGAGCAAATAATATCAGTAGTAGGTTTAGTTGGATTCGGTGGGATTCTTAAAGCTTCTTTTGATTTTTTGGTAGCCACCCGAAAAGCCAAACAAGATGCTAAGCAGACAATGAAAGAAACTAGATATAAAGCTATAATCTTACTTTGCTATGCTTTGGTTAATTATGAGAAAGAAAAAACTACACTCGTTATAAATCGTCCCCCGCTCTCCGAAGAGTTCAACTGAAAAGCTGCGCAAATGTCTCTGACTATGCGCAATTTTTTTTTCCTTAGAAATTGTAAACGTGACAAAAGTCTCCCGACTTTTTTCTTTTGCATAATCATAAATAATAAGTTTAATCTTATATTTTTGCCCAAAAAGAAAAAAATGAAAGAAGGCTATGTAATAAGAGATCAAAAACTGCCGCATTTTATCACGCCAACAATTGTAGACTGGATCGATGTTTTTACACGACAGAGTTATAGGGATGTTATAATTGAATGCTTAGATTACTGTATTAAAAATAAAGGAATGATTTTGTATGGTTATGTCATAATGAGCAATCACATTCATATGATTGTGCAGTCGGAAGACGGAAAGCTTTCAGATTTAATAAGAGATTTTAAAAAGTTTACAGCAAAAACTATCCTAGACAAAATAAAAAATAGTCCAGAAAGCAGAAGAGAGTGGATGCTGGAAAGATTTAAACTTGCTGCAGAAAAACATACCAGAAATAAACTTTATCAATTTTGGCAGTATGGAAATCACGCGGAAGAAATTTACAGCAATAAATTTATGTGCTCTAAACTGGATTATATACATTTAAATCCTGTAAGAGCAGGCTATGTGAATCGAGCATCAGAATATGTTTATTCTAGCGCAAGCAATTATATTAATGATAAAGGATTGCTAAGTATTGAAAAAGCAGATAATCCAATTGTCGATATTTTAAATTTAAAGTCTATTTTTCGAGATAATCTTTATTAGTAATTTTATAATAAAGTCAGATACTTTTAGAAGTGAGCGGTTTAATGGGCTGTTGTATAAAAAGCGCAAAGTCGGAGACATTTGCGCAGCGTTAATGAGGAGAACACTTTGCAGAGTAGGGGGGGCAGAAAAATGCTGGGAAGAAGGCAAATTTAAAATTGTTTGCGAAAAATGCTATTTCAAAATTAAAGAAACAAATACCTAAAAATCAGATTACATTCTATTCCCGCTCTCCAAAGAGTTCCTAATGAAAAGCTGCGCAATCCCGAAAGCTTTCGGGACTGGCTTTGTGCAATTTTTTGTCTTAGAAATTGTAATCTTGATTAGTTTTTTTTATATAAAGACATAAAAAAGAGAGACTTTGGAGTCTCTCTTTTAATGAAGTAATATTGTAATAAATCTTATTTGCCGATTAATTTCTCAAGCCTAGCCATCATTTCGTCTTTCTCTTTTAGCATACGTTCAAACAAAGCAATTTTCTCTTCATGAATTTTTTTTAATTCTCCAATAGGATTGAAATTGAATGTAGAATTAGGATTTCCGACACATGCATTATCTCCAAAAGTATTTGAAATAATATTTATAGCTTGTTCCTCATCAAAATTTTGAAAAGCTTCAACAGGAATTTTTAATATAGCTGAGATTTGTCTAAGCAGACTCTCTTCAATTGTATCTTTTTGTTCCAGCATAGAAATCTTCTTCTGGCTCCAGTCTTCTCCAAGATCATAAGCCAATGCTTCTTGCTTAATGTTAAGCATTTCTCTGAAGCGTTTTATGTTTCTTCCCTGATGAATTTTCTGTTCCATATTGCGTTTTATTTTTCTATTGGCTCAAAGATAAAGCCATTTTGATGAATTTCAAAGATAGAAAAATATCCTATAAAATATTTTTTTTGTCAGATATTATAGCTACTTTTTAAATCACAGAACAAGCACTTTTATTTTCTTTAACCAAAGGCTTAAGCCCAAGATTTTGAAACATCTGCATATCTTCTGATAATCCTGGATTTGGCGTTACCAATAAAGTTTCGCGTTCCCCAGTAAAAATAGAATTGGCACCAGCCATAAAACACCAAGCTTGTTCTTCTTCGGTCATTTCGATACGTCCGGCGCTTAAACGAACAATAGAAGCAGGCATCACAATACGCGCTGTAGCTATCATTCGAACCATATCCCAAATAGGCACTTTCGGATTGTTTTCTAGCGGAGTTCCTTTTACTCTGGCCAAGGCATTTACAGGAACAGATTCAGGATGAACAGGCATTGTTGCTAAAGTTAACAGCATAGAAACTCTATCGGCATTAGATTCTCCAAGGCCAATAATTCCGCCCGAACAAACTGTGATTCCTGCTTTTCTCACATTATTAATAGTATCCAAACGTTGGTCAAACTTACGAGTGCTGATTATTTCATCGTAATAACTTTCAGAAGTATCCAAATTATGATTATAAGCATAAAGACCCGCTTCTTGAAGACGAATGGCTTGCTCTTCTGTAAGCATTCCCAAAGTACAGCAAACTTCCAAACCAAGATCGTTTACACCTTTTACCATTTCGATAACACGATCAAAATCTTTGTTGTCACGCACTTCGCGCCAAGCGGCCGCCATACAAAAACGAGAAGAACCGCCGTCTTTTGCTTTTTGCGCATGTTCTAATACTTTTTCTGTCGGAAGAAGTGCTTGAACTTTAATGTCTGTATGATAACGTGCTGCTTGTCCGCAATACGAACAATCTTCTGGACAACCGCCTGTTTTTACAGAAAGCAACGTACAAACCTGTATTTCTGAAGGTTTATGAAACTCGCGATGTACGGTTGCAGCCTGATAAACCAATTCTAATAAAGGCTGATCGTAAATAGCTTGAATTTCTTCTTTTTTCCAGTCGTGTCTTATTTGCGTGTTCATTTATTTTGATATGCTTTAATGATTTTTAGCCAAAAGTATCGTTTTGCTGTATCATCAAAATGTACCACTTTTTATATTTTGAGTAGTCCGGTTACTAATTCTAGATTTAACGTCTTTAAGATTGAGCCAATTTATTCTTTCTTAAAAGAATCGGCATAATGGTCTACTTATACCTAAAAAATTTTGAGGTTACGAGGTTTTTTTTCTAATATAGTATTCTAATTACAAACCGAATGAATAAGATATTAGTTACTGGCGGAAATGGACATCTAGGAAAATATATTGTTGATATATTATTAGAAAAAGGTTTCAAAACAGCTGTATTAACAACTCAAGCAAATAATTGTGTTCAAAATAACTTAGAGTTTTTTACAGGAGATTTGTTTAAAAATTTTGGTTTGAAAGAAGCAGCAGCTGGAGCAGAAATCGTTATTCACTGTGCAAGTAATCCTAGAGACTTTCAGCAAACTGATATAGAAGGCACAAAAAAATTACTGCAAGCATTAGATAGTAATTCAATCAAACATTTCATTTATATTTCTATTGTCGGAATTGATAAAAGCGATTATCCTTATTACCAAGGAAAATTGGAAGTTGAAAATAGTATCGCAAATAGTGGCATTCCTTTTACAATCCTTAGAACTACACAATTTCATGATTTTGTGCTTACTATGATAAAGGCATTAGAGAGTCAAAGTGTAGAATCTGATGTAATGACAATTCCATCTGGGCTGAGGTTCCAATCTGTAGCTGTACAAGAAGTCGCTGCATTATTAGCCTCTCTTACATTCGAATCTCCAAAAGGTTTAATGCGAGATTTTGGAGGTCCAAAGATGCTTCATTTAGAAGAAATGATTCAAATTTACTTTGAAGTAATTCAGAGCAATAAAAATCTCGCATTAAAAGAGCCAGAAGATATTCGCCATAGATTATTTACTACAGGAATAAATCTGTGCCCAGAAAATAATAGTGGTAAACAGACTTGGGAAGAATATCTGATTAATATTATAAACTAGAGTAAGTTTACATTTATCTACATCAGATAGTTCTAGATCATTATGCTGGAATTTGTAGTTATACTGGCAGATTTTTCTCAAAAGCAGAACCAAAGGAGAAAAACGAATCGGTGCTTCCAACGCCTTCAATCTGATGCACTTGTTCGTATAAAATTTTACGAAGCTCTTCATTATTTGCAGCGACAATTTTTATGAACAAAGCATATTTTCCCGATACCCAATGACACTCAATCACTTCGGGAATTGCTTTTAGCTTTTCGGCGATTGAGTAAGAAAAGTGAGCCTCTTTCGTAACAATTCCTGTATAGGTAATAGTTTCAAAACCAAGCTCTTTCGGATTTAATTTTACAGAAAAGCTATTAATTATTCCTGCGTCTTGGAGTTTTTTAACCCTTAGATGTACCAGCGAATTAGAAATATTTAATTCTTTAGCCAGATCAGAAAATGGTATTCTTGCATTCTCGCTAAGTTTTTGTATGATTTCTCTATCTAAATAGTCAGTATTTTCATTCTTCTTGACCTTTGCCATAAGTAGTTTTTAATTGATGATTCTATTATTTTGACAATTCTTCTGTTAAAAACGGTTTTTAAAGTGTCAAAATTACAAAAAATAACATAACAAATGTCTAATTATAAATAATCGTGTTGTTATACTGTTATTATAACAGTTATATGTATAGATTTGTGTCATAATAACACTATTTTAACATAACTACAAAATGAATAAAGATCAATTACTTACAAAGCTATGGGAGCAATATGTTGAAATTACTCCGTCAGCATTAAAAATTCATGAACTTCTAGAAGACAAGGGAGAAGAAATTAAAAACGATCATATCGCAATTCGTACTTTCAATGATAAGCGTGTGAATATCGAAGTATTAGAGAAACCATTCCTAAATGTGGGTTATGAGGCAAAAGGAGAGTATCATTTTGAAACAAAAAAACTCTTTGCTAAACATTATGAGCACGCAACTGATAAAGATGCACCAAGAATTTTTATTTCTGAACTTGAATTGGAAAAGTGTTCTACTGACTTGCAGACTACAGTAGAGAATTTATTAAACAACTGCGATCAAAGTGTCTTTAATAATCCAGAATTGGTTTTAAGCGGATCTGTTTGGAATGGAAATTCACAAGCGGTTTATAAATTATTATTGGAAGAGTCTGAATATGCAGCTTGGATGTATGTTTATGGATTTAGAGCCAATCACTTTACAATCAATACCAATGCTTTAAAGGGATTTAAAACCTTAGAAGAATTGAATAATTTCTTAGAATCTAATGGATGGGAATTAAACGCATCTGGAGGAAAAATTAAAGGAACTCCAGAACAGTTATTGGAACAATCAAGCACTTTAGCAGATTTGTACAATATTGATTTTGAAGAAGGAACATTAAAAGTGCCGTCATGTTATTATGAATTTGCATTGCGTTATCCAATGTCAAACGGAGAATTGTATCAAGGATTTGTGGCATCATCTGCAGATAAGATATTTGAAAGCACCGATGTAAAGCTTCAAAAAACGCTCTAACATTCATTTAATACAAAAAGCACAATTAAAAAGTTCATAATGGCAATCGAAGAATTAGAAATTACAATAAAAGAAGCTTTAAAAGAATTAAACATACAGGACATTAATGAAGGAACTTCAACAGGATTGAATAATTTTTCTAGTGGAGAAATCTTAGAAAGCTATTCGCCTGTAGATGGAAAATTGATTGCAAAAATAAAGACATCTACTGCTGCAGATTATGAAAAAGCGATGGAAGCGGCAACAGCTGCTTTTAAACAATTTAGATTAATGCCGGCTCCGCAGCGTGGAGAAATAGTGCGACAATTTGGAGAAAAATTGCGCAAAAATAAAGAAGCTTTAGGTAAACTGGTTTCTTATGAAATGGGTAAATCTTTGCAGGAAGGTTATGGCGAAGTACAGGAAATGATAGATATCTGTGATTTTGCGGTTGGACTTTCGCGTCAGCTGCACGGATTAACAATGCATTCAGAAAGACCAGGACACAGAATGTATGAGCAGTACCATTCTCTAGGAGTTGTGGGAATCATTTCAGCGTTTAATTTTCCAGTGGCTGTTTGGGCTTGGAATACCGCTCTAGCTTGGGTTTGTGGTGATGTTTGTGTATGGAAACCTTCAGAAAAAACACCTCTTTGTGCAGTTGCTTGTCAAAATATAATGGCAGAGGTTATAAAAGAGAACAATTTGCCTGAAGGAATTTCGTGCTTGATTACAGGAGACTATAAAATTGGTGAATTGCTAACTAACGATAAACGAATTCCGTTAATCTCGGCTACTGGTTCTACGCGAATGGGTAAAATTGTAGCGCAGGTAGTTGCAGGACGTTTTGGAAAATCATTATTGGAATTAGGTGGCAACAACGCCATTATTGTAACGCCAGATGCAGATATTAAGATGACCGTTATTGGTGCCGTTTTTGGTGCTGTTGGTACAGCAGGACAAAGATGTACTTCTACACGCCGTTTAATCATTCATGAAAGCATTTATGAAAAAGTTAAAGAAGCTCTGATTTCTGCCTATGGACAATTGCGTATCGGGAATCCTTTAGACGAAAAAAATCATGTTGGACCTCTTATAGACAAGCAGGCAGTTGAATTGTATAATGATGCTTTGAAAAAAGTGGTAGAGCAAGGAGGTAAAATTCTGGTTGAAGGTGGAGTGCTTTCTGGTGATGGATATGAAAGCGGCTGTTACGTAAAACCTGCAATTGCAGAGGCTGATAATTCTTTTGAAATTGTACAGCACGAAACTTTTGCTCCTGTCTTATACTTATTAAAATATTCGGGCACTGTTGAAGCGGCAATTGAAATACAAAATGGTGTAATGCAAGGATTGTCTTCTGCAATTATGACCAATAATTTAAGAGAAGCCGAATTATTTTTATCTGTAACAGGCTCTGATTGCGGTATTGCAAATGTAAATATTGGAACCTCTGGAGCTGAAATTGGTGGGGCTTTTGGCGGTGAGAAAGAAACTGGTGGTGGCCGGGAATCTGGATCTGATGCCTGGAAAATTTACATGAGAAGGCAAACCAATACAATCAACTATACTACAAGTCTTCCGTTGGCTCAAGGAATAAAATTTGACTTGTAGAACCTATTTAGGTTAGCTAAAGCTTAGCAAAAAACATCAATTAGAATACTGCATTTTGTTTGGTAATGTTTTAAAGCATTGTCAAACAAGATGTATATACATGCAATACAAAAACTAAATATTAAAAATTAAAAAAAAGAAACCTAAAAATTTACTAACTAAAACCATTACCAACATGAACAGAAAACTAATTAGGGTAATTTATTTTATTCCTCTGCTGTTATGCTTGTGGCTGCCAAACATCAGTTTTGCACAAGCACAAAAAACAATTTCAGGAAAAGTGACGGATGACAAAAATAATACGCTGCCTGGGGTAAGTATTTCGATTAAAGATTCTAAATACAATGCTGGGACAGATATTGATGGAAATTACACCTTAGTGTATCCATCGACGTTGGAGAATCCGATTATTGTTTTTTCTTATGTAGGATTTATATCCATAAGTGAGAGTATAAACAATCGTTCGGAGCTTAATGTATCTATGCAGGAAGAAACCAATAAATTGAATGAAGTAGTTATTATTGGTTATGGAACTCAAAAGAAAAGTAATGTTACAGGAGCTATTTCTACAGTAAAAAAAGAAAGCCTTGAAACTCGTGCGACAACAAGTCCATCAGAAGCTCTTCAAGGATTAGTTGCCGGAGTAAATGTGCAAAAAAGTGGTGGTGTTGCAGGTGCTTCAGTAAGCGTGAAAATTCGTGGTGTAAATACTTTCGGAGCAACAGAACCACTTTATATCATTGACGGTTTTCAGGGATCTATTAATACCATAAACCCAACTAATATAGAATCGATGGAGGTTCTTAAAGACGGTGCCGCAGCTGCAATTTACGGATCTGTCGCTGCAAATGGTGTAATTATCGTAACGACTAAAAATGGACAAAAAGAAGGCGTAAAAGTAGATTTCAGTTCTTTTTTAAGCATTACAAATCCATCAAAAACATTAGATATGTTAGATGCTGACGGTTATTGTACTGTCAATAAAAGAATGTATGATGAGTACAATAAATATGCAACTTCACCAAAACCGCTTCCAGCTTATATTACAGCACCATCAGATGTAAATACAGATTGGCAGGACGAAGTTTTCCGTTCTGGTTTTACACAAAACTATGGTTTAGGAATTCAGGGAAGACAGGGAGATTTTAAATTTGCTCTTTATGGTAATTTTGTGAAGCAAAAAGGTATTGTAATAGATAACGAATTTGGTCAGCAAACGGGTAGTGCGAGAGTTAGTTTTAAAAAATCAATTTTTGATATCGATGCAAAAATGGCGTACATGGGAACGCAAAATGCATTGCCAAATTTTCAGCTAAAAGAAGTATATACGATGGCTCCTTTGGTTCCTGTTTATGATGAAAATGAGGAATACGGTTACGGACTAGCGAATAAAAATGGTTTACCAGCAGGAACAAATCCAGTTGCCGAAGAGCATTTTAGAAAAAGCAATGACATCGGACAGGACATAACGGCAAATATTGCTGCAACTGCAAACATTGCTCCATGGTTAAAATACAAACTGGCTTATTCTTACCGTGTAAAGAATAATCAGCAGACTGCACACTTTCCGCCGTATATTGCAAATCCAAAAGAAGTGCATCTTTATCCAATGCAGACAGAGTTGAGAACAACTTGGAATGAGCAGATATTAGATAATATTATCACAATCGATAAAACCTTCGGAAAACATGTTTTTGGTTTAATGTTGGGTAATACGTTTAACAGCCAGGCTTCAAACTGGAATCAGGTTAGTGTTGAAGGAAAAACAACTGATTATACTGTAGAAAACGGACAGTTGGTTTCTATCGATCGTCCTTCTGGATTCCTTGATCCTGGTTTTGAAACCATTGGCGCAGGAAGAGGAGGTACTTATTCTGCTGATGGTTCAAAATTCCAATACAACAGAGTATCTTTTTTTAGCAGGTTAAATTATTCATATAATGATCGTTACTTATTGCAAGTGACAGTTAGAAAAGATGGTTCTTCTAAATTTGGAGAAGACAGCCGTTGGGGAACTTTCCCTTCTATTGCTTTAGGATGGAAAATCGAACAAGAAGATTTCTTCCCAAAAGATATGATTCTTTCTACTTTAAAATTGCGTGCAAGCTGGGGACAATTGGGTAACGAAGCTGCTTTAGGATATTATTCTGCAAATACATTGATCAAAACAGGAAATTTTTTAGGCAACGGTTATGTTCAGGGTATAGGAAGCAATCCTTGGCCTGGTAGTATTGCAACAGCATTAGAAAATAGAAACCTGCAATGGGAAACTACAGATTCTAAAAATATTGGTATCGATTATACGCTTTTAAAAGGAAAAATTAGCGGTTCGATGAACTACTATCATAATGTAACAGACAATTTGTTGATTACAAAAAAACTGGCTCCATCTGCAGGAATTGATGATCCAGTTCTTAACGTAGGTAAAATTAGCAACAGCGGATTTGAATTTGAAGTAAATTACCGCGATCAGGTTAATGAGTTTAAATACAACGCAGGATTAAACCTTACCACGCTTAAAAACAAAGTAGAAGAACTGGCTAATGACGGACAGACTATTTATGGAGAAGGATTAAAATACGGAGATGAGCACTTTCCAACTCAAGCTCGTGTAGGAAGCCCAATTAGTGGATTCTATTTATACAAAACAGATGGTATTTTCCAATCTGCTGAAGAAGTAGCAGCTCACAATAAAAATGGTGTTTTATTGCAGCCAAATGCACAGCCTGGAGATATTCGCTTTAAAGATTTGAATGGAGATGGCGTTATTGATGAAAATGATAAAGCTTATGCAGGAACAGGACTACCAAAACTAGAAGTAAACCTTAGTTTAGGAGCTAGTTATAAAGGATTTGATTTTTCTGCTTTGATAGGAAGCGGATGGGGTAATAAATTATACAACGGAAACAGATATTTTTATGAGTCTATGAATGCAGGAACCAATATGTTGGCTTCTACATTAAACTCATGGACACCAGAAAATCACAGTAATATTCCGCGTGCCGTATTGCAGGATCCAAACGGAAACAGCCGTGAATCGGATCGTTTTCTTGAAAGTGGCGATTTTATCAGAATGCGTCAGTTGCAATTTGGATATACTATTCCAAACAAAATGTTAGGTAAAGCAAAAATCGACAAACTGAGATTTTATGTAAGCGTCGAAAACTTGTTTACAATCACCAATTATTCGGGAATTGATCCAGAATTTTCACGTGACAAAGTAATTGACACAGGTGTAGACCGTTTTGTTTATCCATTTACAAGATCATTTGTTTCTGGAGTTCAGTATATATTTTAATTCTACTTAATACGACATTATCATGAAAAAGATATTTTTAATATTATCCACTATAGGTTTATTCACTTTTACAAGCTGTGATGACTATTTGGATCAACAATCTCCAGATCAGCTTACATCAGATAATTTCTGGAGAAATAAAGCAGATGCCGAATCGGCTTTGGCGTCCACGTATTCACAATTAGAATGCGCTGTTGACGAATGGGCTTTCGCCGAAGTAAAATGGCCAGTTGAAGCATATCGTGAAGACATAAACGAATTAGGAAGCGATGCATTGAACTACCAAAACTGGGTTGAACTTTCTACTTTTACCTACACAAACGGAAACAGCCAGTTTACTAGTTATTGGAGAATTAACTATAGAGGAATTAGTAATGCCAATCAGGTTATTGATAAATTGCCACAAGTTCCTGCAGCAAAAATTAGCGATGAAGATCGCAAGCAAATTGAGGCAGAGGCTCGTTTTTTACGTGCATATTACCACATGAAATTGATTCTAAATTGGGATCAAATCTATATCAGAAATAAATATGTTACAAAAGAAAGCGATCTAAACATTCCGTTGTCAAGCCGTGCAGAAGCTTGGGATTTTATTACAAGCGAATTTAAAGCTGTAGCAGCTGTTTTGCCTGCAAAACAATCTGCAGATAAAACAGGACGTGCAACAAGCGGTGCAGCAAATAGTTATTTAGGATTTGCATATTTGACAAGATCTTATGAAGAAACAGCCCAAAAACAAGCTTTCCTAAATGAAGCGCTTACGGCATTTAGCAAAGTGCAAGGATATGAGCTGGTAAAAGATTATGTTTCTATGTTTGACGGAACAATGAAAAATACTAAAGAATCGATTTTTGAACTTCAGTTTTCAGAAACTACAGCAAACGGAGCATTCTACCGCAATGCACTTCACTACTGGATGGCAGCGGCTGAGCTTGGCGGATGGGACGAAATTCTTCCAAGTCCAATGCTTGTAAATGAATTCAAAAAAGAAGGAAAAGTTGCGACAACAGGAAACTATGATTCACGTTTTTACAGCACAATTTTCTTCAAAGATCCATATTTTAATGATGCTAATAATCCATTAGTATTAGGAACAACATACGATGATAAATTTGGAGATACAGACAAACCAGTATATCGTAAATTTATTCCAAGCACACAGGAAAAAATGGATCAGGAATTTACAGCAATTAATATTCCTTTAATGCGATATTCAAATGTATTGTTGATGCAGGCAGAAGCTTTAAATGAATTGGGTCGTCCAGCAGAAGCGATTCCGTATATCAATAAAGTTCGCGCTAGAGCAGATATGCCTGCAATGACAGGAACAAGTGGTGCTGAGGTAAAAGCGCAAATCGAGCACGAAAGAATTTTAGAATTCCCTCTTGAAAATTTCCGTTTTTACGATTTACGCCGTTGGGGAAAAACAAAACAAGCTCTTGATGCAGTTGGACGCACAGGTTTCGACGCAGCAAAGAATAACTTTTACCCAATTCCATTGACAGAATTGCAAACGAATTAATTCTCTCAAAATGATTTAAATATTTAAAAAGAATAGCCTATATTTCTTGGCTATTCTTTTTATCTAAAGATATTGGTCTGCTCAGTAAAATGGGCTGACCTATTGCTATATAACAACACAACACAAAAAATGACACAACATGAGCAAAAAGAAAATACTTTTTATTCTTTCATCACTCTTTCTAATACAATCAGGTTGGTCTCAAAAAAGCTTTCCAAACTTAGAATCTGCTAAAAATAGCATTAATTATAAAGGAAATCCAGCAAACGCAACTGATAGAAAACCATTAGCATTCTCAGATAAAGGAGCTTGGTTTGCATTTGGATTTTTAGAAGGTTCAAATGTTCAAGCAGGATTTTCAGGGCCTTTTTTGATGACAGAACAAAACGGAGTTTGGTTAAGTCCATCATTTGTTTCGCTTGAGCTAAAAGACGAAAATAAACAGGAAGTAATCAACTGGAAAAGTTCATTGGTTTCACAAAACAGCTTCAACAGCCATTTAGAACAGCAGTTTAAGAATGAGAAATTAGAAGTAAAACAGCAATTGGTGTTTTTATCAGGCCATTCGGCTTTACAAAAAACAAGTATTACAAACAAAAGCACAAAATCAATCACTATTTTTCCTTCGTATAATGCGTCTCTTTTTTTAGAGGATTTGCAATTGTCTAATGAAAAAAACACTTTAAAAATCGTTTCTACAAAAAGTACTGCTGTAGGATACATTCAGTTTTTAAAATCAAATCCTGAATTTGAAATTACCAAACAAGGATTCAAAGCACAGACAGAAAAATTGGTTTTAAAACCAAATGAAACCAAAGAAATTATTGTTTCGCAAAGTTTTATTTTTCCACAGTATTCTTGGAAAACAGAAAATGAAACGATACAAAAAACGGTATTTGCTACGCTATTAAACAACACACAAAAAGAAAAAGAAAAACTATTGGCAGAGTTAATTGCCAAAAAGAAAAACATTTACAAAGATCAGATCTATTCAGATTTTGCAGCAAAATTGGTGCTGACTTTACAAAACAACACAAGAATTGCAGCAGAAGGATTAAAACATGGAGGTCTTTTTCCGAGTTATAATTACGAATGGTTTCACGGTTTTTGGGCTTGGGACAGTTGGAAACATGCCGTTGCAGTAGCCAATTATGATACCGAATTAGCTAAAAATCAAATGCGCGCTTTGTTCGATTATCAAGATCCAAATGGTTTTATTCCAGATTGTATTTACAGAAATAATCTTCTTGAAGAAAACAATTACAGAAATACAAAAGCACC
Source organism: Flavobacterium luteolum (assembly GCF_027111275.1). Classification (NCBI taxonomy): domain Bacteria; kingdom Pseudomonadati; phylum Bacteroidota; class Flavobacteriia; order Flavobacteriales; family Flavobacteriaceae; genus Flavobacterium; species Flavobacterium luteolum. The sequence continues at coordinate 5,212,210 of NZ_CP114286.1, read as the reverse complement.
ACTTGCAGCTTGGGCAATCTGGAAGATTTATGAAAAAACGAAAGATGCTGATTTCATAAAAGAGTTTTATCCAAAGCTTAAATTATATCATAATTGGTGGTACAAAGAGCGTGATCACGATCAGGATGGTTTATGCGAATTTGGTTCGACAGATGGAACTGTGATCGCTGCAAAATGGGAAAGCGGAATGGATAATGCTGTTCGTTTTGATGATAGCAAAATCCTGAAAAATGGCGAAAAAGCGTATTCGTTAGATCAGGAAAGCGTTGATTTAAATTCGTTTCTATTTGCTGAGAAAAATTATCTGAATAAAATGGCGACCATTTTAAAATTAAGTGATGAAGCGAAAAAATGGAAAGACGAAAGTGATGCATTAAAACTGAAAATTCAAAAGCAATTTTGGGATGAAGCGACAGGCTGGTTTTATGACACGACAATTGACGGCAAAACATTGATAAAAGCAATGGGATGCGAAGGATATTGTCCGATTTGGGCAGAAGTTGCTACTGCAGAACAAGCCAAATCAGCAAAAAACAATATGATTGATCCAGCTAGTCTGAACACTTTTGTGCCTTTGCCAACATTGGCGGCAAATCATCCAAAGTTTAAGCCTAATAACGGATATTGGAGAGGGCCAATTTGGCTTGACCAAAGTTATTTTGGCATCAACGGATTAGAAAAATACGGTTACACAAAAGAAGCAAACGAACTGGCGCATAAACTGATGCATAATGCAGAAGGTGCTTTGGATAAAGGCACTACCATAAGAGAAAATTATCAGCCCTTAAACGGAAAAGGATTAGAAGCGTTTAACTTCAGCTGGTCGGCTTCGCATTATTTAATGCTACTTTTAGAGGATAAATAATTTGAATTTAATTATTCAATTTAATAACGAATACAACAACAACTAACTATGTTTAACCACAATATATCTTTCACAAAAATAATAGCAGCAGGCTTATTTATTGTAGGCTGTAATTTGACGCCAGTTTTAGCCCAAAGTAAGAAAAGCACAACTACAGAAAATAAAGATCCTCAGCGATTTTTTTCCAAACCTGATTTAATGCAGATTGGAGTATACTATTATCCAGAGCAATGGCCACGAGAACAATGGGAACGTGATTTAAAAAATATTAAAAAACTAGGTTTTGAGTTTACACACTTTGCGGAGTTTGCGTGGACTTTTATGGAACCAGAAGAAGGAAAATATGATTTTAAATGGCTAGATGATGCATTGGCAATTGCCGAAAAACAAGGTTTGAAAGTAATCATGTGCACACCAACGCCAACGCCACCAGCATGGATGGGAGAAAAATATCCTGAAATCTATCTGGTAGATGCAAGCGGAAGACGCAGAGAACATGGTAACAGAGCTAATCAATCTGTGTCTAATGAGAAATACAGAGAATTTGTAGCTAAAATTGTTACCGAATTAGGAAAAAGATACGGCAATAATAAAAATGTGATTGGCTGGCAAGTGGATAACGAACCGGGCGCTCCAGATGACTTTAGTCCATCGGCACAAAAAGGATTTCAGAAATGGTTAAAAGCGAAGTATGGAACAATCGAAAAATTAAATACGGAATGGGTTACGAGTTTTTGGAGCATCAGATACAATAATTTTGAACAGATTGCGATTCCAAATGCAGAGATTTATTTTGAAGATAAATTAAGTCCGCATGCTATTCTAGATTTTAAAAGATTTACAGCAGATTCTCAAGCAGAATATTTGAATTTACAGGCAGAAGTGCTTCGAAAATATATCGATCCGAAACAATGGATTACTACAAATTATACCAATGTAGTTTACGGCGCTGACCCAAGAAGAACAGATAAAATGGATTTTGCAACTTATACTATGTATCCTGTAAGCGGAAGAAATCAATTAGGTGGACAAAATTTCAGAATGGGACATCCTAATAAAATTTCGGAAGCCAATGATTATTACAGATCTATAAATGGGGTTACAGGTGTAATGGAAATGCAGCCGGGACAAGTAAACTGGGCAAGCATTAATCCGCAGTTATTGCCAGGAACAGTCCACATGTGGATTTCTCAGGCTTTTGGTGGAGGCTGTTCTTTTACTTGTACGTACAGATATAGACATCCGCTTGGAAGCAGCGAAATGTATCATGACGGAATTGTTGGAACTGATGGCGTGACTTTAACTACTGGAGGAAAAGAGTTTGTTCAATCAATCGAAGACATGAAACTGCTTCGTAAAGAGTACAATCCAAAAGCAGTTATTCCGCAAGAAATAGCAAAAAGAAAGACTGGATTTTTATGGAGCCACGAGAATCTGTGGGATTTAGAAAATCAGAAACAAACCGAATTCTGGAGTACTTGGAGACATAGAAATACCTATACTTCAGCAGTAAAATCAACGGGTGCGCCAATGGATTTTATTACAGAAGAAAGCGATTTTTCTGCTTATCCATTTATCGTTGCGCCAGCGTATCAATTAGTTGATCAAAAACTGGTAGACAAATGGACGAAATATGTTGAAAATGGCGGAAATTTAATTCTTTCATGCCGTACAGGACAGAAAGATAAAAATGGTCATTTCTTCGAAGCAAATTGGAGCGGACCAATTGTACCTTTAATCGGTGCAGATGTTGAGTTTTTTGATATGTTGGTTGAAGATGTAAACGGAATTATAAATGCTGGAAACAATACCTATAAGTGGAATGTTTGGGCTGATGTTTTAAATCCGAAACAAGGAACGGAAGTTTTAGCTTCTTATGCGGATCAGTTCTACAAAGGCAAAGCGGCTGCGATTACGAGAAAATTAGGAAAAGGAACCGTTACGTATATTGGAGCTGAAAGTAAAGATGGAAATTTGGAAAGACAAGTGGTAAGAACGGTATACGAACGTGCAAAAGTTGCTATTCAAGATTTACCAAAAGGGGTTTATGTAGAATGGCGTAATGGTTTCTTTGTTGGTGTAAATTATACCAATGAAACCATAAATCTGCCAATTCCTACTGGAAGTAAAATATTAGTTGGAAAAAATCCATTAGAACCAGCTCAGGCTGTTATTTGGAAATAGAATAGAATAAAGTTTGCCACGAATTGCACGAATTTACACGAATTAAGAGAAAACATTTAAAAAAATTAGTGAAAATTGGTGTAATTCGTGGCTAAAAAAAAAGAAAAAACAATTTAATAGAATACAATGACTTTTTCAGAAACAGTTATTCAGGATTTAGTAAAAGAACATTACGGTTTAAATGTAACCGTAAAAGCATTAAATGGATATGATGAATTGAATTTTCTTTTATCTGATGATAAGAATGAAAAGTACATTCTAAAAGTATCAAATGAGAGCCATTCATTTCCATTTTTAGAAGCGCAGGCTGCCATCATGAGACATCTTGCCAAAAGTGATATTTCTGATTGTTTTCAGCATTTCTGCCTGAATACAAAAGGAGAGGAGCTGACTCAGATTGTAACAGATTCGCAAATCTATTATATTCGAATTCTCAACTTTTTAGAAGGGACTTTTTGGGTAGATGAAAAGAATAAAAATAGTCAACTGCATTACAATTTAGGTTCGTTTTTAGGCAATATGGATGCTGAGCTGGCGAATTTTTCTCATCCGGCAATGCATCGCAATTATACTTGGGATATTAGCCGTGCAAGCGAAGCAGGTGATAATCTAAAGTATATTCTAAATCACGAAAGAAGACGTATAGCGGGTTATTTTTTATTGCAGTTTGATACAGAAGTATTACCGCAGTTGCACCGACTGAGACATGCTTATATACATAATGACGCCAACGATTACAATGTTTTGGTAAAAGACAATCGCATTAGCGGATTGATCGATTTTGGAGACATGGTATATACCGCTTTAATCAACAATCTAGCGATTGCTTGTGTTTATGCGATGCTTGATGAAGAAGATCCGTTGGCTGTAGCAACAGAAATTGTCAAAGGATATCATAATTCGTATGCTCTTACCGAACAAGAATTAGATCTATTGTATTATCTCATTGCAGGAAGACTTTGCATCAGTGTGACACAATCTGCTTATAATGCATCGTTGGATAGTGACAATGAACATCATTTTGTCACTGAAAAACCAGCTTGGGATTTGCTGTACAAACTGATAAAAATAAACCCTATAAAAGCACAAGATGAATTTAGAAAAACTTGTGGTTTTGAAGGACTAATCAATAATGACGATTATTCGGAACTTCTTGAAATTAGAAAACAGAAAATAGGACGAAATCTAAGTATTGGCTATAAAGACAAATTAAAAATTGTAAAAGGAGCTTTGCAATATTTATACGATGACAAGGGAAGAACTTTTGTCGATTGCGTAAATAATCCTTCACATGTTGGACATTGCCATCCAGTTGTAGTAAGAAAAATGCAGCGTCAAATAGCGACTTTAAACACCAATACCAGATACTTAAATGATGCCATAACCGATTATGCAGAAAAGCTGACAGCAACTTTACCTAAGAAATTAAGTGTTTGTTATTTTGTAAATTCTGGAAGTGAGGCCAATGATCTGGCCATTCGCATGAGCCGTCATTTTACTAAACAAAAAGATATTATTGTATTGGATCACGCTTATCACGGAACTTCGACTGTAGCCATGGAAATGAGTCCGTATAAATTTGACAGCAAGGGAGGTTCTGGCCAAATGCCGTGGATTCATAAAGCAATTAATCCAGATTTATATCGTGGTCCTTATAAATATGGAGATGCAGCAGCAGGAGAAAAATATGCTGAAGATGTACAGCGAATTATCGAAAATTTAAAGAAAGAAGATAAAGCGCCAGCAGTTTTTATCTGTGAAACTTTATTGGGAGTTGGAGGTCAGATTCCGTTGCCAGAGAATTATTTAAAAACAGTTTACGACTACGTTCGCGCAGCAGGAGGAGTTTGCATTGCAGATGAAGTTCAGGTTGGATTTGGAAGAATTGGAGATCATTTCTGGGGATTCGAATTGCAAAATGTAGTGCCAGATATTGTTGTCTTAGGAAAACCAATTGGAAACGGGCATCCACTTGCAGCTGTTATAGTAACAGAGGAGATTGCTGAATCTTTCAATAATGGTTTGGAATACTTCAATACTTTTGGCGGGAATCCTGTTTCTATGGCTACTGGATTGGCTGTTTTAGATGTAATTCAGGAGGAAGAAATGCAGCAGCATGCTTTGGAAACAGGTAATTATTTGATGAACGGATTAAAAGGTTTAATGGCTAAATATCCTATCATTAGTGATGTTCGCGGGCATGGTTTGTTTATTGGTGCAGAAATGGTAAAAGACAGAATTACCATGGAACCTGCGATTCCTGAGATTGATATTGTAGTCGAAAAACTGAAAGCCAAAGGTTATTTGTTAAGTACAGACGGACCTCTGCATAATGTTTTAAAAATAAAACCGCCAATGCCATTTAATAAACAAAATGCTGATGAAATGGTTGAGTTGCTAGATATTGCATTAAGCGAATTATAAAACCTTTCCATTAAAATAAAAAGTCTTCCGTTGCAATAGACGGAAGCTTTCATTAGTTCTACACAACGATTTAAGCAAACCAAAATTAGCGACAGCTTTTCTCTTTTATCATTTTTGGTAGAAGTGGATTTGTATACAATAAAGTAAAAAAATGAGTGATAATAAACTTGCCAATTTAGAAAAGCAATTAGAAGGAAAATTATTTTACGATCATACCATGCGTCTGCTGTACGCAACAGATGCAAGCGCTTACAAAGAAATGCCTTTGGCTGTAGCTGTTCCGAAAACTAAAGAAGATATCCAAAAAATTATTGCTTTTGCAAAAGAAAACAACAGCAGTATCATTCCTCGTGCCGCCGGAACTTCACTTGCGGGGCAAGTCGTTGGAAACGGAATTGTGGTTGATATTTCGCAAGAATTTACCAAAATTATTTCGGTAAATCAGGATGAAAAATCGGTTTGGGTAGAGCCAGGAGTTATTCGCGATGAGCTGAATCTTCATTTAAAACCGTATCAGCTTTTTTTTGGGCCGGAAACTTCTACCAGTAACCGCTGTATGATTGGCGGAATGGTAGGAAATAATGCCTGCGGAGCAAGATCTGTTGTGTACGGATCAACCCGTGAACATGTACTCGAAATACAAGGGTTTTTAGCAGATGGAAACGAAGTTGTTTTTGGTTCTTTGACTAATGCCGAATTTGAAGATAAATGCAACGGAATTAATGTTGTAAGCGAACTGGAACAAGCAATTTATCTGCAAGCTAAAGAAATACTATCATCTGAACATAACCAAAATTTATTTGAAGCCAATTTTCCTAAGAAATCAATTCCAAGAAGAAATACAGGATATGCTTTAGATTTATTGGCAGATAGCAGTCCATTTGATGATTCTGCTGAAAAGTTCAATTTCTGTAAACTAATTGCGGGATCTGAGGGAACTTTGTTTTTTTCTACAGCAATCAAACTAAATTTGGTTGATGCCTTAAAACCTTATTCGGCTTTGGTTTGTGTTCATTTTGAAAGTATTCATGAATCTTTAAAAGCCAATATTGAAGCACTGAAATTTAATCCGGATAGTGTAGAATTAATAGATCATTATATTCTGGAATGCACCAAAGAAAATATTGAACAAAGCAAGAATCGTTTTTTTGTAAAAGGTGATCCTCAAGCTATTTTAGCAGTCGAATTTTTGAGGGATTCGCAAGAAGAAATTGACAGCATTGCAAGAGAAATGGAAGTTTTGATGCGTTCTAAAAACCTTGGTTATCATTTCCCGATTGTTTATGGCGAAGACACCAATAAAGTCTGGGCATTAAGAAAAGCAGGATTAGGTTTGTTATCTAATATTCCTGGAGATGCAAAAGCAGTTGCAGTGATTGAAGATACCGCTGTGGATGTGAATGATTTGCCTGATTTTATAGCAGATTTTAATGCAATCTTAAAAGAGAGAAATCTAAACTGTGTGCATTATGCGCATGCGGCTACGGGCGAATTGCATTTACGCCCCATTATAGATTTGAAAACCGAAGAAGGAACAATACTTTTTAGAACCATCGCAACCGATATTGCCCATTTGGTAAAAAAATACAAAGGCTCGTTGAGTGGAGAACATGGAGATGGAAGACTTAGAGGAGAGTTTATTCCGCTAATGTTGGGAGATGAAATTTATGAGTTATTTGTTCAGATAAAAAAAGTTTGGGATCCGTGGGGTGTTTTTAATCCTGGGAAAATTGTGAATACGCCTCCTATGGATACAAGTCTGCGATATACAGCAGGGCAGGAGACACCAATGCCCGAAACTTATTTTGATTTTTCGGAACATAACGGAATCCTTCGTGCAGCAGAAATGTGCAACGGTTCTGGTGATTGCAGAAAAACAGAAAAAAGCGGCGGTACGATGTGCCCAAGTTATATGGCTACTCGAGACGAAAAACACACTACGAGAGCGCGTGCCAATATGCTCAGAGAAACCATAACAAATTCTACAAAAACAAATCGTTTTGATGATGAAAATCTGTTGGAGGTTTTGGATTTATGTTTAAGCTGTAAAGGCTGTAAATCTGAATGTCCTTCTAATGTGGATATGGCAAAACTGAAGGCCGAAACATTGCAACAATATCATGATAAAAACGGAGTAAAATTTAGATCGAAACTAATTGGAAATACGCCAAAAATAAATCAGCTGTTTGCCTCAGCTCCATGGCTGTATAATTTATCTGCTAAGGGAATTATTGGAAATTGGATTAAAAAAAGGACTGGTTTTGCCGTAGAAAGACAATTGCCTTTAATGCATAAAATTACGTTTGCAAAATGGATAAAAAGCTACAGCCAAATTGGAGATTTTGCGAATGGAAAATTGTATTTGTATAATGACGAATTCCTAAATTATTATGATGTAGAAATAGGGCAGACAGCGGTAAAACTTTTGAATAGATTAGGTTATAAAGTTTTAGTTCCTAAAATTGGAATCAGCGGAAGAACCTATCTCTCTAAAGGAATGCTGAAAGAAGCACGAGAGATTGCAGAACAGAATATTAGAGATTTTGAAAGTGAAATTCCAAACGATGGCATTTTGATCGGAATTGAACCTTCGGCAATACTATCATTTCGTGACGAATATCCTGATTTGTGCCGTGCAGATTTAAAAGAGAAAGCAAAAAAAGCGGGAACTAGAACTTTTCTGATTGAAGAATTTTTGGCTAAAGAGTTGGATTTAGGACGTATTACATCTAATAGTTTTACAGACGAAACAGAAAGAGTGCGAATGCATGGACATTGCTTTCAGAAAAGCTTATCGTCTTTAGTTCCACTTAAGAAGATACTTTCATTGCCAAAGAATTATACTGTTTTAAATATTCCAAGTGGGTGTTGCGGTATGGCAGGTTCGTTTGGCTATGAAAAAGAGCATTATGATATTTCGATGAAAATTGGAGAACTGGTTTTGTTTCCGACAATTAGGGCAGAAGAAAGCGCCACATTAATTTCTGCTTCAGGAACAAGTTGTAGGCATCAAATTGCTGATGGTACAGGAAGAAAAGCACAGCATCCGGTTGAAATATTATTTGAGGCTTTGAAATAAATATCGTTGTGAATATTCGTTGTGTAGACGCAATGCGGTGCGTCTCTACAGATATGCTTTGTTTTAAAAATATATTTTGATTTTTTTGAATTCAAAATGCGGAAATTATTATCGGCCCAATATCCTGTAGAGGCGCACTGCAGTGCGTCTCACGTGCGCTTGTCCTCAAAGATTTTCCTGTTGTAGATATACTGGACGTAGACACACTGCGGTGCGTCTCTACAGATATACTTTATATCTAAACTAATCTGCTTAAAAAACTATAAAAAAAACAAACCTCCAAGTATATTTTGGAGGTTTGCATCAAAAAACAATAATTCAAAAAAAAAATTATAAATTAATATTTATCGTAGTTCCATCTTTAATAACTTTATTGATTGCTAGCTTTTTCCCATCGGTTATTTTTAATTTTAGGTTTTTGCCAGCTCTTTCAACTGTAATATTGAAATCGTGTTCAAAGGCATGAATCTGTTTTAATTTCATAGTATTCCAAGATTTTGGAAGACGAGGTGTAAGATCAAAACTACGCAAACCTGTAGGACGAATACCGAATAATCCTTCTGTAAAGATTCGGCAATACAAACCGCTTTCAGCCGAAAGATGACGCTGATCGCCTTCTGGATATGCTTCTACAGGATACGGAACGTGATCTCCCAATAAGCGTCGATCAGAATAGTAATGCAAGAAATCAAGCGCTTTATCTGTTTCGCCAGCAGCAAGAACTCCTCTTAAAGCATACAAAGTAGAGCGATCCCAGAATATTTTATCTCCAGCGACACTTGCAAGACCATCTTTTGTCCATAATCTAGGAGAAAATAATGCGTTTATAGTTCCGTCTTTTCGATCATAAATGCCCATGGTAAGTGGCGTACAGATCCAAGCTCTTAAGACATCATTTTCTTTATAGTATTTGTAGGTTTCAAAGCCTTCAACTTTAGCTCCAAAATATTTTTCGATAGCTGTTCTTAATTTTTCAGCTTCGGCTTTATATGCTTTCAGCTGTGTTTCGTTTTTCCCTAAAACCTTACCTAGGTAAACAGCAGAATTTAAAGCATCATAATACAAAGAAGAAGTATTAAGATTGGCTTTTCCTGCAGGAAGACGCCCTTCAAGTTCATCAGAATCGGAAGCGACTACGCCGTCAGCATTTATTTTGCTGTGGCAATATTCTAAGCACCATTCAATTAATGGCCACAATTGTTTTGCTTCATCTGCATTTCCTCTAGAAAGTGCATAACGAGCAGCTCCGTACGCAATCATCGCGCCATCTCCGCGATCTCCTGCACCAGCCCAAATATCTGTTCCTTCAGCAACAATAGAACTCGGAATCGCTTTATAATCTTTGTTCATGAATTTTGCAAATTGAAGGTAAGCATTTAAAGATGCTTGATTTCCATATTCATATCCTAAATAAGGGAAAAATGGACCAATATATTCAGCTTGATCATTTGCCCAAATGGCTGCGTAATACGATTCTCCACCTGGACCGTGCATTGGACCTCCTTTGGTTTCAAAAATACTTTCTGACGCTCTGATTTTCGCGAAAGCAAATTCAGTATTCAAAACCTGATCTGGCGTTTCCAGAATCAATTTGCTCCAGATTTCACTGATCAATTCTAAACGTTTGTTTTTTTCATCTTCAGCATTTACGGCAGGAACTGTTTCGTTTGTTTTAACTCCTGAATAGATAACAAAAAAGCTGACAGTTTCATTTGGTTTAAGATTAAAACTTCCATTATTAATAAGATCAGCATGTATAGTGTAACTGCCTTCAGTTCCTTTTGTAGGATCTGTGGTATAAACCGCATTCGATTTTGGAATTTCTACGATACAGTTTTTATCAGAACTGTTTTTAAGGGTATAAATTTCATTATAAACCGATAAAGCCGTAGAAGGAAAAAACTGTCTTGTAAGTTCAAGTTTGTCGGTTTTGCTTTTAACTAATAATGTTCCGTTAAGAGTCAGCGAGATTGTTTTTTCTGCTGGAATTGGTTTGTAATTTACGGTAACAAGGTCAAAAGCATCCTGCGCAAATTGACGTGTTAAACTTGCATGGGTATTATTCGGAATGGTTCTCAGCATTGGCCAAACCAAACTGCGTGTAGCATGAAATGAACCATCCGCTGCGACGCCATATCTCAGAACGCAAGAGATTCTCTTACCGCTCATTTCGATATGATCATCATGTGGAATTGTGTTGTTTATTTGCCAAGAAATAGAACCATCAGTATTAATTTGCCAACGTTGGTCGTTTTGTGAAAATCCTGTATTTGTAATAAAGCAGAATGCAATAAGGACAAATAAGATAGATTTAAGTTTTTTTCTAGAAGATATCTTCATAGCATTTGTTTTTAAATTGTGATCCATTGTATTAGTAGTACTTTGGACGGGTTGTTTTTAGCGAAAAGTAGTTATTATTTTACGATTTTCGCCATTGTTGTGCAGTGTTGTAGTGTTGCTTTTGTGTTTTACATATAATGATATATGTTACACTGGTAAATTGTTGACCTCAGAAATGCTCTTTGTAATATGATTTGCTTTGATACATTTTAAAAGCAAACCCATCGCCCTTAGATGGGTTTGCTTAATTGGTTATAGTTAATTATAACCTGGGTTCTGGGGTAAACCTGTTCTGTTAATTTCATCTCTTGGAATAGGAAGCAGATAATGTTGTGGTTTAAAGATCCTTTCCTGAACTTTGGAGTAGGTGTAAGTTTTAGATCCGTCACTGTTTTTAGTAATAATTACTCCCATTAATGGTTTGTTTTCGGTTTCTTCGGCTATTTTCCAACGACGTACGTCATAATAGCGGAATCCTTCAAGACATAATTCAACTTGTCTTTCGTTACGAATTTTATTCTCTAAAGCTGTTCCTGTTAAACCAGTTAACGGATTTGTTATTCCGGCACGCTGTCTTAATAAATTAAGATATTGAATTGCAGTTCCTTCATGTCCCAATTTAAATTCTGATTCAGCATAGTTCAAATAAATTTCTCCTAAACGAGAAATAATCCAAGCTTTATTAGTTTGCGTTTCATTATTGTAATTGTACGTTGTATCGCAATATTTACGGAAAGTATAACGAGTTTTACTAGCATTCCAAGTATCCCAACCTTGAGGAGAATCTAAACCTCCTTCGTAAAATTCGGCTTTATTTGAACTTCCTGCATCGTAACGATCTTGAAAGAATTCAGGTTTTCCGTAAGCACGTCCATCATAAACAATATTTTTATAAAAACGCGGATCTCTGTTTACATAAGGTTTTTGAGGATCGTAACCAGATGTTGGATCTGTAATATCTTTTCCGTCAGCTGTTCCGTAAGCATCAATATGACTTTGGCTTGGCGCAAAATTGGCCCATCCGTGAAAACCGCTCGGAGAATTAAACATTTCTACACCATTAAATGCGCTCCATTGTGGATCTTTACTAGACAAACGAGAGAAAATAACTTCTGAATTGTTGGTAGTAAAAAGATCTTCATACTTTTTATCGTAAAGCGAATATATATTTAAATCCATAACCGCTTTTGCAGCATCTGATGCTTTTTTCCATTTTGCCAGATCATTAGAAGGATTCCATTGCGGACTTGCTGCATAAAGCAATGTTCTTGATTTGATAGCAAGTGCAGCCCCTTTTGTAACTCTTCCAAGATCTGTAGCTGCTAAAGGAAGTAATTCCGCCGCTTTGTCCAATTCTCCCACAATAAAGTCAACGCATTGATCATAAGAACTGCGGTCTACTTTAAAATCACTATTTAACTCAAAAGGTTTAGTAACCAGAGGAACCCCACCGTAATCACTAGTTAATTTGAAGTATGCATAAGCTCTTAAGAAAAGCACTTCGCCTTTTAATCTGTTTCTCCAAGCTTCATCTCCAGGTACGTTATCAATTCGAGACAAAAAGATATTGCAATTTTGAATAGTAGCATAAGTAGGTTTCCAAGTATTGAAATCTCCTGCGTTGTCAGGCGTTAATGCTCCCGAATTAAGATTCCACACATCATAATCGTTAAAATTATTAAAGGCTTCATCGCATGCAGTAGACAAGATCCAGCTTCGATTTGTTTTGTCGTTCCAGTTGTGCTGGGTGCTTGGCAATACTGTATAAAGATTATTAACGAAAGCCTCTGTAAGTTTTAAGTCATTCCACACATTTTCATCTGTGTAAGAATCCAAAGGAGCTTTGTCTAATGGATCTTCGCTACAGGATGTTACCGCAGCAATAGCAATAAAAAGAGCAGCCGCAATTACTACTTTCTTTTTTATATTAAATAGTTTATTGATTTTATAATTTTTCATGTCTTGATCTTTTTACCTTGTTATAATTCAATGCTTACACCGATTCTGTAGATACGGGTTTGTGGATAAATTACGCCAGTTTTATTATTTGTTTCAGGGTCTAAATTGTATTGTTTCATGTGGTCAATAGAAAACAAATTAGTTCCTCCAGCATAAAACCTCGTATTTAATATTCCGAATCTAGACAAGACTTTTTCTGGTAATGTATAGGAAACTTCTAAAGATTTTAATCTGAAGAATGACGCGTCTTTTAGCCAAAAGTCCGCTTCAATATTGTTTCTCGGATCAGAATCATTGAATGCAACAGGGTATTTAGAATTTGGATTATCTGCTGTGTATCTGTCGTCGTACAACCATCTTGGAGGCGCTACAATAGCTCCTTGAGCTTGCGGAAGTATTACTTGTTTTGCTTTTGCCTGTCCTGTCCAAAGCATATCTATAGAAAAACCTTTGTATTCAGCTCTCATAGGAATTCCATAAGCAATTTTTGGTGTTGCAGATTCTGGAATTCTTACTTTATCATTAGAAGTGATGTTTCCATCGCCGTCAGTATCTTTTACCCAAAGATCACCTGGTTTTGCTCCTTCAAAATGAGGGGAATTGTCTACTTCTGCCTGAGTGCGATAAATTCCGTTTGTTTGGTATACTAACCAAGAATCGATAGCTCTTCCAGTCGATTTTTGCCAAGCTGGAATATTTTCTGCTTCATCGCGAAACAATACTTCACTTTGTGCGTAAGTAAAGTTAAAACCAACACTATATTTAAAACTATTGATATGATCGGCATAATTCACAGACCAGTCAGTACCTCTGTTTACCGTTTTTCCAATGTTTTCTTTTGGAAGAGATAATCCTGTGTACAAAGGCACAGACGCATTTCTTGCTGCTAAAATGTCAGATCTTTTATTGCTGAAATAGTCAAAAGTTGCCGTTAATTTATTTCCAAAGAATCCGAAATCAAAACCAATGTTTTTAGAATCTTGAATTTCCCATGTAATATTTGGGTTCGGAGTAGAAGAAAGATAAATACTATTGTTCAACGTATAATCTGATCCAAAATAGCTATAAAGCTGCTGATCTGTTGTTAGCTGATATCTTGTTAAGAAAAGATATTGGTTAAGATAATCCACTCCATTAATAGTCTCTCTTAAATCGTCATTACCCATTCTTCCCCAAGAAGCTCTTATTTTAAGCTGGTCAATTAATTTGATGTTATTTTTGAAGAAAGGCTCTTCAGAGATTTTCCAACCAGCACTAATAGCAGGGAACATACCCCAACGAGTAGAAGAAGGGAAGTTGAATGATCCGTTATAACGGGCAGAAACTTCGGCAAAATATTTATCATCAAAATTGTAAGCAACCCTTCCAAGGAAACTTTCACGTCCGTCTTGATATGCGCCGCCTGTAGCATTTTGTCCTTTAGTACTTCCAGTAAAAATCTGATCCAATTGATCGCTCAATAAATCTCTTCTGTAAGCATACGTTTGCGTTTTGTCCATTGTAGTCTGCTCATATCCGACAAAAGCATTTACGGCGTGTTTGTTGAATTTACGATCGTAGGCTAATTTTACGAAATACGTGTTTTGATTCGCAATTCGCTCTTCTTGCATTACGCTTGTTATGCTCGTGCTGTTTTTTACGTTATTGTAACTGTCATTGGTTTTGTCGTAAGAATAAGCATCCCACGGTTTTGTGAATTTCTTTTCACTGCGAACATTATAGTCAAATGCTGCATATCCGCTAAGTGATAATCCCTCAGTTATTCTTGGCAATTTTAATTCAAATCCAATTTTTGGATTTACAATTAAGTTTACCACGTGATCATAGCCTGCCGCTGGTGAAGACATTAAAATTGGGTTTCTACCATTTGTGATACCAGATGATGGATAACCATTTTTCCAATATGCAGGAATAAAAGGATACATACTAACCGTCTCGTGCATGATACTTCCAATGCTTACCGCAGGATAATTTCTATCTTCTTTACGAGTAGCAATGTCTAAGTTAACCTTAAAGTTCGAAGTGATATTAACATCAATATTTGATCTTAAATTGAATTGTCTGTATCTCTCGTCACTGTATCTAAGGTTACTTTCCTGATTTAAGTATTGTCCAGAAAAGAAATATTTAACCTGTTCATTACCACCATTTACAGAAAGTGAAAGGTTAGCTTGTGGAGCATCTTTTCTATAAACCTGCTTCATCCAGTCTGTACTGGTGTAATTTGGATCGTTTCCAGCTTTGTATTTGTCAATTTCTGCCTGAGTATAAGGAAGTGTTGTTCCTTTATGAGCATTCAGTTCGTTGTAATACGTCATGTATTCCCAAGAATTAACTCTTTCGCTCATTCTGGTTAACTGCTGAATACCATAAGATCCGTCAACTTTGATTGTTGGAGCACCAACTTTTCCTCTTTTGGTAGTTACCAGAATAACTCCATTTGCAGAACGAACTCCATAAATAGCTGCCGATGCATCTTTTAGAACCGTTACAGATTCAATATCATCAGGGTTTATCCTGTTCAAATCACGATCAGGAATACCATCCACAACTACAAGCGGACTTGTCCCTCCTCCAAATGAGTTAAAACCTCTAATTAAAAGAGTAGAGCTGTCATCACCAGGTCTTCCAGAACGGTTACTGGCGATTACTCCAGACATACGTCCGGCAATTCCGTTAGATACGTTTGCAGATGCATTTTGAGTTAAAACACCTCCTTTAATCGATGCAATTGCTCCCGTTGTAGAAGCTTTTTTCTGCGTTCCATACCCAACGACAACAACTTCATTTAAGGTTTGATTCTGCTCTACAAGCTGAATGCTTACTGCGTCGTCTGCACGAACTTCTTTTGTTAAAAATCCTGTATAAGAAAAAACAAGAATGCTGTTGGAGTCTGGAACTTCAATAGTAAAATTACCGTCAAAGTCTGTTACAGCTGTAATTTTTGTTCCTTTTACCAGAATGTTTACACCAGGAAGCGGTTCTCCTTGTGAGCCAGTTACTTTTCCCTTTATTAGTTTTTCTATGGCAAAAGATGTGCTTTTGCTGTTTGTCAGAGCTAAATTAGTAGTCAGTTTATTAGAGAATTTACTCTCTTTTAACTCTGCTGCAAAAGAAGTTTGTAAAGTAAGTGCTAGTAAGGCTCCTGATGTTAGTTTGGTTATCTTCCATTTTTCAGAAGAGAGCCAATCTTTTGTTGGTTTTTGTTTGGTTAATAAAATCATGTTTTGTTGGTTTTTGTTGGTTAGTACTTTATTCTCTCGTGGTCCGTTTTTTATCTATTTTTCATTTTGGAGAAACAAAATGCCTTGAGCTCCTGCAGATTGTTTGTGAAAAAAGAGATAAATGTGAAATCCAAATGTATAAATGTTTCTAAGTCAACACATACCAGTACCTACCAGTTTTTTGCGATATTTGTAAAAAACACGATTTATTTACGATAATATTAAAAGTAAAGTGGGTAATATATGCATAAAATATAAATCAAGGTTATTTGAATAAATAGCTATATATTCTTGTTTTTTGCAGATTATTTTACTCTTGTTTATTTGGAGATTCTTTTTTTTGAATAAGAGGAATGAATGGGTGTGATAGAATGATGGTTTTAATTTTTAAAAGTGGGTAATATAGTATCAGAATTTTCTTTTTGGAATAATTTTGAATTTTTTAAATAGTTTTATTTTTTTAACCATACCAGTCGGTAATTTTAAGCTAATATGTAGGACTAAGCTTGTAAATGTTTTGTCCTGTTTTACGATTAAGAACCTTTTTTAGGTAATAAAATATCATAATCGGTAAAAAAATGTATAAAAATTATCAAAAGTCTATTTTTAAAATATTTTGTTTTTAATATTGAAAAAGCAACGCAGTAAGACGCAATAATTGGATTTAATTATATTTTGCTATTTTTGGACTTCATTTCTTCATAATTTAAAAATGGTCTACCAGAGCTCAAAACCATTTTTATTATGAATTATACCAACTATGTTCCTCTATGGGTATAATTAAATGAATTTTTTCTCGTGGTTTGATTGATAAATGTGATGCACGGAGTTTCTATAGAATTTCAATTATAATCTGAAAAAGATTGTTTTTGGCTTCTTTTTAGAAATCTTCAAAAACGAATATTCACTATTGTTAATTAAAATTTTTATGAAAAAAGCACTATTTCTATTAGTTCTGACCACTCTCTTTTGGAAGACTAATGCACAAAATGATCCCATCGCTATTGAAACCCAGAATACCGCATTAATCTTAAAAGTGGCAAAAAGCGGATTGCTTTATCAATCTTATTTAGGAGCAAAACTGGAAGTTTCGGCATATAATGTACTTTCTAAAGAGACAGAGAGAACATTTGTTATAAACGACGGAAATCCGTTGCTTAATTTAAGACATCAAGCGTATCCAACGTACGGAACCGATAATTTATTTGAATCTGCTATCCGTATGACACATAATGACGGAAACCCTGCTTTGGAGTTAGTGTACGTAAGACATCAGACAACAAAAATAGATGGCAATACTACTGAAACTATTATAAAAATGAAAGATCCAGTTTATCATGTAGAAGTGACTTTACATTATAAAGCTTTCTATAAAGAGAATGTTATTGAGCAATGGACTGAAATTGTACACCGCGAAAAGAAACCGGTAACGTTGTACAACTATGCTTCGTCTATGCTGCATTTTGATGCGGATAAATATTGGCTGACTCAGTTTCATGGCGATTGGGCTAAAGAAGTTAGAATGCAAGAAAGCGAATTAACCAGTGGAGCCAAAGTAATTGATTCTAAATTGGGAGTAAGAACCAATATGTACCAGACGCCAGTTTTCTTTTTAGCATTAAACGACAAAGCCAAAGAAGATAGTGGCGAGCTTGTTGCGGGAACAATCGCTTGGTCGGGAAATTTTAAATTTACTTTTGAGCTTGATAATAAAAATTCGTTAAGAATTAGTTCTGGAATTAATCCGTTTGCTTCAGAATATAGTCTTCAGCCTGGCGAAGTTTTTACGACTCCTTCTTTTATTTATACTTTTTCAAATAAAGGAAAAGGGCAGGCGAGCAGGAATTTACATTCTTGGGCAAAAAACTATGGTGTGAAAGATGGCGACAAACCTCGTTTGACTTTACTGAACAATTGGGAAACTACCTTTTTTAATTTCGATGAAAAGAAATTGACAGATATGTTTGAAGATTCGAAAACATTGGGCGTTGATATGTTTTTATTAGACGACGGATGGTTTGGAAATAAATACCCAAGAAGCGGTGATAAATCAGGTTTGGGAGATTGGCAGGCAACAAAAACAAAATTGCCAAATGGTCTTGGCTTTTTAATGCAGCAGGCAGAGAAAACTGGAGTAAAATTCGGAATTTGGATTGAACCCGAAATGGTTAATCCGAAAAGCGAATTGTATGAAAAACATCCAGATTGGGTTTTAAAATTGCCAAATAGAGAGGAGAGTTATTACAGAACACAATTGGTTTTGGATTTATCGAATCCTAAAGTGCAGGATTTTGTGTTTAAAACGGTGGACGATATTATGCAGACCAATGGAGGTGTAGCATTTTTTAAATGGGATTGCAACCGAATGATGACCAATGCGTATTCTACTTATTTAAAAAATCAGCAATCTCATTTATTTATCGAATATACCAGAGGATTGTATAAAGTTTTGGAGCGAATTAAAACCAAATATCCGCATTTACCAATGATGCTTTGCGCAGGAGGCGGAGGAAGAACAGATTATGCTTTCTTAAAATATTTCACAGAATTTTGGGCTAGTGATAATACCGATCCTTACAATAGAGTATTTATTCAATGGGGATATTCGCAGTTTTTTCCAGCTTTTACGATTTGTAATCACGTAACATCATGGGGAAATCAGTCTATTAAATTCAAAACAGACGTTGCCATGATGGGTAAATTAGGTTTTGATATTAATGTAAAAGAACTGAAAGAAAAAGAAATAAAATATACTCAGGATGCAGTTGCCAATTATAAAAGATTAAGCCCTGTAATCTGGCATGGCGATATGTACCGAATTGTTTCTCCTTACGAAGACAGTCGTGCTGTATTAATGTATGTTGACGAATCAAAGAACAAAGCCGTTTTATTTTCGTATACGCTTCATCCGCTTTATGATCCGCAATATAATTTGGTTCGTTTTAAAGGTTTAGACTCCAATAAAACGTATAAAGTAGAAGAAATTAATTTAATGCCTGAGGCAAAGCAAACACTACAAGAATCTGGAGCATCTTTTACAGGAGATTATTTAATGAATGTAGGATTAAGAGTTTCTTCTTCAAAAGTTGAATCGAGTGTAGTGCTTGAAATCACAGCAGTATCTGGTAAATAAAAAAAAGATTTTTTATATAGCAAAACAGCTGTTTAATGTCGTTTAAAACAACGAGATTAAACAGCTGATTTGTTTTTAACCCAAAGTAAATTTGTAGAGACGCACCGCAGTGCGTCTACGCAACGTATATCCATAATGCATTAAACACACGCATCTACGTACCGAATATTCACAATATGTTAGACGCACTGCAGTACGTCTCTACGGAATATTGGAACGGAATAGGATTGACAATCTGTTAGGTGAAATTTCGAGGTTTTAATTAAAATATCACGTATATCTGTAGAGACGCACCGCAGTGCGTCTACGTAAAGTATATCTGCAGTATATTACAAGTTCAGTTTTCTATATTGCAAAGGCGAAAGCTGTTTTAATTCCTTAAACTTTCGGTTAAAATTGGAAATATTATTGAACCCGCATAATTCGGCAATTTCCAAAACAGAGAGTTCTTCATTATTAGATAATAACTTTGCGGCTCTCTCAATACGTACTTCAATTAGAAATTGAAAAAATGACTTGTTGGTCCGGACCTTAAAATACCGGCAAAAGGCATTTTTTGTCATACTCGCAATCGAAGCAATTTCATCTAATGTGATGTTTTTATGAAAATTGGTCATGACATATTCAAATACAATCTGCATTCTTTTTCCTTCATTGTCCGTAATTTTCTTTTGATACAAATAATTAGAAAGAGGAGTAGTTTCTGATGTAGAAAGCCATTTCATAATATCTAGAAATAATATAAAACGAGTATAGCTATCGGCTTTTTTCAGTTTCTTGAAATATTTGACAACCTTTTTTGGTGCGTTATGGATTATAAATCCGTTTTTACTGCTTTCTAAAATCGGATGGATATTTCTAAAAGTAGACAGCTCAAAAAAATCTTTTCCGAACGAATTGAAGGTAAAAAATAAAGTACGCATTACTGAAACTACATTTTCCTGAATATCGCTTCTAAACACATGTGGCAAATTACTTCCAATTACCAATATATCACCTTCACGGTATTGCGAAATAGTATCGCCGGCAAAAACGGCTCCTTCTCCTTTTTCAATAAAACTAATTTGAATTTCTTCATGCTGATGCAATTTATCATAAAATGAAACTTCGATATCTTCTTGATATATAAGGGGATCTTCTCCAGATTTTGGAATTTTGAATGGGAAAACTTTCATATAGTGGTTAGTTAGTTATAATCAAATATATTGCATTTGAATAAAAAAATGATGCTATAATGTTCTGTTTTTTAAGTTTTGGTGTTATAGAGGGTAATATAGTATCGTTTTGTGGTAATTTTTAAAGGGTGCGCTCTATTGTTTCTAGATAATTTTGGCCTTAATAAAAAATTAAAATTATGAGTATTCAATGGAATGGCGTTATGCCAGCGGTAACTACAAAATTTACTGCAGATGACAAATTAGACTTCAATATGTTTGAAGTTAATATGAAGGCACAATTAAATGCTGGAGTTTCAGGAATTATTTTAGGAGGCACTTTAGGTGAAGCCAGCACACTTTTAGAAGAAGAAAAAAGAGAATTAGTAAAACATACTGTTGCACTAACAGAAAATAAAGTGCCCGTAATTATGAACATTGCAGAGCAGTCTACAAAAAATGCAATTTTAGCGGCCAATAAAGCTGAACAAGATGGAGCAAAAGGATTGATGATGCTTCCTCCAATGCGTTACAAAGCATCTGATTTTGAAACGGTTACTTTCTATAGTGAAGTGGCAAAAAATACTTCACTTCCTATTATGGTTTACAACAATCCGATTGACTATAAAATTGAAGTGACATTAGATATGTTTGAAGAGTTATTAAAATATGATAACATTCAAGCAGTAAAAGAATCAACTAGAGATATTTCTAATGTTACTAGAATGATCAACCGTTTTGGAGATCGTTTAAAAATATTATCAGGAGTTGATACACTAGCATTAGAAAGTCTATTTATGGGTTCTGATGGATGGGTTTCTGGATTGGTTTGTGCTTTTCCTGAAGAAACAGTGGCAATTTACAAATTAGCAAAAGCAGGAAGATTTGATGAAGCGTTGAAAATCTACAGATGGTTCTTGCCTTTATTAGAATTGGATATTAATGCATTCTTGGTTCAGAATATCAAATTGGCAGAGGTTGCGACAGGAATTGGTTCAGAATATGTTCGTGCACCAAGATTACCATTGCAAGGAGCAGAAAGAGAAAGAGTTCTTGCAATTATTGCTGAAGGACTACGTACTAGACCAACTTTGCCAGACTATAAAAATTTATAATAGCATATTAAAGATTGGCTTAGCTTTTTAGTTTTCAGTCTCGGTTCTCAGCTTTCAGCCGCAGTCTCAGTTTTTCAGTTTCCATTTACAGTCAGGGTTTTCGGTAGCTGTGTTTACTGGGGCTGCGACTGAAACTTGAGACTAAAACCGTAGCTGAAAACTAAAATTGCTCTTAATTCATTTATAAGAAAAAAAACATGATTACAGGAAAAAATTATATAGGAAGCCAGCTAAAAGCAGGTGGTACAAAAATACTAAAAACGTTTAATCCGCTATTGAATACAGAAAATCCATGGGTTTTTACTGAGGCAACTCAAGATGAAATTGAGGAAGCAGTTGCGTTAGCCAATCAAGCATTTGAGAGTTATAAAAATTATTCGGGTATTGAAAAAGCTAAATTTTTGAACGCTATTGCTGATGAAATTTTAGCATTAGGAGACGATCTTTTAGTTCAGTACTGCACCGAATCGGGTTATCCGAGAGGCAGAGCAGAAGGAGAACGCGGAAGAACAATCGGACAGTTAAAAGCTTTTGCCGATATGCTTACAGAAGGAAGCTGGGTACAAGCCACAATAGATACTGCAATAACCGACAGACAGCCTGCACCAAAAGAAGACTTACGCAAAATGTTAGCACCTTTAGGACCAATTGTGGTTTTTGGATCAAGTAATTTTCCTTTTGCATTCTCTACAAGCGGAGGAGATACGGCTTCGGCTTTGGCTGCAGGTTGTCCTGTTATTGTAAAAAGCCATTCCATGCATATAGGAACGGGCGAAATGGTTGCTTCTGCAATTATTAAAGCAGCTCAGAAAACCAATATGCCAGAAGGTGTTTTTTCTAACCTTATTGGTGACGGAAGAACGCTTGGAACAAGTTTGGTAAAACATCCATTGGTAAAAGGAGTAGGTTTTACGGGAAGCATTAAAGGCGGACGTGCTTTGTGCGATTTAGCTGCACAGCGTCCAGAGCCAATTCCAGTGTTTGCCGAAATGGGAAGTATAAATCCAGTAGTGCTTTTACCTAACGCATTGAAAAAAAACAGCCAAAAATGGGCGACAGCCTATGCAGGTTCTATCACTTTAGGAGCGGGACAATTTTGCACAAATCCAGGTTTGCTGCTGGCTTTAAAAGGAGAAGAACTAAATGAGTTTACAGAAAATCTAGATAAGGCAATCGAAAAAATTACGCCAGGCTGCATGCTTCATCCTTCTATTTATGCTGATTTTAATAACGGAATTGCAAAAATAGAAGAACAGAACGGGGTTTCGAAAGTAGCTCAATTTAAAGGTGAGACATTACCAAATCATGGAGTTTCAACTGTTTTGAAAGTTGATGGAAAAGAATTTTTAAAAAATGCGACATTGCATAATGAAGTTTTTGGACCATTTTCTATTTTAATTGAATGCGAAAATGAAACTGAATTAATAGAAGTAATTTCTAAGTTGGAAGGACAGTTAACAGGAACAATCATTAGTGAAGAGAATGAAATTGACGCGCACAAAGGAATAATTGACGCTTTACAGAATCGCGTAGGTCGCTTAATATATAATGGTGTGCCTACTGGAGTAGAAGTTTGCGCTTCTATGCTTCATGGCGGACCTTATCCAGCATCTTCAGATTCACGTTACACAGCAGTTGGAATAGACGCAGTTTACAGATGGGTGCGTCCAGTAAGTTTTCAGAATTGGCCAGACCATTTACTGCCAGCTGAATTACAAAATGAGAATCCGTTGCAAATTGTTCGTACAGTAAATAATAAACTAACACTATCTCAAATATAAAATGGTAAAGAAAACTTTTTTTTGCGTAGATGCTCATACGTGCGGGAATCCGGTTCGGGTTGTTGCCGGTGGCGGACCAAATCTACAAGGTAATTCGATGAGCGAAAAACGGCAGCATTTCTTAAAAGAATATGACTGGATTCGTAAAGGCTTAATGTTTGAACCAAGAGGACATGATATGATGAGCGGCAGTATTTTGTATCCGCCAAGCAATCCTGAGAATGATTTTGGAATTCTGTTTATAGAAACTTCTGGATGTCTGCCAATGTGCGGACACGGAACAATTGGAACTATTACAATTGCTGTCGAAGAAGGTTTGGTGACTCCAAAAGTTCCTGGAATTATCAAAATGGAAGCGCCTGCAGGTTTAGTGCACATCGAATACCAGCAAACAGGCAAAAAAGTAGATTGGGTACGTCTGACCAACGTTAAATCCTATCTAGCTGCAGAAGGTCTTACTATTGATTGCCCAGAATTGGGCGAAATTGTATTTGATGTAGCTTACGGAGGAAATTATTACGCCATTGTAGATCCGCAAAAGAATTTTTCGGGTGTTCAAGATTTTACAGCAAGTAAAATTATTCAATACAGTCAAGAAGTTCGCAATAAGATTAATGAAAAATACCCAGATTATTTTATTCATCCTGAAAACAATACCATTAGAGACGTAACCCATATGTTGTGGACAGGATCACCTATAGATCCAACATCATCTGGCAGAAATGCTGTTTTTTATGGAGACAAAGCAATCGATCGTTCGCCATGCGGAACTGGAACATCGGCTAGAATGGCACAATTGCATGCTAAAGGGAAATTGAAAAAAGGAGAAGAGTTTATTCATGAAAGTTATATTGGAAGTAAGTTTATTGGTAAAGTCGTAGAAGAAACTTCTATTGGAGATATTCCAGCTATTGTTCCAAGCATTCAAGGCTGGGCAAAAGTGTACGGATACAATAATATTATAATTGATGAAAGCGACGATCCGTATGCATTTGGATTTCAGGTTATTTAAAAATCAGTTTATAATATAATTAAGCTGTTGGTTAAATTAAATTATTGTTTTTTGAATAGTCTCTAGTTTTAACTAAGGGATTTTAGAAATTGTAAATAAGATGGGCTTTAGCCAAATTAACATGGTTGTTGTTTAAGCTAAAACCATCTTTTACAATTTTGATTATCTCTATCTATAAGATGGAGGCAATTGATTCTAAATTAAATAAAAAATTTCATCCAACAGATTTAAAATATAATTAGCAGTTCAAAGAACTCTTAACGAAATAAAATTTATGAAAAAAGTTGCTGTTATTGGCGGTGGAATTATTGGCTTATGTTCTGCCTATTATCTTGCAAAGGAAGGTTATGAGGTGAGCGTATTTGATGAATCTGATATGAACAATGGCTGTTCGTACGGAAACGCAGGAATGATTGTACCATCTCACATTATTCCGCTGGCACAACCCGGTATGATTGCTCAAGGAATAAAATGGATGTTTGACAGCCGTAGTCCGTTTTATGTAAAACCACGTTTAAGTAAAGATTTGATAAACTGGGGAATGCAGTTTTATAAACATGCCAATGTGCGCCATGTAGAAAATGCAATGCCTGCTTTACGAGATCTTTCTTTATTAAGTAAAGAATTATATCAAGATTTTGCCAAAGAGAATAATTCTTTCTTCTATGAAGAAAAAGGACTTTTAATGCTTTACAAAAGTGATAAAGTAGGAGAAGAAATGCATCACGAAGGAAAAGAAGCAGAACGTTTGGGACTTGAAGTAGATTATCTGTCAAAAGCAGAAGTTGCACTTTTAGAGAAAGGAACCAATACCAATGTAATTGGAGGTGTTCATTATAAAAGTGATGCCCATTTGTATCCGCAGAAATTTATGTCTTTCATCAAAGAAGAATTGGCTCGTTTAAAAGTTGAAATCCATTCTCAAACCAGCGTAAGAGATTTTGTTTTAGAAGGAAATAAAATTGAAAAAATTGTTACCGATAAAGGACTTTTTAGAACTGATGAAGTGGTCTTGGCATCAGGATCTTGGAGCCCTTTTTTGGCTAAAAAACTAAATATCTCAATTTCTATTTTACCAGGTAAAGGATACAGTTTTACATTAAAAGATAAATCCCAAAAACCGAGTATTCCATCTATTTTATGTGAAGGAAAAGTGGCTGTAACTCCAATGGCAAATGATATTAGATTTGGAGGAACTATGGAAATAACACACGCCAAAGACAACAAAATAAATGCAAACCGACTTCAGGGAATTATAAACAGCATTAATGATTTCTATCCTGATATGGAAGTAGAAATGCCTAAAACTGAAGATACTTGGTTTGGCTTTAGACCATGCACGCCATCAGGAATGCCTATTATTGCCAGAGACAAAAAAGTTGTAAATTTGACCTTAGCAACAGGACATGCCATGATGGGATTAAGTCTCGCACCGGCAACAGGAAAAATTATAACAGAAATTATTTCTGGCAAACCGACTTCTGTAGCTATTGACAGATTCCAAATATAAAATATGAGATACAATGCGATTCCGGTTTCTTTGTTTATTGAAAACCGAAAAAGATTTACCGAAAAAATGCTGCCAAATAGTTTGGCTATTCTGACTTCAAACGACGTAATGCCTAATAACGCTGATGATGTTATGGGGTTTGCACAAAATAATGATTTGTTTTATCTGTCTGGAATTGATCAGGATGAAACCATTCTGGTGCTTTATCCAGATGCTTTTAAAGAAGAAAACAGAGTTATACTTTTTGTAAAAGAAGCAAATGAACATACACTTCTTTGGGATGGTAATTTTTTGACTAAAGAACAAGCAACAGCTGTTTCCGGAATCCAGAATATCAAATGGCTTCACGAATTTGAAAAGACTTTGCAGCTTTTTGCTTTTGAAGCTGACATTATTTACTTAGGTCATAATGAGCATATCAAAAGAGTAACTGCCGAAATTGAAACCAGACAAGATCGAATGATAAAATGGTGTAAAGAAAAATATCCATTGCATCAATACGATCGTGTGGCAAAAATAACTCGCGAATTACGTCCAATTAAATCGAACGAGGAAGTTGATTTAATAAAAAAAGCTACAGCACTTAGCGTTGAAGGTTTTCATAGAATTTTGAATACGATTCGTCCTAATATAAACGAATATGAATTAGAGGCCGAATTGTTGTACGCCACCGTAAAAAACGGAGGAACGAGACAAGCATTTAGATCAATTGTGGCATCTGGCGTTAATGCCTGTTCATTGCACTATAACACCAACGATGATATTTGCAGAGAGAATGAAATGGTTCTTGTTGATTTTGGAAGCTGTTATGCCAACTATAATTCAGATACCACAAGATGTATTCCGGTTAACGGAACTTTTGGTCCGAGACAAAAAGAGGTTTACGAATCTGTTTTACATTGTTTGAAAGAAGGTTCAAAATTATTGAAGCCTGGAGTTTTATCTAAAGATTATGAACTTCAAATGGCAAAATTAATTGAAACCGAATTGGTAAAACTGGGACTTATTACAGAAGAAGAAATTAAATCTCAAGATCCAGAAAAACCGGCTTACAAGAAATATTTCATGCATGGAACTGCGCATCACTTAGGATTAGATGTTCATGATGTTGGTTTGTATTCAAGACCTTTTGAAAAAGGAATGGTGCTTACTTGTGAACCTGGAATTTATATTAGAGAAGAAGGAATAGGATGCCGTTTGGAAAATGATTATCTGATAACAGAAAATGGAAATATCAATCTGAGTGAAGCCATGCCCATAGAAATCGCCGAAATTGAAAATTTAATTAAAAATAAAAAGTAAGATGAAAAAGTATTTGTTGTTTCTTCTGTTCGTATGCACCTCTGTTTTCGCACAGAAGATTGATATTAACAATCTAAATTGGTTGCCAAATTCTCATTCTTTTTGGGTGAATCAAGACAGTAATGTAGTCATTTATGATGTTGATAAACTAGATAAACAAAACACTATTTTATCGAAAGCGCAATTAGCAGCTGCTGGATTTACTGGCGAAATTGAGCAGTTGGTTTGGAACGACTCCAAAACAAAAGTTTTAGTTTATACAAATTCTAAGAAAGTATGGAGAGACAATACCAGAGGAGATTATTGGTATTTTGATTTGGCTACAGGAAAAGGAAAACAATTGGGCAAAAACTTAGACGCATCATCCTTAATGTTTGCTAAATTTTCTAGCGATAATGAAAATGTTGCCTATGTTTCAAAACACAATATATATGTTGAAAATCTGAATTCTGGAAAAATCACACCAGTAACAACTGATGGCACAGATAAAATTATTAACGGAACTTTTGATTGGGTTTATGAAGAAGAACTAGCAGCGCGTGACGGTTTTAGATGGAGTCCAGACGGAAAAAGTATTGCTTTTTGGAGAGTAGATGCTACTTCTACCAAATTCCATTTCATGATTAATAATACAGATTCGTTGTATCCGACAATTATTCCTGTAGAATATCCAAAAGCGGGAGATAAACCTTCTTCTGTAAAAATCGGAGTAGTAAATATTGATTCTCTTCAAACCAATTGGTTAGATATTCCAGGTGAACCAGATAATAATTATTTAGTTAGAATGAAATGGCTGAGCAATGAGTCTATTATGGTCGTTCAGCTAAATAGAAACCAGAATCAGGTTACGATGTACGATTGTAATGCAAAATCTGGTGCGGCGAGAGTGATTTATAAAGAAGAATCAAAAGCATGGATAGATGTATTTGATACTTCTGCTGGTGAATATGATGTTTTTCCTTGCCAGTTTGTAGACAACGGAAAAGCTTTTTTATGGAGCTCTGACGCAGATGGATGGATGCATGTTTATAAAATAAGTCTTGACGGAAAATCAAAAGAGTTAATCACTAAAACTAATTTTGATGCTTATTTTAAAGCCTATAACGAAAAAACAAAAACGATATATTTTATAGCAAGTCCAGAAGATGCTACTCAGCGTTATTTGTATGAAACGAATTTAAGTTCGAAAAAGACAAAAAGAATAACTCCAGCAATTTTTGATGGTACAAACCGATATGTTTTTTCTACAGATGCAGCTTATGCAAGACACACCAATTCTAGCATTTCAAGAGGCTACAACCAGAGATTGATTGCTTTGTCGGGGCATCAAAAGATTTATCCAAAAGAAGCAGATGTTTTTGCGGCTCCAAATCGAGATTATTCGATGGAGAAGTTTAAAGTGAAAACAGCAGATGGAGTAGAGATTGATGGAGTAATGGCAAAACCGTTAGACTTTGATCCCTCAAAAAAATATCCTGTTTTCTTTTATGTTTATGGAGAACCAATGGCTACAGTGGCTAATGATAGTCCATATTTTAATGGATTCATAAGCGAGTTGATACCAAAAGGATATATCGGAATTGCGATGGATAATAGAGGAACTCCAGCGATGAAAGGAACGCAATGGAGAAAATCAATTTATAAAAATATCGGAATTATCAATACGCGTGATCAGGCGATGGCGGCAAAAGAAGTTTTAAAATGGAACTTTATTGATTCTAATCGTGTAGCAATTCATGGCTGGAGCGGTGGAGGTGCTGTAACTTTAAATCTAATGTTTCAGTATCCAGAAATTTACAAAACAGGCGTTGCCATTGCTGCAGTAACAGATCAGCATTTTTATGATAATATTTATACAGAACGTTATATGGGATTGCCAGACGAAAATCAAGCAGCATATATTCAGGCTTCACCTGTAACTCACGCAAAAAATCTGAAAGGAAATTTACTATATATTCACGGAACGGGCGATGATAATGTGCATTATAAAAACGCAGAAGTTTTAATTAATGAATTGATCAAATACGATAAAATGTTTGATTTAATGATATATCCAAATCGTTCTCATAGTATTGATGAAGGAGAAGGAACAGAAAAACATCTGACAGATACTTTTATCAGATTTATTGAAAAAAATTGCCCGCCGGGAGCAAAATAAAAAAAATTACATATCATAAAAAGAGAGGAGAATTTCATCAAATTGAAATTCTCCTTTTTTTATGTGTTTATTTCTTTCGGTTTTGAGTTAAGTATTTGATTTTGAATTTTTTTCTAAATGGTAATATAGTAAATGTGTAATTGCGAAATTGGCATTTATAGGGTAATATAAGCAGGTTTTTCGGTAATATATTATCAGAAAAATTATCTAAAAAGCAAAATATTTGCCACATTAATTATAAAACCATTTTATGAAATTGAAGATTAATTTTAGAAAAATTGCAGTACTCTTTTTTGTACTGTTGACCAAACTGACTTTTGCCCAAGAACGGGTTGTGTCAGGAATTGTTTCAGATGAGAATGGAGTTCCATTGCCAGGTGTTGGAGTACTGGTAAAAGGAACTCAAACAGGTTCTCAGACTGATTTTGATGGGAAATATTCAATAAAAGCTGATGCAAATGCGGTTCTTGTGTTTAGCTTTATTGGAATGCAGACTAAAGAAGTTCCAGCACGCGGTAACAGCATAAACGTAAAAATGACCGCAGGATCTACACAATTGCAAGAAATTGTAGTTACAGCATTGGGACTTAAAAGAGAGAAAAAATCTCTTGGTTATGCAACACAAGAAATAAACGGAGATCAGCTGACAAAAATAAATACAGGTAACGTTTCTAATAATATTTCAGGTAAAATTGCTGGTGTAGAAATCAGACGAAATAATAATATCGGAGGTTCTACCAATGTCGTAATTCGTGGTACTAGTTCGTTAACGGGAAATAATCAGGCATTATGGGTAGTTGATGGAATTATATTGAATAATGACAATACCAATACAGCAGATCAAAAATCTGGAGGAAACAAAGGTGGTTACGATTACGGAAATGCTGCTTCCGATATTAATCCGGATGATATTGAAACGATGAACGTTTTAAAAGGCGCGGCAGCTACAGCATTGTACGGATCAAGAGCGTCAAATGGAGTTGTTATCGTGACGCTTAAAAAAGGAAGCAAAACTAAAGGCGGACTAGGATTTGATTTTAGCTCAGGAGTTAATATTGGAGTAGTAGACAAAAAGACTTTGCCAGAGTATCAAAAACAATACGGCGGAGGATATGGTGATTTTTACGGTACAGTAGATTTAGGAAGTGGGGTTCATCCTTATACAGCAACCGACGATGCGGCTTGGGGACCAAAATTTGATCCTTCATTGCTAGTTTACAACTGGAATTCGTTTTATCCAGAATTACCAACTTACGGTAAGGCAACTCCATATACAGCTGTTAAAAATGATCCAAACAGTTTTTATCAAAATAGCTTAACGTATATTAATAGTATATCTTTTTCGGCTGCAAATGATCAAGGAGATTTTAGATTTGGTTATACCAATTACAATCAGCAGCAAGCTATTCTTCCTAATAGCAATAACAGAAAAGATAATTTTAATTTTTCTGGAAGTTATAAAGTTACACCAAAAACGAGAATTTCTACATCAGCAAACTATTTGACATCTGATGCTATTGGAATGAACGAAACAGGATATGGAGATGGAGGAAATAACTATTTAAGCAGTGTTAGACAATGGTATACAACCAATGCAGATTTTAATGATCTTAGAGCGGCTTACGAATTAACAGGCAAAAATACCACATGGAATGTATACGGTCCAACCGATTTAAGAGTTCAGTTTCATGATAACCCATATTTTCAACGTTATAATAATTACAACTCATTAAAAAGAGATCGTTTCTTTGGTAATGTAGTGGTAAAAACAGAAGTTACAAATTGGTTTGACATTATGGGGCGTGGTGCCGTAGATTTTTACCATCAATTGCAAGAAGAGCGTATTGCTGTAGGTTCTAAAAGAACACCAAACGGTCTTGGTCAATATTCTAGATATGATAAAAATTTCCGCGAAATCAATTTAGATTTAGCATTAAATTTCAAAACAGGTATTACTGATGGAATCAGTTTTAATGGTATGTTAGGAGGAAACTCTAGACGTTCGGTTAGCAATTCTATCTATGCGTTAACAAATGGAGGATTGGTTGTTCCGGGAATTTATGCCTTGACCAATTCAATTGACGGAATCACAAGTCCAGAAGAACAACAGATAACTCTTGGAACTAATAGTGTTTACGGAATGGCAAGTTTTAATTTCCTTGATACCTATTTCCTTGAAGGAACTTATAGAGTAGATCAATCATCTACTTTGCCAAAAGACAATAATACCTATTCGTATCCATCGATTACAGGGACTTATATTTTCAGTAATCATATTAAAGCAGATTGGCTGTCATTTGGAAAATTGCGTCTGAATTATGCAGAAACAGGAAACGATGCACCATTTGCTGTGACTTCTACACTTTATCCTAAAAATTTCAATTTCGGACCTGGTGGAGTTCGTTTTTCTACCGATAATGATAAAAGTAATTCTGATTTGAAAAGTGAGTTGACAAAAGGAGTTGAAGCTGGTCTTGAGCTTAAGTTTTTCAAAAACAGATTAGGGGTCGATTTCTCTTACTATAAAACCAATACAACAAATCAGATTCTTTCTATAGAAACTCCAACACAGACAGGATATACAAGAGCGTGGATCAATGCTGGAAATGTTCAGAACAAAGGATTTGAGGTAACTGTTAACGCAACTCCAATAAAAACTAAAGATTTTTCATGGCAAGCTACAGTGAACTGGTCAACAAATAAAAATGAGGTAATCTCTTTAGGGGGAGCAAGTCAGATTTCATTAGGATCATTCCAAGGGGTAAATTATGTGGCAGAAGTAGGGAAACCAGTAGGACAGCTAGTTGGTTCTGGATACACTTATTTAAACGGAGAAAAAGTAATTCGTTCAAACGGAAGATACTTACAAACTGCAGGAGCTGTAATTGGTAACGTAGCTCCAGATTGGATTGGTGGTTTTAATAACGTTTTAACGTACAAGAATATTTCTTTCAATTTCTTAATTGATGTTAAAAAAGGCGGAGACGTTTATTCGCTAGATCAACAATACGGACATGCAACAGGAATTTACGAAAGTACAGTAAGTAAAAACCATAATGGAGTTCCTCAACGTGAACCAGTTGCTGACGGTGGTGGAGTATTATTAGGGGGTGTAAAACAAGATGGTACGCCAAATGATGTAACGGTAAGCGTAACTGGAGCAGACGGATACTATTTCTACAATTCTATGCCTCAGCAGGAATATGTTTATGATGCATCATATGTAAAACTACGTGAAGTTGGATTGAGCTATAAACTGCCAAAAAGATTTATAGAAAACACCTTTATTAGTAATATGGTTTTTGCTGTAAACGGAAGCAATTTATGGATTATTCACAAAAACCTGCCTTATGCAGATCCTGAAGCAGGAGCGTCTTCGGGTAATTTACAAGGCTTTCAAACTGGAGTATTGCCAACAACAAAAGAGTACAGTTTTACCATGAAAGTTCAATTCTAAAAAAATAAAGACATGAGAATTATAAAAACAATATTTTTTGCAGGAGCTGTTTTATGTGCAGTAGCTTCATGTGATAACTTAGATGACATGAACAAGAATGAAAAAGCTTATGAAACTGCTCTGCCAAGTGCATTGATGACTAATGCGCAGGTGAATTATGCTTATTTTCTAACAAATGCTTCAGTAAATTCAAATAATTTCAGAGCATATGCACAACATTGGTCAACGGCTACTTATACCGATGAAGCTAATTATAATCAGGCTAAAAGAAACTTGGGGAGTTCGCATGCTGTAACATTATACAGAGATGTATTGCAGGATTTGACCAATGCACAAAAACAAATTCAGGAAACAAAAGTATTAGGTCCTGTTGAAGAAGCTGTAAAGAAAAATCAGATCGCTATTTTAGAAGTTCAAATTATAATGGCTTATCAAACTCTAGTAGATTTATTCGGGAATGTAGCTTATTCTGAAGCTTTAGATATTAAAAAATTTCCGCTTCCTAAGTATGATGACGCTAAAACCATTTATTTTGATTTAGCTGCTCGTTTGGATGTTGCTATTGCAGCTTTGAATGATGGAAATGAAAGTTTTGGAAATGCCGATTTAATTTTTCACGGAGATGTGGCAAAATGGAAAACTTTAGCCAACAGCGTAAAATTAAAAATGGGATTACATCTTGCCGATGTTGATGCAGTAAAAGCAAAAGCAATGGTAGAAAGTGCTTTTAGTTCAGGAGTTATGAGCAAAGAAGCTGATACTGCATTGTTTCAGTATTTTTCTTCAAATGTAGATATGAATCCGCTATATAATAGTTTAGTAAGCGAGAATCAAATAAACATTGCAGAAGTTTTTGTTAATGAATTAAATGGAAAAGAAGATCCAAGACGTGATTTTTTCTTTGATCCAAAATCAAAAATAAATGGGGTGTATAAAGGTGCGCCTTATGCACAACAGGTTACTTACGCCAATTATAGCAGTACGGGTGAAAGATTAAGAGAAAAAACAAATCCAGGAGTCATATTCGATTACACCGAAACTTGTTTTTTACTGGCAGAAGCGGCAAGCCGAGGTTTTAGCGTTGGTGCAGATGCAGCTACATATTATGCAAAAGGAATAGAAGCGAGCATGAAATTTTGGAAAGTTTCTGATGCGAATGCTCAAACTTACTTAGCGCGCCCTGATGTTGCTTTCGCTACAGCACCAGGAACCGATAAGCAAAAAATTGCTTATCAGCTTTGGATCGCCTATTACAATCGTGGTTTTGAAGCATGGACGGAATATCGCAGACTAGATTATCCAATTTTGGTAGCGCCTCCAACAGCAGTACAAGAAGCTGACGGAAAAGTTCCTGTTAGAAATATTTATTCAACATCTGATAAAACGTTAAATACAGCTAATTATGAAGCAGCTTCAACAGCAATTGGCGGAGATTTAATGACAACAAAGATTTTTTGGGACAAATTTTAATTTTGAGTTAGTTTAATTTGTTTTTTGAGCCAGCACTTTTTTAAGTGCTGGCTTTTTGTTTGTCTAGTATTTGCAAGGGAAGACTGATGTTTTAATTCCGTAAGGTAAGATTTGTTTTTAATGATTTATTATGTTTATTTTTTTAATATGTGTTTTTTTATGGTTAAAAATATGATAATTATGTATTAATTCTGAATAAAATACTATCAAAAAAACAGAAGCTTGTGCGGTAATTTTGATTGTTACTAATTAAAAAAACCTAAACAAATGAAATTAAAATTACTAATCTGCTTTCTGATTTTCAGTTCAGTGAAAATTAGCGCACAAGGTTTGCCTTGCCGAACAAGCGAAGAAAATGAAAAAATGTATCGGAATAATCCGCATGCACTTCAAGAGAAAAAGAACTTTGATGTTTTTAGTAAAAATTTTGCGGCACAGCGCAAAACTTCAACGGCAAAAGCTGCCGCAGTGACTACTTATACAATTCCAGTAGTATTTCATATTTATGGTGACGTGCAAGGAGGAAAAACCGTGACATACGAAAAAATCGTCAACCATTTGGCTCAGCTTAACGATGATTTTAATGGTCGTAACGCAGATTACCAAACTGTTGAACCTTTTTTTCAATCTCGACGCGGAACTTTAAATATAGAATTTAAACTAGCTAAGAAAGATCCAAACGGAGGTTGTACAACAGGTGTTGTTTTTCATCCAACAAAAAATGGCTACGGAAATGGCGGAGGCTACGATGACCAGATCGCTGCTGATGCTTGGGACAATACAAAATATATGAATGTCTATATTCAAAATGATTTGTATAATGACGGAGCGACAAATAATTCAGGTGTGGCTTGGTATCCAAGTTCAGACATGACGGCAAACAATACGGCTCGTGTTGTTTTTAACGGGGCTTATTTATACGATAACTCATATAGTAAAGAATTCTCTGCAACACTGACTCACGAATTTGGTCACTTTTTAAATCTGATTCATACTTTTGAAGGAGGATGCAGCGGAACTGATGAAGTTGCAGATACTCCTGCAGAAGACGGAAATCATACTTTAGGTTGTACTCCAGGAACAAATTGTAGCGGAGATAAAGTAAATTTTGAAAACTACATGGGCTATAATGGCGCACAAGGCTGTTACAAAATGTACACACAAGGTCAGATTGACAGAATGCTGGCTGCTTTAGAACATCCGGCTAGAAAATCGCTTTGGCAAGCACAAAACTTAATCGATACCGGTGTTAATGCAACAGGAAGCACTCTTACTGCATCGGCTGTAACTTTCAAAGAAGCAATTATAAATGATGGTTCTTTTGATACTTCATCAATAATCAAACTAAACGGAACTAAAACTTTTGCTGTTTCTTCAGGAACTTTAACAGCAGGAACTCATTTTACTCATACTTTTCCAGCAGGAATCACACCTGTACTTACTGTAAACTCTAATAATCAAATCACAGTTACATTAACTGGAAAAGCAACAAATCATGCATTAAGTAACAATGCATCGGGTGGAATTAGTTTTTTACCTGCTGCCTTTACAGGCGGAACAACTGATTTATCTTGTACTTCTTTATACTTCAATTTTAAATTCTCAGATCCGTACGGAATCTTTTTTGTAGACATGTCAGACGTAACTGTTTCGTCATCATTGACTTGGAAGTATTTTGAGATTGCAAAAGGAGATGATCGTGCATTTGGAGGATGGCGCTATGCTGCGAATGCTTTAAAAATTGAAACCTATGCAAAAAGATTGGTTTGTGAAACAGGCACTAGAAACATCTCGCTTTTAAATGCGAATACTGCTGTTGGTCCGACAAGTAATATGACTGCTCCCGGCGCATATCCAAACCAGTTGGATTTAAGAACAGCCAGTTATACAACATGGGACGGAAAAACTGGTTATGTAGGATTTGATTATTTAATGGATGGTCTTACTTGTTATGGATGGTTCAAAGTAAAAGTAAACGCCGATGGTGACGGTTATACAATTTTGGAATATGCTTATAATACTAAGCCAAATACCCCAATTTATACCGGAATGACCGATAAAACAGCTACAACTTTATCAGCTGACACATTGTATGAAGCTGAAACAAACGACGGAAGCATAACTTCAACGGCAACAATTGCTTTAAGTACTAATAATGGTACATTTACAAAAAGCAGTGGCACTTTTACAGCAGGAACTGACTATACGATTACAGGTGTGCCAGCTGGTTTAACTGCAGTTTTAACTCTTGAAAGCAATACTAAAACAGTGCTTTCTTTTACAGGAAAAGCAACTGCGCACAATACAACAAACGATGCTGTTATTACACTTACGTTTAAAGATGCAGCAATTACTGGTGGAATAGCTACTTTGGATACAGCTACTAAAACAATCAATTTAAAATTTGATGCGCCTTATGGAGTGTTTTATGTAAACAATCCTGATTATACAGCTAATGCTGCATCGACTTGGCAGTATTTTGATTTGGGTATTGGAGATAATACTGAATATGGTGCATGGCAATATGCAGCAGCAGCTTTAAAAATGGAAACGTATGGAAAAAGACTGGTTTCTGAAGCGGGAACAAGAAATATATCATTCTTATCGCAAGGTACTTCTATTGGAGCTTCTAGTAATTTTGCGGCACCAGGAAATTATCCGAATCAATTAGATTTGAGAACAGCTACGTATACAACTTGGGATAATAAAACAGGATATGTTGGTTTTGAATATACAAGTAGAGGTCGTATTTGCTACGGATGGATGCATGTAAAAGTGGAAGCGGGCGGAGTAGGATATACGGTCTTAGATTTCGCTTATAACACCAAACCAAACGAACCAATCTTAGCAGGGGTGCAAACAGGAAATTCGGTATTGGCTCCAACAAATTTAACGGCTTCTGTAACGAATTTAGAAGCGGTTCTTAACTGGACTAATAATGCTACAAATGCTACAAATGTAATTATTGAAAGAGCGGGTTCAGATGATGTTTATGCTGAAATTGCGACATTGGCTAGTACTGCGACGACATATACCAATGCGGGTTTAACTGCTAATACTACTTATAAATATAGAGCCAGAGCAAAATCAGGTGCTGATTATTCTGCTTATTCAAATGTGGTTACTGTGACAATTCCAGCAGCTCCATTATGTGATGCGCAAGGGACAAACGGTTACGAATATATAAGTTCTGTAGCAGTAGGAAGTTTTGTAAACGCATCAGGAAAAGAAACTAACGGTTACGCCGATTACACATCGAAAGTGATTACGTTAAATCCGAATGCGAATACAAGCGTTACTTTGACTCCAGGTTTTAGCGGTTCTGCATATACCGAATATTGGGGAGTTTGGATTGATTACAATAAAAACAATCAGTTTGAAGCATCAGAGAGAGTCGTTAATAATGTTTCTTCAAATGCTGCTGTAACAACAAGTTTTACACCTCAATCATTTACAGGAACAACAAGAATGAGAGTGGTTATGAAATACAACGCCAATCCATCTTCTACATGCGGAAGTTTAGGCGATGGTGAAATCGAAGATTATACAGTTCAAGCAGGGACTTCTGTACCAACAAACCCTGCAACTTTAACAATTCCTGCTAATCTTAGTAATGCGGGAGTATATTCATCAGGATTTTACGCTTCTTGGGCAACATCAACAGATGCTACATCTTATGAAGTGCAATTAAATACTGCATCGGGTTGGATATCAGCCGGAACTTCTACGACATATTATTTATGGATTCCAAAACAAGGAACCCAAACCGTATATGAATTTAGAGTAAAAGCAAAAAATGGTGACGCTTTTAGCGAATGGAGCGCTTCTCACACAATTGATTTGCAATCTGGAAGTTCAGGTTTGCCAGGCTCAGATGTAAATACTGCAAAAGCATTTACAATGTATCCAAATCCAGCTTCTGATGTGGTAAACTTTACTTTTGAAAATATTGATATCAATAAAGTTAAAGTATCAATTTACGATAGTACAGGACATTTAATTGCTACAATGCATAATACAACTGTTTATTCTCTTAAATATTTAAATAAAGGAGTTTATATCGTTGTGGCTACAGATGGAAAGTTTGTAGAAAAGAAAAAATTATTGGTTGAATAATAGTTGATTTAGTTAAAAATGAAAAGGGCTGTCTTTTTGAGACAGCCCTATTTTTTTCTGTTTGTTAATGATGTAATATTTCGCTCCTCTGGAGCTTTTTCTTTTTTAGGACATAATATATTTCTATACATATTTCGCTCCGCTGGAGCTTTTTTTATATTTTGAAATGATTGTTTTCTATAAATATTTTATCCCTCCGGGATTTTTTTAATAGTATTAAAATTCTGGAAGAGCGTTATGTTTATAGAAACTCAATTTGCCAAAGATTTGAAAGCTTCGGAGAAGCAAAATATTTATAGAAATTGCAATTTCCAAAGATCAAAAAGCTCCAGCGGAGCGACATATATTTCAAAAAAAGAGCTGCCTTAAAACAGACTGCTCTCTTCTCTAAAATTTAAATTCAATATTATTTAAACATTTAATCCAAACGGATTATCAATACTCTGCATTGGTTCGGTAAACCATTTAGGACCCTCAGCAGTCATATAAAAATGATCTTCATGACGAATACCAAATTGTCCTGGCATGCAGATCATAGGTTCATTACTAACTACCATTCCTTCTTTTAGAATAGTTTGATTGCCTCTTACTAAATAAGGATATTCATGAATATCTAAACCTGTTCCGTGCCCCACTCGGTGTGGCAAACCTGGAATTTCGTAATCTCCACTCAAACCAGCTTCTGCCAAAACTTTACGCGCAGCATCATCTACAGAGCCGCATGTTGCTCCAATTTGTGCAGCATCAAAAGCTGCTTTTTGAGTTGCTTTCTCAAGATTCCATATTTTTCTGTGCTCGTCACTTGGAGTTCCGTAAACATAAGTTCTAGTAATGTCAGACAAATAGCCTTCTAAACGACATCCAGTATCAATTAGCACCACATCATTTTCTACCAAATTTTGAGGAGCAGTAACTCCATGAGGATATTGCGAATCTTCTCCAAAAAGAACAATACAGAAATAAGAACCAGAAGAAATTCCAGCCTTAATATGGGCTCTATGTATAAAATCGACAACGGTACTTACTGGAATTCCTGGATATAAAATACTTGCCGCTGCTTTTTGCACAGTCATAGTTATATCTTTTGCTTTTTGAATAATAGCAATCTCATTTGCCGATTTATGCATTCGGCATCCTGCTGTTATTGACTGGGCATTTATAAAACTAAAATTAGGATTTGCTTTTGAAATTCCATCAATTAGAAAAAAAGCTGCAGATTCATCCAACGCAATATTGCCATCAGAAATATTTTTATTTTTCAGAATACTACCAAACAATTCAGAAGGGCTTTCGTGTTCTTCCCAGAAGTTTAAATTTCCTTCAATTTTCATGAAAGTTTTAAACGTTCCTTCTTCAAATTTTGGAACAATGTATTCAACTGTTTCATCTTCAAGAATTATGGCGCCAACCATACGTTCAGACGGATTCCATTTTGTTCCTGTAAAATAATATAAGTTCGTTCCTGCATTTACGTAAAGCGCTTTGCAGTTTTGCTCTTTCATTAAAGCAACCGCTTTTTTGATGCGTTGTTTATACTCTGGAAGTGCGATTGGCACGACATCAAGTGTCATGTTTTGTATTTTTCCTAATTCGATATCTATAGTTGATCCGCCAACTCCAATTGTCATTTTTTTATTTTTTAGTTATTATTTAAAGTGCTATAATTTATACAAAGTTGAAATTTTCAATAAAATTAAAGGAATATTTCTATTTTGTCCTATGTTGATGTAAACAAGATAAAATATTACATTTTAAGGGTAATATAGTATCAGTTTTTGCTTTGTATTGCGCTTACTTTTAAAATTTCAAAATAACAAGATTAAAATGAATCGAAAATCCTTTATTATTACGCTGTTCTTTCTTTGTTTGAATTATTTTGCCGTTTCTGCACAGGAATCTTCAGCAGATCTTCAGCAAAAACTAACCGAATTATTCCCCAAAGCCATTATCACCCGAATTGATAATTTAGAAAATTATACAGAGTCTTATCAATTAATTTTAGACCAACCTTTAGATCATAAAGACCCGGAAAAAGGTACTTTTCAGCATTATATTTATCTTTCGCATTTAGGTTATGACAGACCAACAGTAATTGAAACTCATGGTTACAATACGAATAATATTAAAAGCGAAGTCAGTAGTCTGTTACAAGCAAATCAGGTTGCGGTTGAATATCGTTTTTACGGAAAATCACGACCAAATCCGATTCAATGGGAGTATTTAACCAATGATCAGGCCATTGAAGATTATCATAGCATTGTGACAAAATTGAAGAAAATATACTCAGGAAAATGGATTTCAACTGGAATTAGTAAAGGAGGAGAAACATCGTTAATTTATAAATCAATATACCCAGAAGATGTTGATGTGGCAATGCCTTACGTAGCGCCACTAATTAATACTTGTGAAGATCCAAGAACTATAACTCATACAAGAACAGTTGGAACAGAAGAATGCAGAGCAAAAATAAAGGCTTTTCAAAGAGCTGTTTTGCAAAATAGAGAAGCTGTCTTAGAGGTTTTTAAAGACTTTTCAGTTGAGAAAAAAATGCAATTTACAGAAGTTCCTTTTGCTGAAGCATTAGAATATGCTGTTTTAGAATTTCCTTTTTCGTTTTGGCAGTGGGGAGGAAAATGCGATGAGGTTCCGCCAGTAAACGCTTCTGCAAAAGAGCTTTTTGATTATTTGAATAAAATTGTTGGAGTAGGAACTTACAACGATAAAATGTCGTTTGTCTATTTACCGTCTTATTATCAGCATTTAAGCGAATTGGGTTATTATGGTTTTGATCTAGAACCTGTCGCCGATTTATTAACTATTGTTAAAAGCAGTTCTAATGCGCGATTTGCACCTAAGGATGTTGCAATTAAATACAATTCGAAATACATAAAAAAGGTGCGTAAATATGTTGAAAATAAAGGCGATAAAATTTTATATGTTTATGGAGGATACGATACTTGGTTCTCTTGTTCGCCAACTCCAAAATCGGGTGTTGATGCTCTGAAAATGGTACTTCCAGGAGGAAGCCATTCGACCAGAGTCAAAGATTTTCCTGAGAATGACAAGAAATTGATTATGGATACTTTACATAAATGGCTTAATTAAAGGTTGACAGTTAAACTTTTAATTTACTATTGCGATTACGTTTCTGATAATTTTTGTCAAATGAGTTTTCATTTGGCAGAAATTATCTTTTTTTATGGCTATTCTTAATAAAATAGAAAAAGAGGGGGTGAAAAGGAATTATATTAACACTAGATGTAGCATTTCAACATTAAATCAGGTATTTTAAACGAAAATTAACATATAATTTTGTTGTTTTCAGATATTTATAATATCTTTAACTTATGATATGGGAATTGTATAAACTTTGTGTATAATTTTGCAACACTAAATTAACAATTACCCCAAATTATGAATATTAACTTAACTGTCTGCCTGATATGAGAGTATTTTTAATGGCACTGCTTTTTTCCTTGAGTTCTTTCACTTCTATAAGTATGTGGGATGAGGATGAGATTTTAAGCGAAGTTGAATTCGCAAGACTTAATGAGCATGTAAATGAAATTAAGGCTTTTACAGCTGCTAATCACAAGTATAGCAACAAAATTGCTTTTCTTGTAGATATGAAGATTAAATCAGGAAAAAATCGTTTTTTTGTTTACGATCTAGAGAATAATCAAATTCTTGATCAAGGTTTAGTTGCCCATGGGAAAGGTTCTGAAACAGGAATAAAAGGGGACATATTACAATTCAGTAATTCTCCAGAATCTAACTGCACTTCGCTAGGAAGATATTCAGTAGAAAAACCATATAAAGGAATATTTGGAAAAGCTTTCAGACTTGCAGGATTAGACGAAACAAATAGTAATGCCATGAAACGCGCCATTGTATTGCATTCTTATAAAGAGGTTCCGTCAGATGAAAAAGAATATTATATAATCAATAGTCACGGCTGCCCAATGGTTAGTCAAGAGTTTTTAGGTAGACTTTCAAAATATATCGAAAGTACAAATTCTAAAATCTTACTATCTGTATATTATTAAAAAGAAACAGCAAAATATAAATTTAAAAGAGAACTTAGGTTCTCTTTTTTTATGTCAAATAGTTGCCAATTTTATTCATTTGTATTTTCTAAAC
Source organism: Flavobacterium luteolum (assembly GCF_027111275.1). NCBI lineage: Bacteria > Pseudomonadati > Bacteroidota > Flavobacteriia > Flavobacteriales > Flavobacteriaceae > Flavobacterium > Flavobacterium luteolum. The sequence continues at coordinate 5,169,787 of NZ_CP114286.1, read as the reverse complement.
CGTTGCTTCTTTCTTAAAATGCTCATTATCAGTAATAAATTAGGATAAACTTAACTTGTGTGATAAGGTAGTTAGAAAATACAAGTTGTAAATTAGTGAGATAGTAATCAAAAGTTTATTTTATGAAAGCAGTACGTTTTTTTGGACACAAAGATGTCCGTGTTGTTAATGATATTGAAAGACCGGTTCCTAAAGGTGATGAAGTTTTACTAAAGATTGGTGGAGCAGGTGTCTGCCATTCAGATTTGCACATTATCGATGAAGGAACAGTGGTTGGAACAGTTTTTACGTTAGGACATGAAAATGCTGGATGGATCGAAGAAATTGGAGAAAATGTCGAAGGGTACAAAAAAGGAGATGCCGTTCTGGTATACGGTCCTTGGGGATGTGGGCATTGCAAACCTTGCCAGCAGTCAAAAGAAAATTATTGTGATCATCAATCGGAGCAAGCCTACGGTGGCGGATTAGGATTAGACGGCGGTATGGCCGAATATATGCTGGTTCCATCTTCTAGACTTCTAGTGCCTATATTTGACTTAGATCCTGTTATTGCAGCTCCGTTAACAGATGCTGCACTTACACCTTATTCCGCAATTAAACGTTCACTTCCTAAATTAATGGCTGACGAATATGTTGTCGTAATTGGCGTTGGCGGATTAGGTCACGTTGCGTTACAGATATTAAGAGAAATAAGCGGAGCCGAAATTATTGCTTGTGATGTTACCGAAGATAAACTTGCTTTTGCAAAAGAACTGGGCGCGGCTTATACAGTAAATTCTAAAGATGCTGATGCAGCAGAACAAATTCAGAAAATTACGGGAATCAAAAAAGCAAAAGTAGTGCTTGATTTTGTTGGAGCAACTTCTACAATAGATCTAGGAACAAAAGTAGTAAGCCTTGATGGAGATCTTACTATTGTTGGTCTTGGAGGAGGACACTATCAATATAGCATGAACGTTTTGCCTTTTGGTGTAAGCATGACCAATCCGTATTGGGGATCAAGAACAGAACTAATGGAAGTGGTGGGTCTTGCGAGACAAAAGAAAATTCATATAGAAATTGAAAAACATAAACTTGACGACGCCAATGAAGTATACGATAGGATGCGTCAAGGAAAAATAAAAGGTAGAGCTGTTTTAATACCTTAAAATAATATTTACAGATTAAAAAATAGGTTTATATTTGCCACATCAAATCAAGCAAATGAAAAACATAATTAACATCACTTTTATTATTATCACAATTATCATTCGATAGTGGTGTAGGGATGTTATATAAATAAATCAAAATATATTATTTAAAACCTCCCCTCATACGGGAGGTTTTTTTGTTTACAGCAATTATGAAAAATTTAGTTCAAAATAGCATTATTATTTCAATTATCATTATTCGTATCACATGACGAGTCAGGATTCTATTGTCTATTCATAAAAGCCTTTCTCAGTCAAACGTGAAAGGCTTTTTTATTTCTCAGTAACTCATTTAAAAAAGCACAAATAAAAAAAAACAATGAAAAACGAATTTACTCTAACTATTTACTCCGAAGATCAAATAAGATTAATAAGCAAATTATCTAGTATGTTTTTAAGGAAACAAATACAGATTTTAAGCCTTAATATGTCTATTTGCGAAATTGAAAACATGTACAGACATACCATCGTAGTAAATGAAACGCTGGATCAAGTCATTAATTTGGTAGCACAAATAGAGAAAATTATTGAAGTTTTTAAATGTGATTATTATTTGAATGACGAAATTGTGTTTAGACAGACAGCATTATTCAAAATTCCAACTGCTGTATTTATGGCTGATTTAAATACGGAATTTGTGCTTCGGGAAAATTACCTTAAAATTGCTGAAATACAAAAAGAGTATACCATATTGCAGGGAACAGGAACAGATGATGAAATAGTATCTTTAACAGAGAAATTAAATACATTGGGAATAATTGAATTTGTAAAAACTTCGAGAATTGCTCTTGAAAAATCTAATAAAGGGTTTTGTGCGGAAATGTAAAAAATGATCCGATTCTGTTTTTCTTACAGAAACCTTGCTGTTTTTCTTCAATATTTCTTATTTTTAATAGTCATTACTAAAGCAGATAAAGTATGATTTTAGATACCAAACGTTTATTGTTTTTTTTCTTGTTGATTTTGACTTTACTTATAAAGCCGAATACAGCTGAAGCACAGCTTTTAGGCGCTCCAAAGACAACAGAAGAACCAGCTAAGATTCCAGATGATTCACTTGGAAGAAGAACACCTCAAGGAACTGTCAACGGATTCATTAAAGCTCTTGGTGATCAGAATTATCTGCGTGCGAGTCAGTATCTTGTGTTAAGTAAACGTTCGTATCGTAAAACAGCAGAAAGAGTGCGAATAGCAAAGACTTTTCAGCAGCTGTTGGATCAAGGAGGTAATTTCTCACCATCATCAATTTTAAGCAATAAAGAATTAGGGAGAATAGACGATAATCTGGCAACAGGCATAGATTTGGTCGGAAATATATCTACAGACAAAATAAACATACAGCTTTATTTAGAAAATCAGTCAGATGATAGCCAGCCAGCTTTATGGCTTTTTTCTGCTGAAACGATAGAAGCAATTCTTGCAGCAGATGTGAGCGGAGAAAAAACTTTTTTAGATAGAGTTTTGCCTAGATTCTTAAAAGATAGAAAATTAGGAAATGTCCCAATTGGCCATTGGGGAGTAGTGGTGGTGATGGCAGTTGTTACTTATTTATTGTCGAGGCTCCTTATTTTTGTGCTCATTTTTCTCATTCAAAAAGTATGGAAAAAAGCAGATACTGAAAAAGGAACGGCAATAATAGATGCATTTACGCTTCCAGTTCAAATGTATCTTACGGTGATTTTGTTTGTGGCATCGACACAGCGAATGGGAATCTCGATAATAGTTCGTCAGCGTTTTAGTATCATCATCATTACAATCGGAATTTTAGCTTTCTTGATCCTGCTTTGGAGAATGACCGATTTTGTGAGCATGTATACTCGAAGCAGAATGAGCAACAGTGGCCGAGCTTCTGCAGTATCTGCGGTATTGTTTTTAAGCCGTACTATGAAAGCGGCAATTGTCGTAATCGGAATAATTGCAATCTTGGGAATTATTGGAGTAGATGTTACGGCTGGACTTGCGGCACTTGGAATTGGGGGGATTGCATTGGCTCTGGGAGCACAAAAAACAATAGAGAATTTTGTGGGAAGTGTGAGTCTTATCGCAGATCAGCCATTACGTGTGGGTGATTATTGCCGAATTGACGATATAAAAGGAACCGTAGAAGCAATCGGAATGCGTTCTACAACGCTTCGTACAGCAGCTCGCACAATTGTAACAATTCCGAATGGACAGCTTTCGGCTAGTAAAATAGAAAATTATGCGCATCGCGACCGTTTTATATTCAATCCGATTTTTGGTTTTAGAATGGAAACCACTCCAGATCAGATGCGTTATCTGCTTGTAGAGTTAAAGTCTTTACTGTATGCGCATCCAGCGGTTCTAAATTCACCTCCTATAGTTCGTTTCACTGGAATTACAGCCGATGCTTTAAAAGTTGAAATAACAGCTTATATAGAAGCTGTAAACCTAGAAACATCACAAGAGGTTCAAGAAGATCTTTTATTGAGAATGTTGGATATTATAGAAAAAAGCGGAACTTCTTTGGCTTATCCTTCACAGACCTTATACATGACACGAGATACTCCTTTTTCAAAAGAAAAAGCAGATGAAATCTCAGAAACAGTTAAAAAATGGAAGAAAGACAATGAATTGCAGCTTCCTAAATTTGACCCTAAACGGGTTGAAGAATTAAGAGGAACTATAAAATATCCAAGCGAAGGCAGTTATAATCCTGATGACGAGGAAACTTTGTTGTAAAAAGAATAGGCTGTTTCAAAAAGATATCTTTTTAGTTGGAACGAAATATTCTTTATAGGTAAAACCCCAGTGGGGTAAAATATTTATAGAATTACAATAAGACAAATAAAAAGCTCCGGAGGAGCAACATATTTAAAGGCTGTAGAAAAAATAGGTCGCTCCTCCGGAGCTTTATGTTGTAAAGATTTATCTTTTGCTATAAATATTTAGCTTCTTTGAAGCTTAGAAAAAAACTGTCCATTTGAACAACATATTTTTGTTTTATAACAGCTGTAATTTAGCTTTTTGGTTCTTTTACAATTTCCATATTGCCATCATTTTGTTTGGCAATTTTCCAATCAGGATTTAAGGTAATCTCATAAAATTCGCTTGTAATTTTTTGGCCTTCGATTTTAGCAGGAAGCGGAAAAACAAGATAAGTTCTTCCGTCTTTGTCATAACTTAAAATTCCAGCTTTACCCAATTGGTTTTTTCCTTCAACTGTAGCAAAATTTCCAAAATTATTTCCCGATTTATCTCGTCCCTTAATGCTCGAATACACAATTCCTTTATCATGTAAAGTTAGTGTTCCGTTCATATTAAAAGTGCGTCCATAATGTTCAATATCGGTAATCGCTACTTTTAAAGTTGGTTTCTCAAGAAGTAAATCTGTATAATAGTCCATTAGTTTTTTCTGCTCTTCTTCTCGCGCATTTTCCTGTTTGCTTATTTCATCAATATTGTTTCTAGATTTGGCCGATTCTAGTTCTTTTTTATTGATAGCTATTTTTGATTTTAAAACCATAACTTCATAAATATCAGTGAAATTATAAATGTTATCTAAACTTTTTCTCCAAGAGATATTCAGGTAGTCAAAAAGCAATCCATAGGCTGGGCCTGTAGCATAAGGAAAAGGTCTTGTGTATGTTTTGGCTTCTTCTCGCTGGTTGATTTCTTCTATGGCTTCTTCATATTTATTATCATAAGAAGATAAAGCAAAACCAGTATAATTGGCTAAACCTTCTAAGGTTTCTATTTCAAGTTCATCATTCAGGTATTTTGCATATTGACTTTGTCTTTCTTTACGAAAGAGAACAGCATCTTTCAAATAGCATTTGACTTCTTCGGATTTCTTTTTTTTGACAACAGCTCTCAAGGCATTTTTTAATGCCTGATATTCCAATCGCAATAAAATGCGAGCATTGGTTTCATCAAGATATTCAATCGGATTTCCGTTGAATTTTCTGGATTTCATTTGAAGTAAATGAAATAGCTCATGAATGATTGTTGCACTTTTATCATCTAGATAATTATTTAATACTGTTGCATATTCTTTTCCTTCATACTTCTGTGTGGTATTAACAAAAACAAGCGAGTTGGGTTCCATAATTTTAGAATACAAAAGGTTTTCTTTTTTGCTATTGGATAATGGAACCAAGCTATAAATAGAATTGTCAAAATCGATTACAATAATACTGTCGTTCCAGATTGGTTTCCCCCATAGTTTTCCGTTATCTTTTTCCAAAAGTTCTTTTGCTTCCAAAAGTTTTTGCTGTATGTTTTGTCTGTTTTCTAAAGCTTTATCTGTTCCTTGTGCAAAGGTAAATTGCAAGATTGTGGTAAAGATTAGTAATAAAAGATTCTTTTTCATTTCCGATTGATGTTTAAGATTTCGGAAACAAAAGTAGAATGGGTGATTTTGAAAATTGGTTATACAGAGGCTGAAATTGGGACTAATCCCAAGGATGATTTTTTAATTTCTCAGCCAATTCATGGCGGTTTGCCACATCTAATTTCGCGTAAAGATTTCTGATATGTGTTTTTACAGTACTTAACGAGATAAAAAGTTCATCGGCAATTTCTTTGTTTGATTTATCTTCTAAAATCAATCTGGTAATTTTTTCTTCCTGATTGGTTAAGGTCAAATTTGAAATTTCGGATTTTACTTTTTTAGGTTCAAGAGTTTTTATTTTTCGGAATTGAAAAACGGAAATAAAGGCAAAAATGAAAACTAGGATGGCGAGAGCATAATTCAGCTTTTTATGAAACGCATATTTTTGCTGTAGAATAACATTTGAGATTTTTGAAATTTCATCTTGATATTGAATGTAATAAGAGGTTTCGCCATAATAGTTTTTAAGCGAATTGGAGATAGCATCATAAAAAGCTTCATTTTTTTCAAAATCGTTTTTTATATTAAACTCATTTCGCTTAATATCCGAAAAGGCCAACAGTTTAAGCAGTGGGTTTTTAATGTTCTTTTCGCTGTATGCTTTCACTTTCTCAGCAAAATCATTTACTGCCTGCTGTTGTGCTTCTTTGTTTTTTATTTGAGCATTATTTTTCTCTAATTGTTCTTCAAAAGATTTCAGTTTTTTCCATTCTTTATCAGTCAAATTACTGTTTTTAGATTCGCTAAACCAGTTTTTTCCAGATTTAGGAAAGTAAATGGTATCTCTGTTTGAAAAAATGAAATTATGAAAATTGCTTTTCTCATTATCTGCAACCAATTGCAATCCTTTAATCGAGTTGATATTAGAATGAATGCGGTAAAGCTTGTCTTTTTCAGATAATAGCTGTCCTTTAAATTCAAAATAACCAGAACTGTCGGTTTCTGTAAAAAAAAGAATCTGATTTTCTGTAATCATCGTTTCTTCATCATATTTCAGTAGACTTAAATAAACGGTTTTGTTTTTCTGTTCTGTGTCAATATAACCTGAAATCTTGTATTGTCCATAACAAGTCGGGATGAAGCTAACTACAAGAAGTGTTAAGTATAAAACTCGTGATATTTTTTCTTTTAGCATTTTACAAAAGACTTAGGAAAGATTAAGATTATAAAAAAGTCCAATATTGTTTTTGGTAGAAGACAGGTCTTTTTTAATTAAAGCTTTGGCTGAACCAAATTGTCTAAATCTGAAAGACGGTAGAATTTAAGATCATTTAGTTTCATGTATCGGCAGATAAATTCTAAAGTTTCTATTTTGGTCTGATAGTTTTCGGTTATTTCCTTAACAGGTTTGTGGCCGCATAGAATTAGAATTTTATTGTTTTTTTTGGCATAATCTAATAATTCTAATAAATAAGGAATGCTAAAATGGATGTGGCTGTTATCTATATCAAAAGCAAATACAATTTTTGAATTATTGAAATAACTGTCTTGTTTTTCTGGAAGTTCACCTCCAAAAGCTCTTCCTCTAATAATTTTAAATAACGGAGACAATGCCTGATCTAGAGAATCTGATCTTTCGCCGTAAGGATAAGCAAAAGAAGTAACGTTGAATCCTTTTTTCTTCATAGAAATAATCATAGGATCGATTTCCTGCTTCATGTATTCTTTAACTCGATACTTTTGCGTAAACTTCACAGCATTGTAATGATGATAACCATGTCCAGCTATCTCATGACCATACTTTTGCATTTCAAGCAATGTTTTAATTTCGGGCGCTCCAATAGAATCTATTCGGCAGACATTAAAAGTGGCTTTCCAAGAATATTTTCGTAAAGCTTGATCCGCTTCCGACCATTCGTCGACATAAGCATCATCAAAAGATAAAATGACACCCGCTTTGTAGGCTGGTTTTGCGACTGGTTTTGCTTTTTTATTTTCACATGAAAACAACGAGAATAACAATAAAAGTAGTAGGGTTTTGGTAAAAAATATCTTCATAGATTTCAGATTTCTAATGAATTAAACTTAGAATATAATTCAAATCAAATATAAAGAAATTTCTTAATAAGCGATTATTGGGGTAATCTAAAAAGATTAAAAAGTGAAAGGATATTTTAAGTTCTGAAAAAGTATGAGTTGTTCGTTATTTTACAATTTTCCGTTTTTGCGATTCTCGTACTTTGTCAAAAAATATATTAAAAATGAAAACAAAACTTATTTTAAGCGGATTGTTGATGCTTACCTTTTGGTGTAATGCACAAACTACAGAGTCTAATTTGAAAGAAGCCAGAAAGGCAATTGAAGCCAGTAATGCGATTTTTGCAGATCTTGCCAACAAAAACGACGGATCTATTTTGACAAGGTATACAGAAGATGCCTGTTTGTTTCCTCCAAATGGAGAACCAATGTGCGGTGCGGCACAAATAGCTAATTTTTTTAAAGCGGCTCCGCAAGTGCATGTCAAGTTCACTATTCAGCATCTTTATGGAGATGGAAAATCGTCTGTAACAGAGGAAAGTTTTTATGAAATGACTAATCTTGAAGGCAAGAAGTTAGACGAAGGAAAAATAATTGTAATCTGGAAAAAGACAAAAGACGGCTGGAAAATGCATCGCGATATGTTTAGCAGCAATCGTCCGTCAAAAGCTTAAAAACCAATATTTACGGCCTGCTGAAAATCGGAACCGTTTTGAATAAGTGAATTTCTTGATGAAGAAGGCGTGATGCCCGTAAATTTCTTGAACTCTTTTATAAAATGTGCTTGGTCGTAATAACCGCATTCATAAGCTATTGTTGTTAGTGATTCTTGGGTGTGAAGCACCATTTGAAGGCTTTTGTTAAACCGAACAACAGCGGTAAATGCAGCAGGACTTAAACCTATATTGGCTTGATAGAGTTTTTGAATGTATCGTTCTGATAAACCTGAATCTTTCGCTAAAGCGGTTATATTAAACGACTGATTATCTGTTAAAATATGATGGCTCAACGCTTGTACAACGGCTACTTTTTTTAATCGGGTTTCGTTCTTTTTAAGCTGTTGCAAAAAATGAGATTCTAAAAGACTAATCTTGGAGGTAAGTTCTCTTGCCTCCATTATTTTATGATATAAATCTCTATTTTCGCCCAAAGCTACATCGTACATATCGGTTGCATAATTGGTAAATTCAGACAAAGGATCTGAGAAAAACAATGCGCTCGCGTGCGGATAAATGCGTACAATCAATACCGAAGTTCCTTTTGCAACTGTAAGACGTGTTGGTAACGTAAGATGTCCAAGCAATTCTACGGATGGCGTATCTTTTCGTTTTCCGTTTATAATCGTCGCCGCAGCGCCTCCTGAAATATTGATAATTAGATCGACATAACCACTTGGATAGAAAACTTCGTTATCGAGATTCTTTTCTATAGTAACAACCGTATAGTTTTTTATATAAGGCACTAATAGTGGCGAAGGCAAAATCTGCATTGGATTCTAGAATTTTATTTTGGTGTTAATTTATTGATTAATAGTAGATTCTAAATTAATAATAAATTCAATATCAACAGAAGCTTGTCGAATTTTTATCTTAAATTTAAGATGAAACATTGGATATTTAAAAATGAAAACAATTACTATCAAGAGAGTTTACAGCCATAAAGAAAAAGACGATACGTATCGAATACTGATTGATCGTTTGTGGCCACGCGGAATTAAGAAAACAGATTTGGCTATTGATGAATGGAACAAGGAGATTGCGCCTTCGCCTAAATTGCGAATATGGTTCGATCATAAAAAAGAACGCTTTGATGAATTTTCTAAATTATACGTAGAAGAATTAAAGTCTAAAACTGAAGAAGTAGAGCATTTAAGAAAAATTGCAGAAAAACAGCCATTAACTTTATTGTATGGAGCAAAAGATCCCGAGATTAATCATGCTATTGTGCTGAAAGAATTTTTACAAAAGGCATGAAAATCATTTGTCAATAATCACCCATTTCTCGAACCTTCCGTGATGACTTATTGAAATATCTTGAAGCATATTACCCGTTTTCAAATATGGAATTCCATTTTCGTCTTTTAGAATTTCTTTATTTTCAACTTCAACTACATTATTGATATTTTCTTGATCATCTACTGCGATTGTATGAATACTTTCTAAAGAAAATATAGTTTTAGTATAATACACATTTTCATTACAACTGACTTTTCCAAAAGCCAAATTAGCACTTAAAGTATCCAATGAGCAAGAAAGCTTTTTTGGACTGTACTCCCGAATTTTAGTCTTACGATTATAAATTTTATAAGCCGCTTCTTTCATGCTCCATAAAAGCCAGACCATCGTTTCGGGTTGGTCAGAATCTTTTATGTATTGTTGCTCATTTGCAGTAAAAAGCTTCTCAACAAAACCGTTGCGTTGCCAACGACTTTCAACGCGTGACTGCGCAAGATCTATAACATCATTGCCAATCATTTTTGGGCGAGTTTCGTTTCAATAATTTCTAGGGCAGTTTTTACATCAAGCATACGCTCCATATCGGCATTGTCAATTACGATATCAAAGTTTTCTTCAAGATCCAGTACAATATCAACCAGATTGGCTGAGTTTATATTGAGATCCTTTATGAAATCGGTCTCTTCGGTTAAATTATCATAAGCTTCTTGATTGGTAACAAAAGGCTTTATAATTACTTTTAATCTTGCGGTAAGTTCTTTTCTATCCATTTTAGTTTTCAAATTTTTTAAATAGTATACAAGCGTTTACATCGCCAAAACCAAAACTGGCTTTAGCAATTATTTTTGGGCTGACTTTAATTGTTTTTAAAAGCACTTTTGAAGAATCAATAAGCGCTGCAATTTCAGGATGAAGATCGTCGCAGTTTTTGTTTCCGAATATAAATCCTTCATGAAGTTGTAGAACCGAAGCAACACTTTCAATACTTCCGGAAGCGCTTAAACAATGTCCCGTTAGATTTTTTAATGAATTGATGTACGGAAAATCAGAACCGCTTCGTTCCAATGCTTTTGTCCAATTTTCAATTTCGAGACTGTCTTTTGTGGTAGCGGTCAAATGTCCATTTATAGCATCAATTTCATTTGAGTTGATTCCGGCATTTTCGATAGCTGTTTTAATGCATCTCTGTACGGCTATACTATTAGGAGCTGTCATGGTTCCGCCGTCTCTTTGCCCGCCAGAATTGACATTTCCGCCCAATATTTCGGCATAAATTGTAGCTCCACGTTCCAATGCAGTTTCTAGATCTTCAATGACAAAAGCTCCGGCACCGCTTCCAGGAACAAATCCTGCAGCCGAAGCACTCATAGGTCTTGAGCCTTCTTCGGGTTTGTCATTAAATCTAGAAGAACAGACACGAAGCGCATCAAAACCGCCCCAAATATAAGGGCCACTATCTGAAGTGCTTCCTGCCAGAATTCGTTTTGCTTGTCCAGATTGTATTCGGTCATAAGCCATTAAAATAGCTTCAGCACCAGTCGTACAAGCTGATGAATTGGTTGTTACCTGATTTCCTAATCCGATTTTACCGCCCAGATAAGCACTAACGCCGCTATTCATGGTTTGTGCCACAACTGTACTTCCTAATTTTCGGGTTTGGAGTTCATCAATTTTATAAATGCTTTCGCGAAATTTGTCTATTCCAGAAGTTCCCGATCCAAAAACAGCTCCGCTGTCCCAATCTGGATTTTCATTTATTGGCAATCCAGCATTATTCCAAGCTTCCATGCCTGCGATAACGCCATATAAAATCCCTGTACTATTAAATCCGCGAAGTTCTAGTTCTGTAAAATACTGCAGTTTTAATTCGTCAGATATTTGTGGCTGACCCGCAATCTGACAAGAGAATTGCAATTCTTCCAGTTGTGTATCATGGCGAATTCCCGAAAGGCCGTTTTGCAGCGCATGAGTAAACGCAGGAATGCCAACACCGTTTGGCGCCGCGACTCCAAGACCTGTTATTACCACTCGTTTTTTCATAATTTCTTTGTTATCATTCCTGCTAGAACGCCTCGACAAACTTCTTGTCCCGCTTCATTTTTCATGACCGCATTGCATTTTAATTTTCCAAAACGGAAAAACAATTTCTCAGAAGTAACCGTTACTTTTTCATTTGGATAAACAGGTTTTAAAAACTCCATATCGGCAGAAGTAAAAGCAATTACGGTATTTTTGCCTAGATCATTTCCTAACAAAAATATTCCGAGACAAACCATTCCAATTTGCGCCATTGTTTCAGTCAAAATTACACCAGGAGTTACAGGATTGTCTTTAAAATGTCCTTTGTAAAAATCGAGATCTTCGTTGTATGTATAGGTTCCTGTTACGCCGTTTTCATCAGCATGAAGCAGTTCATCTACAAACAAAAATGGTTCGCTGTACGGTAGCTGTTTTATAATATTATTTAATTCCATAAGCCTTCAAATTACCATTGCAATAAAACTCTTTGTGCCGAGAATCCTGGACCAAAACTCAGCATTAAACCTTTTTCTCCCTTTTTCGGATTTCGATCCATGATGTTTTCTAAAACATACAAAACCGTAGCGCTCGACATATTGCCGTATTCTCGTAGAATTTCTTTAGTATCATCAATATTTTTCTCCAGTCCAGCAAAAAGCGATTCTACCGTTGTTACAATTTTTTTTCCTCCTGGATGAAATATCATATGATCAATATCTTTAATTTCGAGATTATTCTGTTTTAGAAAAGGATGAATAATATCACCAAAATGAGAAGCAATCGTATCTGGAACTTCAATATCGAGAACCATTTGCAGTCCGCCGTTAGTGAGTTTGAAACCCATCATATGTTCTGCATCATAAAAATGATACATCTGTTCATCAATAATTTCTGGCCCTGAATCTTCTTCTTTTGAAGACAACAAACAGCAGGCAGCTCCATCTCCAAAAATAGCGGCGCTGACAATATTTGGCATCGAAAAATCATTTAGCTGGAAAGTAGCTGTTGGCGATTCTACTGCAATTACCGCAGCACGTTTGCCTGGATTTGATTTCAGAAAATTCTTTGCATAAATAATTCCCGATATTCCAGCCGCACAGCCCATTTCGGTAACAGGAAGGCGAACGATATCTTGTCGTAATTTCATTTTATTAATGAGATAAGCGTCAAGCGAAGGAATCATAATTCCGGTACAGCTTACCGTAATAATATAGTCTAAACTCTGCGGATCCCAGCCTGTTTTTTCTAACGCTTTTTCCAGAACTTGATGTCCGAGAATAATCATTTCACGGCTGTAAATATCATTTTTTTCTTCGAATGAAGTAGCGGTAAAAACCTCTGAAGGTTCCATGATTGAATAGCGTTGGTCTACAGAAGCTCCTTCAAAAATCTTTTTTACTTTTTTGACAAAACGTTCTTCCTGACCTTCGAGCCATACGTCGACAAGCGGAAGTATTTCTTCTGTAGTACGGGAATATTGCGGAAGCTGTTTTACAGCTGTGATTATCTTTACACTCATATTTTTGTGATTATCCACTGGTAGCGAAAAGCCCATTTCCAGTTAATGGAGTAGTTTTTTAAATTTAATTTTTCGGATAAATGCTCCAATTCGTTCTTTTTGAATCCTTTCAAAATAGAAATCAATCCGTCGTTGCGCGACATGTCGTTGAGATTGAAAACAACACCAATAAGTTCAAATAATCGGTAAGCAATTTTACTTCGATGAAGATCGTTTACCACAATGCCTATAACAGCATTTTTGTTTAGCGTATGCATTACATCTGCAATCTGGCTTGTTGTAAAATGATGCAGTGTTAGCGTACACAAAACAATATCGTATTTAAGCTGATTAAAATCGTCACTAAAAATATCCATACAGCGATATTCTATGTTCGGAAAATCTTTAGAAAGCTTTTTAGCATAATCAATCGTAAAAGCATTGGCATCGACACCAATAAGTCTAAAATTCAGGTTTTGCTTTTTTCCGTATTTAGATAGCATTCGCAACATATCTCCATTTCCGCAACCTATGTCGGCAATAGTAATAGTTTGAATAGTATCTGCTTTTTTTAAAAGCTGTTTTATGCCATGCAGCGTAAGCTTATTACCGCCAAGCAACTGATTAATAGAAGCAATTTGATCTAAAGCGCCACTGAGTTCTTCGCCTTCAAGCGAAAAATCGTCCATTATTTCAATTTTTTCTGTTCTATATTTAGTGTCTACACTCATTTATTCAACTGTTATTGGTCGGCCGTGTGTTTGTTTTATTATAAGAGAAAGTAATGATGGAGCCGAAGCTGCAATTGTGGTCATTACATGTGTAAAATTTTTGAATGTTAAAGTTTTGGCTAATATTCGTCCAAAGAATAATCTTTTGCTGAAATGCTTTTTCCATTCCTGAATGTATTTTTTCTCCAATTCGCTTCTGGATTTTATCTTTCCATAATAAAAATCAAGTATTAGCTCAGAAGCAATTTTAGCGCTGTGAATGGCCATTGCCATGCCGTTGCCGCACATTGGATGAATGAGTCCTGCAGTATCGCCAATCATTAAAATATGGTTTTCTACAGGTTCTTTTTTATCAAAAGAAATCTGGCTTATAGTTAGAGGTTTTTCAAATAGGGAAGTGCTGTTTTCAAATATAGCTTTCAGTTTCTTGTTTTTATAAAGAACTGATTTTTGGTAATCTTCAATATTTTTATACTTTTTAAAAGTCTCAAAATCGGCTAAATAGCAAATGTTTATAACGTTGTTTTCAACTTTTGAAACTCCGCAATAACCGCCTTGAAAATTGTATAAGCCAACAAGACTTTCATCAAAATTTCCCCTGTAATGTCCTTTTACGGCTAGCCAAGGCGATTTTTTAGAAATAAATTCTCTAGATAGATCCTGATCGATATTGGATCTTTTGCCATAAGCGCCCAAAACGATTTTTGCTGTAAGAATCTGTTCGGAAGTGTTTATGGTAAAAATGTCATTTTGAAAAGAAATATGAGTAACCGTTTCCGTTAGAATTGTACAGCCTTTTTCTTTTGCTTTTTGAAATAGAAAATGATCCAATTCGAAACGGCTGATTCCAAAACCGCCCAATGGGAGTCTGGTCTTTGCTGTTTTTCCGTTTTGTGCTGTAAATTCGAAATCTGAAATTGCAGTAGGCTCAAGTTTCTTAACATCTACATCGAGCCAGAATAAATAGGGAAGAATTTCATTAGAAATATATTCGCCGCAAACTTTGTGTTTTGGATAGGCATTTTTTTCGATAAGAACAACCTTTAATCCTTTTTTGGATAAGTGCAAAGCGCCTGCCAGACCAGCAAGACCGCCTCCAATAATAAGTACATCAGGATTTGTTCTCATACTACCAATTTAGTTATTAATTTGGAAAGAACTTTATGAAATTCGATAAGAAATTAACAAAATTTCAACCTTTGTCTTAAAAGAGTAAAAATGTTTAGGTAGAGAAAAATCTAGACGAAAAATCATTTAAAAGATAATCTTTACTTTTGCCAAAAAATAGCAGCATTTATAAATGACGATACAGGATTTAGTTGGAACTTTTTCTATTTCAGGAAGCAATCAGGATGAAAGTAATGAAATAACATACAAAGGTGTTTTGACGCTAACTTTGGATAAAAACAACCGGATAAAAGCAGATTGGATTATCAATAGTTCTAAACAGAAAGGAACAGGTTTTTTTAAGGATAATATTTTAGTGATCAATTTTAGTTACAAAGGAGATGATCATAAAATTTATAAAGGAGTTGCGGTTTACAGATGCATCACAAAAGATGTTCTAGATGGATTTTGGTCAGAAAAACATGGAAATCCGCTTTATTTAGGAAGTGAGCATTGTTTGAGAATGGAAACTACAGAACGATTAAATTAAAGAAAACTAGAAGTCAACTTTGTCAAAGTTCAAAACTTTGACAAAGTTTAGTGTTAAAAGTTTATGCTGGATTTGCTACAGTCTTGTATTTTCTGTTATAAAGAATAATAAAACCAATCCATATTGCTAATAAAACCGCAATTAAAATAAGTTCTCTCTCATGCAAGCCATCACGGAAGAAATTGTTTAATGAATGCACTCCTGCAACCGCTAGCAAAGAACCTGTAGAAGAATATACTTTTCCGATTCCCCATGTTCCAAAGAAAATAATTCCAAGGAAAATCATATTGTTTGGCGTCGTTTCTAAATTTAAATGCCAAGCAAACCAAAGAACGGCAATAATTACGATAGAAGTAAACTTAGGAAGTGATTTTAGCTGTTCTTGCAAAAAGCCTCGCCATCCGATTTCTTCCAAAAGGCCATAAACTAAAACAGTAAACATTAATAAAATTGGGAATTTGCCAATTGTAACGTAATATACACCAGCGATTAAAACAGCTGGAAGTATCCAATATACAGCAAAAGGAATTATTGCGTTTTTGTATATTCCTTTTAAGGACATCGGGTTATGCAAAGAGAATATTTTTATGGCAGCCAGAGCGCCTAAAGCTGGACCAGCTCCGCGTAGCAGAATCACTAAATACGGATTTTCGATTCCAGATAATAAATTGGTTTTTACAGCGGCATATCTGCAGATTACCGCGATTACGTAAAAAACTATAATAGCTCCAAAGTTGATTTTATTTTTCATGATGTAAATTTGTTTGGTTTAGTGAAGCAAACTTATGACGCATAAATGAAAATAAAATTGACTTTGGGTAAGAAATCATTTTTCCATAACTCTTTTTCGAATTCGGCTTAAACTTTCTGCTGTTAATCCGAGATAAGAAGCGATGATTTTTAAAGGTGTTCTCTGAAAAATTTCTGGTCTTCCTTCTATGAGTTTTAAGTACCGCTCTTGCGGAGAAAGTGTCAAAAGATTTATCTGTTCTTGCTGTTTACGCACGAAGAGCATTTCAGAAATGGCTTTTCCAATTCGTAAACCTGTTTCAGATCTTTGATACAATTCATTCAAATCTTGATGAGAAATAGACCAAAGCACTATATCTTCTAAAGCTTCAGTTTTTATAACCGATGGTTGCTGATTTAGAAAAGACATATAATCGCTTATAAAACTATTTTCATACAATAAATTAATGCAGATGTCTCTTTTGCCGTCCCAAACAAACAATCCCGCCGATCCTTTAATGATGATGTTAAGATATTTTTCGACACCGTGATAATCTTTTATGATTTCAGATTTTTCAAATTCACGGACTTTAATTTTCTCCGAGAATCCTTTCCAGATACTCATATCGGCAGTAAAATAATTTTCGAAAATTCTTTTTACATCTTCGGCAGAGGGATTTTGTGGCATCTTATTAAATTATCAGTTTTGAAATGCCAATATAAGTTTTATCTCTCAAAAGAAAAACAACTGTATTAACTGTTATTCTTTTGAGAAGACTGTTAGGACAACTTTGCCAAAGTTTGACATTTATAACCACAATAATTGTCATTTCGACGAAGGAGAAATCTTCGCAAAAAACTCCGTTCCTATGGTTGACAATCTTTGTCGAGCTACTTGTGGAGATTTGCTTCGCCAATTCGCTATCGCTCGAGTCTCCTTCGTCGAAATGACAAAAATGCGCAAATCGAGACTATATACTTAAATTAAACAGATTGTATTATAAGTAAAGACATTAAATTAAAGAATTTGGCTGTAATTCATTATCATATTTTTCAGGATCTGATGCAGCATATTCATTCTCTGGTTCTGGAATAACGTGAATTTTAGAATCACTAATCGAAATTACTGCCGAGCAGACATAAATGCCAATTTTTCCTTCGTTGTATTTAAAATCCAATAAAGTCAGTTTTACAATGTCATTTATCGAAAGTTCATAATAATTTCCGTAACGGATAATCTTAAAAGAAATTTGTTTTTCTTCTACAATTTCAAACTGATTGGTCTGAATATTTTCGAAAATAAAATTATTTTTAACGTCTTTTTCATTAAACCCCCAAGCTCTAAATTGAACGAAACCATTCATAAAATCAATCGAAATATAATATCCTGTTCCTTCTTTGTCACATTCTATCACAAAACCTGTTTTTCCCATTCCTTCAACAGATAATGTTCCTTCCCAGACAAAATCGTTTGATGGTTTTTCGAAGCCGTAAATTTCATAACCGCTTCGGCATCCAAATCGCCATTTGCTTTCATTTTCTACAATAAAATCGGCTGTTGGATTTCCTAAAATAGGTAAGGGTAGAGGAAGATCTTTTTGAAGAATTGTTTTCTGATAGAGTTTCTCCCAATAATAATAACTCTTCAATAAAAGGCGTCCGTTTTTATCGACATCGAGCTCTTTTGGTGGCGGAATCACACGATGTGTGTTGACATTTCCGTCGGCAAAATAGAAATTGTAAACCAAGAAATGTTTTCCATCTTTAACCACTCTTGCGGCATAGTTTCCTTGAGGCATCAGAACATTGTTATGAAATGCCGAATATTCTCCTCTAAACTCAGGCGAAGACCAATAACGAACTTTAATATCTTCCCTAATTGATCCCAAAAGGTAATGTGTTCCCTTTATCTCGAAAACGCACGGACATTCTACATCATCATAAACGTACGGAATATGAAGCGGTTTTTGCAGCACATAACCCTCTTTTTCTCTTTTAGCCACACCAATGCAGCCTCTTCGGTATGTTGGTCCAGAGGCGCTTCGAGCGCAGATTAACAAATAATCTTCTCCTTTGTATTGGTATTTGAACGGGTCACGAAAGCTAATCCATTGGCGCGGATTATTATTTTTGCCTTCATAATGTGGCGCTTCACTTTTAAACGGAAGTCCGTATAGATTTTCCTTTTTCCAAGTGAGCAAATCGGTAGAAATTGCACGTCCTACTTTTTGCTCGATTCCTTTATCCTGACGTTTAAGTCCTGTATAATACATTTCATAACCCTCGCCATCCGATTTTTTGCTGATATGCATTGTCCATAACATATCATCGTCCCATTCTCCTGGATCGCCAACAAATAAGGCATTTTTTACTCGTTTCCACGAAAGACCGTCTTTAGAAATGGCGTGAGCGATATAATCGTGATTGGGAATAATTAGATGAAATAAATGATGAATTCCTTTTTCATCTATAAATACATCAACATCTCCAATTTCCCAGTTGCTAAATCCTGAACCTGAATACATTTTATTACTTATTTTTAAACTGTTAGTATATTTTTAATTTTTTTAAACACATAGAATCATAACTTTACTTTGTCTAGAAAGGCATTTCACTAATAATAAAAACACATAGCTCTATGTGTTAGAAATTAGTTTCTTTTAATACTCTTTTTTAATTCAAAATATAAATCTATGTTTCTATATGTTTAAAATTATAAACTCAACAATGTTATTTTATGACTTTATAATGTTTTAAACCTTCCAAAATTCCTTCTGAAGCCGAAGTTTTAGCGACATATATGCTTTTTGTTGTCTCGTAATCTGCCAGTTCTGCGCTTCGGTTTCCAACAATAATTCCTTTAACAGGACCTCTAAACATATCGACGTCATTTCCTGAATCTCCAGCGGCAATTACATTACTGAGCGGAATTGACCATTTTCGGCATAAAAATTTAATGGCATTTCCTTTGGAGGCTCTTTTCGGAATAAAGTCTAAAAATTGTCCGTGACTCGGAATAATATTCACTTTATACCAGCCTGTTCCTAAAACCGCAATTAATTCATCATGATTGTAGTTTTCTTTGTCATAGTAATAAGAGATTTTATATGGATTCTGAGCTTCTTCTTCCTGAAGTTTAATCCATTTAATTGCTTTTAGTTTATTGACAATTTCTTCTCTTTTCCATCTTCCAGAAAGAAATTTTGCCCAACCTTTATCTAAAATATAATCGTTTCCGTTGGTGTAATAAATTTCGGTTCCGACAGAACAGATAATGAAATCGGGTAGGGGAAACTCTTCTTCGTCGATGACTTTTTTTACTAAAGCTAAATTTCGTCCAGAGGCCATAGCAAAAGCCATTTTATCGGTACGATTGATAAGGTGCGCTTTTAGTTCTTTTAAACCTGGATTTGCCAGTTTTGGTTCAATTAAAGTTCCGTCAATGTCAGAAACCAATAAATGATCGATTTTTCTTTTTAATCTCTCGATGTTGATATTCGGATAATGCTGTTTTTTAATTCCAGCACCCGAAGAAAGGGAGAGGTTTTCTTTTACAAGATCAACATATTGATTGACGTGACTCAGCCAGCTGTAGTATTTCTGGATATTGATGGCTCCATTATTCGAATAATATTTCCATTTATTTTCATCGGTTAAAATATTGCGAAGCGCTTTTTTAATCTGACTTTCTTCTTGCGGATTGACTAATTCTCCGTTTTGACAGACCGGAATAATTTCTGAAGGTCCACCGTTTTTAGTTACCACAACAGGAAGTCCAGAACTAGCCGATTCGATAACAGTTAAGCCAAAGTTTTCATGCAAAGCTAAATTCACAAAAACGCCTCTTTTTTCTGCGGCATAACGATAGATAATCGAAACTTCATTTTCGACATCATGTTTTTTCGGAATGGCCATTTTTCCGTACAAATCGTATTTGTCCATCAAAAGAAGCAAATCGGTTAAGACGTTCTTTTCAGATTCTGGCATTTTGGCAATGTCTTTTCGAATACCCGCAAAAATGACCAGATTGGCAATGCTTTGAAGTTCTTTGTCTTTTCCGTAAACTTCAATTAAAGTGTTCAAGTTTTTATGTCGGTCAGGCCTCGAAAGTGCCAGAATAATTGGCTTGTGCGGATTGGTTAGAAATTTCGAAATGCTTTCCTGAACCCAATATTTTCGTTGTATTTCTTCCATGTTTTTCTCAGAATCATTTTCCTGATAGTAATAAGGAACAAATTTTCGGGTATCAATTCCGGGAGAAATGGCGTGGTATTTTCCCAGTTCGAAATTTTTGTAGGCTTTGTAGGTTTCAATTTCCTGCTCGGTCGAAGTAACAATAAATTCAGCGAGTTCTAGAGTTCTTTCTTCTGCCGCAATTCTGGTGCTGAATTTGAATTTTTTTTCGAGTTCTTCTTCTGTTTCTCCGCCTTCGATTAATTTTTTCTTTTTATAAAATCCTAATGAATGTCCGGTGTGAGCAAAAGGAATATTTAAAACAGCTGATAATTCGGCGGCGGCGTAACCAGCATCGGCGTAATGAGAGTGAATCCAATCTGGGAAAATATTATGCTGTTTAATGTGCTGCATTGCACCATTTACAAAAAGATCAAGCCCTTCCCAAAGCTGTTCTTTTGCTTTGTATTTTTTTCCTAAAAACGGAATTCTTCTTATGTCTAGTTTATCATTTATAATTTCAACAGGCACAGCATATTCTGGCGAAAGAGCAGGATCATCAATTAATCTTGTAAAAAGATGAACGTGTTCTACATCTTCATGCTGCGATAAAAATTCGGCTAATTCGTAAATATATTTGGTCTGGCCTCCGTTGTCTGCATCTCGTCCGATTTCTAAACCAGAACCTTTTAAAAGTCCGTGAATATTGATAAGAGAAATTCGTAATTTTTTCATCATTCTTCCTTAAATTATTTGAAATCACAAGTTACTGCGCCCATATTGATTAGGAAGAAATAATTCCATTTTAAATTTACATATTTCCCATGTTTGAAAGCAAAAAGGAATGATTTAAGTATAAAAAAGCCTGATTTTAGAAATCAGGCTTCGCAAATAATTTATTTTATGTGTTGTAAACCTGATAGGTTTTAAAAACCTGACGGGTTTGACTATTCTATCTAAAAGAATATTAATTTTTATTAATCAGATTTTCGATATCAGTTATACGAATATCAGGATTTCCGCCTGTAGATCCAGCTACCAAAGCTCCTGTTGCGCAAGCAAAATTTAAAGCTTCTTGTGGTTGTTTTCCGTTTAAAAGTGAAGTGACTAAAGCTCCTAAAAAAGAATCGCCAGCACCAACCGTATCTTCGACTTTTACAGTATAGCCTTCATTTTCGTATAGATGTTTATCCCATAATAAAAGCGCACCATCTTTTCCTCTTGTGACACAAATTGCTGTGGCATTTGTTAGCGAACAAATAAAATTCATATTCTCCTCTATAGTCGTATAAGGCGAATCTAAAGCAGCACTGATTTCAGTTATTTCCTCATCATTAAATTTGATAAAATTAGCAGACTGCATTAAATGCTGTAGAATTTCGTAATCGTAATGAGGTTTTCTTAGATTGACATCAAAAACTTTATAGGTGTGCGTGTTGAGCAATTCTTCTAGAGCATTTCTAGAAACTTCATCTCGACAAACTAAGCTTCCGTAGATTAAAACATCGGAGTTTACAACTAGTTCTCTTGCTTCTTCGTTTAAGGTAATTTTATCCCAAGCAGAAGGGTAAAGAATTTCATAAGTAGCCGATTTACTTTCGTCCAACGTGACATTTACCAATCCAGTTGGAAAATCATCCGATTTTAGAATAGTATCGGTATTCAATCCTAATTTTTTTACTTCGGTTATAATTGCTTCTCCGTCTGCATCGTTTCCTACACAGCTAATCATATTAGAATCGGCTCCTAAAGCTTTCATACGAAGGGCTACATTTAAAGGCGCTCCACCAATTTTTTTCTCATTACCAAAAATATCCCAAAGTACTTCTCCGAAAGCGACAGCTTTTAGTTTTTTGTCGTTGCTCATTTTAATTTTCTCTTATTTATTATTAAAATCAGGTTAAAGAGTTTCACCAGATTTTATAAAAATAGAAAAGAATAACGGTTTGTGCAACCCGATTTTTATTTGAAACGCATTGATTGACTTATAAATAACTGAAAACTAGTTGATGAAACACAAGAAAAATTATAATTTAATTTCCGTGGTGTGGTTGGTTTTTAGATAGATTTTTTTTCAATTCTAAAAGAGTTTGTATCATATATCGCTCTCTTAATTATTTTTTAAGAAAGTTTTAATCTTTCTTTAAGAATCCAGTTCTCGTTTATATATTTGTAACCAGTCTAAATAAGGATAAATTACGAATTTTATATGAAAACAATTTTTAAAACACTAAATGACAAATATTTATGTCAAGTGTTTATTGCTTTTTTGATCATTTTTTTATGTTCAGAACAAGCCTTCTCTCAATCAACTGTGGGTACAATTTCTGGTAAGGCAATCGTTAAAGACGGAAATTATTTACAAGGTGCAACAGTTAAAATTTCAGAATTAAATAAAACTGCAACTACCGATTCTGATGGTACATATCAATTAAAAAATATTCCGTTTGGAACTTATTTAGTTGAAATAAAACTAAACGGTTATGAATCTTCTCCAGCTTCAGTTATTGTGGATCAGAATAATACTGAAGTAACACTTGATTTTGAACTGACTTATACTTCTCAAAAATTAGAGGAAGTAATTGTAAGTTCTGGAGGAAATCGATTTGCTAGAAAAGAAAGTGAAGAGGTTTCTAAAATGAAACTGAAAAACATGGAAAATCCGCAGGTTTATACTATTGTAAGCAAGGAATTGATGAAAGAACAAGTTATAACAGATTATAACAGTGCTTTTAAAAACGTTCCTGGTGCTGGTATTGCCGAAGTGAGAAACCAAGGAAGAACAACCAACATTTCTAGAGGTTTTGCGACACCGCAATTGGTTAGAAACGGAGTTGGAAGTTTTACGTATAACTCAATCGATCCGTCAAATTTAGAGCGTATTGAAGTCATAAAAGGACCATCGGCAACGTTGTTTGGAAGTACGATTTCTTCTTTTGGAGGATTGTTTAACAGAGTAACCAAAAAGCCTTTTAATTTCTTTAAAGGAGAAGTTTCTTTTTCAGCTGGTGACTGGGATTTGAATCGTTTAACGGCTGATATCAATACGCCACTTAACGAAGACAAAACAGCTCTTTTTAGAATCAATACTGCTTTACATAGCGAAAGAAGTTTTCAGGACGCTGGATTCAACAAAAGCTTTTTTATTGCGCCAAGTTTTTCTTATGAAGTAAATGAAAGATTGACATTATTAATTGATGCTGAGTTTAGTGCTTCAAAAGGGACTTCGCCAACGCGATTAACGCCTTATACAAAAGCAGATGCTACAGCGCACAGCATTGAAGAATTAGGAATTCCGTACAATCTTTCTTTTGCCAATAATACAGTAAATTACACAGGTCAGCAATACAATATTTTTGCACAATTGAAATATAAAATTTCTGATGAATGGACTTCACAAACTATCGTTTCGCGCACAAGATCTTCATCTGAAGGCTATGTTGTGGCTTTGACTATGTTAAGTAATGAAACGTTGAGACAGCAAGTTACCAATCAAGATTATCCTTATTACGGAACTGATATTCAGCAAAACTTTAATGGAGATTTTAAAATCGGAAAATTGCGAAATAGAGTAGTAGCAGGATTAGATTTTTACAGCCTTCGCGCAACTCGTAATGATGCAACGGTAAATATGCCAGCGCTTAATTTTAGAAAACCTGGTGATGCTTATAACAATTTTACTCTAAATAAAATTGAGCCTTTATTTCAAAATGCTACTTATACCAACATGGTGTCAAACAACGAAAGAACTTATAGTGCCTACGTGTCAGATGTATTAAATGTTACCGATAGATTATTGGTAATGGGAGGTGTTAGAGCCGATCGTTATATTAACAAAGGAGTGTATTACCCAAGCCGTGATTCTATTGCAGGAAATTACAATCAGACGGCATTTTCTCCTAGATTTGGTGCCGTTTACCAAGTGGTTAAAGATAAAGTATCTGTTTTTGGAAATTATATGAACGGATTCAATAATGTGGGTGGATCTGATTTCTACGGAAATACTTTCAAACCAAATCAAGCGAATCAGCTAGAAGGTGGAGTTAAGTTTGACTTTAATAAAATTAGCGCAACTTTTAGTTATTATGATATTAAAGTTACTAATGTAACTCGCGATGATCCAGATCATGTAAATTTCCAGATTCAAGACGGAACACAATTGAGTAAAGGTTTTGAAGCAGAATTTATTGCAAATCCGATTAAAGGTTTAAACATCGTTGCTGGTTATACTTATAATGATAGTGAATATACAAAAGCAAATCCGAGTATTAATGGTTTACGACCTACAACAGCTGGTTCGCCTACAACAGCCAATCTTTGGGCAAGTTATAGATTAACCGAAGGAGCAGCTTCTGGTCTTGGATTTGGATTTGGTGGAATTTATGGAAGTGAGTACTACCAAACCAATACTTCAACATTTAAATTCAGTATTCCTTCTTATACCGTTTTGGATGCTTCTGTGTTTTACGACAGACCAAAATTCAGATTAGGCTTAAAAGTTGACAATCTTACGAATGAGAAATATTGGTCATATCGTTTAGCAGCTCAAAACCCAACAAGAGTTACAGGAAATATTACGTTTAAATTCTAAGAATACAATTCGTCATTTAAAATGATATTTCTACATTTGGATTTTATTGCAAATTATGACCAAAGGTTTTAAAAATACAATTAGACAAATACATTTGTGGCTCGGTTTAGCATCGGGCCTCATTGTTTTTATAGTGAGCATCACGGGTTTTCTTTATGTTTTTGAAGAAGAAATTCGCGATTTTACGAACAAAGAATACATGCATGTTCCTGTTCAGGAAAAGCCCTTTATAGGTTTAAAAACTATAATTGAAAATTACGAACGTCTTGAACCCAAACAGAAAATTACCGCTTTAAAAATCGATAAAGTGGAACCGAATGCTGCCGTTCAAATTTCTACGAAAAAGAAAAAGACATATTATTTCAATCCGTACGATGGAACTTTAATCAATCAGCAGGGAGCAGATTGGCTGAATACGGTACTAGAAATACATCGCACTTTGTTGTTAGGAGAAGTTGGCGAATTTATTCAAGGTTGGGCAGTGGTAATTTTTATTATTATGCTGATAACGGGATTAATTTTATGGTTTCCAAAACAGAGACGCCAGCTTAAACAATCCTTAAAAATAAAATGGAGCGGTTCGTTTAAAAGAATCAATTTTGATTTACACCAAGTTCTCGGATTTTATGCTTCAATTTTTCTGCTTTTAATTGCTTTTTCTGGAACGTATTTTAAATATGATGCAGTAAAAAAAGGAGTTAGTTTGGTTACCGGAAGCAAGCTTAGAAAAGGGGACGAAGTGGTTTCTAATGCTAAAATTGATTCGACTACAATTCCTGTTCGTTATAATACTATTTACGAAAATGCAAATGAAAAATATCCTGGAGCAACTTCAGTTTCATTTTCTATCAGAAAAACAGGAGAATTGCGATTAAGAATGACGTATCCAAATGATTGGGCAAGAAATCAAAATACGCTTTTCTTTGATGGAAAAACAGGTCAGTTGCTTAGAACTAAATTATACAAAGACAATAACGCTGCTGATATTTATGAAGCTAGTAATCACGATCTGCATACAGGAGTTTTCTTTGGTCTTACAGGAAAAATAATCTGGAGTTTGGTCAGTTTGATTGGAGCTTCATTGCCTATAACTGGATTTATAATTTGGTGGAAGAAAGGGAGAAAAAAATCTAAAACTAAGAAGAATAAGGCTTAATATCTCTGAAATCATAAAAAAAGCGAAAGGTTTAAACCTTTCGCTTTTTTTATTTACAACAATTAATTTTTTATCTTATCAACAATGCCATAGTGGTCAATTATTTTTTTTCCGTCAGGCATTTCATTATATATTCTGTATAAAACAGCTTTTTTATCTTTGTAAAGACCAGTGAATAATTTGTTTACTTCAGTTTTAACTTTATTATTTTCTATTTTTAAAGCCGTGGTGTCTTTAAGGTTAATATTTGAATAGTAGCAAATCATTGGAAAATATCCTTCAGCTGTTACTTGTGGATAAATGCTGCATAGCTTTGGCTTAGATTCAATATTTTCAAAAGTTAATGGTAAAGAGAACTTCGAGTTTACTTCATTCATTAGCTTATTATGAAAATCATTTATTTCATTTTCTTTTTTATATTTAAAATTTTCATCTGCTGGTCTCAAGCACTGTTTTGCTAAACTACTATAATTTACGGCATCTATTAGAGACGCTTTTTTATAGCTTTCTTGTGCTAATTTATAATAATCAGGTGCTGTTTGTTTAAGCAAGCTATATTGGCCAACTCTAAATATATTTATTTTCCATTCATCGTCATATTTTCCATAAATTATGGTAAATAATATTTCATTAGAATGCCCATTAGGTATAAATAGTGATGTATACATGTCTTTATTTAAAGCCAAATAATTTATGACATAATCATTGTCTTTAGACGCTCCAGACAATAAAGTGTTGCTAATATTAGTTGACGAATTTTCAACATTATATTCATCGAGAACTCTATAACTTTCAGATTTATAAGTAGTACTTATGTCGTTAATCAATTTGTCGATTTTATCTCCATCTTTTTCGATTAGTTTATCGACAAGCAATGCTCTTACACCTTTCACATCATTGCTCATTATTGCTTTAAATAGTTTATCATTCAAAAGTTTTATTTCTTCTTTTTTATCTTTTTCAATGCTTTCGTTTTTCCAGGTTCCAGATGTACCTACATTACAGCTTTGGAGTAAAAAAATAGAAATGAGAACTAATAATGCTTTGCGAATCATAATTTAATGGTTTTTAAATTTAGTTAGTTTTTTGGTTTGTAGCGAATATACTGTAAATTACAATATAGGATTTTAGTTTTTCTGAGATTTTTATTGAATTAATTACTAGATTTAATTTCACTACAAATTTTTCCTAACTCATTACAAAATCTGAATTTTCACTTTTTATTTTAAGAAAATTTAGATTTTGCTGTATTAAATTTGGCCGAAATGTAAAAAATAAGACCATGCAGATTAGTTCAATTTCAGGCTCATTCTGGGAAAATAAAAAGAAAAGTTCACTTTGGGATCGGTTATTCAGAAGAAATAAAATCGTTACTAAAGCCCTCACTACACCAGAGATTATTGGTAAAAACTGCCAAGGTTTGTTGCTGAAAAATGAAAACATAAAATCATTTCTTTTTTCTACAGATATGGCACTTATCGAAAATAATGATGCCGATGCAATTCTGGCGGTTTATCCTTTTCCGCCATCTCCAAAAATTTTTAAAACGTTGATTGATTTTGCTGGAAAACCTGTTGTCTGCGGTGTTGGAGGCGGAACAACTAAAGGTAAGAAATCTGTAGAGATGGCTCTCTATGCTGAACAAGCGGGTGCATCGGGAATTATTGTAAATATTCCGTTTGAGAATAAAGATGTCAAAAAAATAAGAGAGAAAGTTTCTATTCCAATTATCGCAACCGTAACTTCATCTGATTATGATTTTCTGAAAGGAAAGATAGAAGCAGGGGTAAATGTTTTTCATGTCTCTGGAGGAGCAAACACAGCTAAAATTGTGAAAGAGATTACAGCTAAATTTCCCGATTTTCCAGTAATGGCTACAGGCGGAAAAAGTCTAAATAATATCGAAGAATCCATTCATTCGGGTTCAAAAGCGATTGTGCTTTCGCCACCGTCAAATAAGGATTTATTCAAAACAGTGATGGTTAAATATCGAAATACGTTTGGCAATTTTTGATTTAACGATTTAGTAAATAAAATAAGAAAGGCAATCATGCTAGATTGTCTTTCTTATTTTAAAATTGAAAATTAATTAACCATGCGCTTCAACTGAAACATCATTCCATTTTTCCCAGCTTTCCAATCTTTGATCATAGCTTTGTTTTACAAACGGAAATGCCACTTTTCCAAGTAATAAACGTAAAGGTGGATTTTCATTTTCTACTAATTTTACAACTATTGGAGCAGTCGCTTCAACTTTACCAAAAATGTTTTCTCTTTCAGCCAAAGCTTTTTTGATTTCGTCATAATATGGTAAACTTTCGCTGGTAATTCCAGTATGCCAGATGTTAGACTCGTAACCGTTTGGTTCCAATAAAGTAACGTTGATTCCGAATTGTTTTACCTCAGATGCCAATGTTTCGCTTAAACCTTCAACAGCAAATTTAGAAGCGCTGTAAAGTCCCATTCCTGTTGGTAAAGTCGCCAATCCTAAAATAGAAGAAACTTGAATAATATGACCGCTTTTTTGCTCTCTCATTATTGGAATAACAGCTTGTGTTAACCATAATGTTCCAAAGAAATTAGTTTCAAATTGTTCTCTTGCTTCTTGTTCGCTTGCTTCTTCAATCGCGCCTGTAAGCGCATAACCTGCATTGTTGATCAAAACATCAATGGTTCCAAAATGCTGTTTTGCTTTCTGAACTACTTCTAGAGATTCTAAACGATTGTTTACGTCTAATTTTAAAGGTAGAATTGCGCTTCCGTATTTTTCTTTTAAATCGTTTAACGTTTCTAGATTTCTTGCTGTTGCAGCAACGTTGTATCCTTTAGCTAAAAAAGCTTCTGTCCAAGCTCTTCCAAATCCTTTTGAAGCTCCTGTAATTAAAATTGTTTTTGACATGGTATTTGTTTTTTATAATTAATTAAAAATTTATTCATGACCAATCGGTCATTTTTTTAGCAAAAAAAATTATATTAATTTTTCAGATATAATTTTTTTAAGCGTTTTCTCTATTGTTTTCATGTTATCGTTATTGCCAGACACTCGAGACATTAGGTGTCCTCCTTCAAGCATGGCAAAAAGTGTAATGGCAAATTCTGATGCATTCCAATCAGAATCAAATTCTTTATCGGCAATTCCTTTTTCTATAATCGAAGTTAAAAGCACTTGTCCGCGTTTGATGGCAGCGTTTACTTTTTCTTTTACAATTGGATTTGTGTCGTCTGCTTCAGTTCCAAAGTTTAGCAAAGGGCATCCGCCTATTACTGGTGGATTGATTGGGTTACTAAAAAAATCGATATAAGCAAAAAGCTGCTCTTTGGCACTTTTACCTTCTCTAAGTGCATTTTCAAGTTTAGAACTTAATATTTTCATATTATGATCTACAGCAGCGCAGGCCAAAACATCTTTGTTTTCAAAATGTACATACATACTTCCTTTAGACAATTTCGTGGCCTCCATAATATCGCTCATAGAAGTAGCTGCAATTCCTTTTGTATTAAAAATAGGAGCCGCTTTTTCTATAATAAATTGTCTGGTTTCTTCACCTTTTGTCATGATAGGTTGTATTTAACGATGCAAATATATGACCGATTGGTCATAAAAACAAACAAATAATGCTTTTTTTATGTATTTGATTGTTTTTTAAAGAGATAAAACAGCCTCGATCATTTGAAAATAGTAATGTTTAAAGCCATTTTGTCTCAATTGAGTTTATTGTAAAAAACTAATTCGTACGATTTCTTTCTTCTTCATTTCCAAAGTTTCTATCCTTAGATTTTACATTTTGGTTTCCGAATTTGTAACTCAATGCAATTCTAAAAGCTCTAGAATCACCATAATTTTTCATTGTGTTTTTAATTCCGTTTGAATAATAAGAAATTAAAGGCTTTTGCGTATTCAATAAATCTTCGCCAGTTAAAGTAATCGAAAGGTTCTTTTTTAATGCTAGAAATTTCACGGAAACATCCAAAATATTCAAAGTCGAAATATTAAAAACTTGATAGCGTCCTGGCAATTGCAAACCATAATTTAAACCCAGAAAAAGAGTTTTAGATTGATTTACCGTAAAATCATTATTGCTGTAAATATAACCGTTGTAACCATCTACAGAAGCAATTAGATTCGTTCTCGATTTTACATTTTGATAGTTTAAATTGAATCCCATAAAGCTGTTCCACCATGAATATTTATTGAAATTGTAATAGGTTGAAATACCAATTTGGTAAGTGTCAGCATAGTTGATTGGTGTACTTTTGGTAATATTCGTTTCAGGATCGATAATTGCTAATTCTTGTCCGAAATTAGAAACCTGAGAAAAATAGATTGTATTTACCCATTTTTGATTTCTAATATAAGAAAACTCAAAATTATCTATAATAGAAGGTTTTAAAAACGGATTTCCTTGAGAATAGTAAAACGGACTGGTTCTAATCACAAACGGATTCAAATAATCAAAATCTGGTCGGCGGATTCTTCGGCTGTAATTTAAAGAATACGAATTGTTATCGTTTGCATTGTAGGTAACGTAAGCCGTTGGAAACAATTTAATATAGTTGTTTTTATTAGTTTGGTTTAGATTTTCAGAATAGCCTTCTGTTTGTGTAGCTTCTGTTCTTAAGCCAATTTGTGTTTCCCATTTTTCGTTTAATTTTTTGTTTGCAGAAAAATAGATTGCTTCATTGTATTCTTTGTATGTGAATATATTAGAATAATTGGTGTCTAGAATCGGAGTTCTGGTTTCGTTATCACAAACGGTCAGATTGTTTTTGGTGTTGGTATAAAATCCTTTTCCTCCAAAGCTTATATTCGCCCAAGAATAAGGAAACGAAAAGTCAATTTTTGCCGAATAATTTTTCAATCGGTTCAGGTTAGAATTAATTGCTGCAAAATAAGTTCCTGGAATATTCTCCTTTTGTTTGTCCAATTCATTACCTGAAAAACCTCTAGAATCATTTTTTTGGTAGTTGAAATAATCCAAATCAACCGTAATGTTTTTACCTTCGTTATTTAAATTGAAAACATTATTCCAGTTTACTGAATTCATCTGCGGTTTGTTCTGTGCATTTACATCAGATAATACATAAGAATTGATTTCTCCAGCAGTATTGTAACGAGTTGTGAGCGGATTATTTGCTGAAGTTCTGTCATTAAAACTTCCTAAATATTTTACTCCAGACGTCCAATTTTCAGTTAGTTTATAATCGGCACCAAAACCAATGCTCAATAAATGGGTTTTTGATTTGGTTGTAATATCTTGTTTCCAAACTTCATTTGGATAATAAATTCTATTATCTGAAGTAGTGCGAAATTGATCTGTTCCTTTATTAATTGAAGCCTGAAGCGACAATTTATTATAATTGTAGATAAATAATCCGTTTATGTTTCCGCTGGCGTAACTTCTTTGTACATAAGTAGAGCCAAGATTTGCAGTCCAAGAATTCGCTTTAGCAGTTTTCAGTTTAATATTGATTAAACCGCTGTTTCCTTCCGCTTCATATTTTGCTGGAGGCGTTGTAATTACTTCGATGCTTTTTATGTTATCTGCAGGAATTGATCTAAGAAATGCAACGAGATCTTCCTGCGTCATTTTGTTCAAACGATCATCAATCATAACCAAAACTTCTCCTTTTCCAACAATAGAAATGGTTTCGTTCTGAACTCTCACTGTCGGGGTAGATTTTAACGCATCCAAAGCTGTTCCGCCAGTTGCAACAACAGAATTTTCGACATTAAAAACCAATCGATCTACTTTTTGTTCTACCAGTTTTTTTCTTGATTTTATAGTTATGCCGTCTAATTGCACTAGTTCTTTCAATTCGATTATTCCTAAATCAAGATCTTGATTTACGATTATTTCTTTATTGCTAAATTCGGTTCCAAATTGTTCTATAATTAATCTATAGTTCACTTTTTCAGTATTTAAAATGAAATTACCTAAACTATCAGTTGAAGCTTGTTGATATAAAGTTTTGTCTTCTTTTAATAAAGTTGCCGTTGCAAATTCCAGCGGTGTTTTATTCTGATTGATGATTTTTCCTTTTACTGAAAATTGTTGACTGAAAGCATTGATTTGAAATAGAAATAAAACGGATAATAAAATGATTCTGTTCATGGTTTGGGTTTTAATTACAGGGCAAAACTGTTAGAATTAAAACCTAAAAACCACTTTTATCGACAAACCCCTTCGATTAATCTGCAAACCCATTAAAATGCTTTTTACTGAATGTATATCTTTGTTTTAAAAATATACCGAATGTATAAAGGAACCATTACCAAAAGGCTCGAATGTCTAATTCATATTATTTATTGGCTTTTAATTTCATATTTCACTTTCGTGAAAAATCCGATTGGAGCACGATTTTCTGTACCCGATCTATTTCTTTGCACTTATTTTATCGTTTTCATTATTACGTTTTATTTTCATTATTTGATCGTAATGAAAAAGGTTTTCAAAGCTTTCAATTGGAAAAGGCTTTTTGCGGGAGTTTTCGTTTCATATCTTATTTTTACTTTTCTAAGATTTGTTTTAGAGCAGATCATAACCAAACTTTTGTTTGATAGAGTAAATTATACCAACGTTAATTTTCTGAGTTATATGCTCGATAATTTGCATTATAGCAGTATGGCAATTATTTTGAGTTCGTTTCTTTGGTTCGTGATTTATTCGATTCGTCTTTTGGAATACAACAAGCTCATTTTGGAAGAAAATAAGAATACCGAAATCAAATTTTTGAAAGCTCAGATTAATCCGCACTTTGTATTTAATACTTTAAATAACATTTACTCAATGGTTTATTTTCAGTCAGATAAGTCGTTGATTGCAATTGATAAATTGAGTCAGATTATGCGTTTTACAACTTACGAATCACAGAAAGAAAAGATTAAACTTTCAGACGAAGTTGATTATATAAAAGCGTATATTGAACTCGAACAATTGCGTCATCAAGACAATGTTCGAGTTGATTTTAATGTCGAACTGAAAAATGAATGTGAAGAAATTCCGCCATACATTTTGTCGCCTTTGGTAGAAAATGCTTTAAAACACGGAGAAGTTTCAGGCTTAGAACCAATAGAAATTCAGCTAAAAGTTTCATCTGAAAAATTGATTTTTAAAGTGAAGAATAAAATCGGAACACAGAAAAAAGATAGTTTAGGCGGAATTGGTTTAGATAATTTGCAAAAGCGTTTACAGATTCATTATCCCGAAAAACATCAATTAAAAATCACAAAAGAAGAAAAACATTTTACAGCCGAACTTGAAATAGATTTAAAATGAATAAAAAAATAAATTGCATTATTCTAGACGACGAACCTTTTGCTGTAAAATTAATTGCCGATTACGCTTCTAAAATCTCAAGATTAAATGTTTTGTATGCAGATAGCGATGTCTTTAAAGCGATTGAAGTTTTAAATACAGAATCGGTCGATTTGATTTTTATTGATATCCAGATGCCGCAATTGACTGGAATCGAATTGATGCAGATGTTCAATCAGAAGTATAATTTCATTATCACATCAGCTTATCCGCAATATGCCCTGGAAGCTTTTCAGTTTCATGTGATCGATTATTTGTTAAAACCGATTACGTTTAATCGTTTTTATCAAAGTGTAGAAAAGTTCATTCGTTGGCAGGAAACTTTTCAAATTCCTGAAAAAGCAGGAGATGATTATCTATTTGTAAAAGCGGATCGAAAGCATTATAAAATTGCTCTAAACGATATTTTGTATATTGAAGGATTACGAGATTATATTCGCATTCACACTAATGATGAAAAGATAATGGCACTGGAGAATATGAAAGATATTTTGGAGAAACTTCCTAATCAGTTTATTCGAATTCATCGTTCTTATATTATTCCAAAGGATAAAATAAAGGTAATAGATGGAAACCAGATTGTAATGAAAAGCGGAAATGCTTTGCCAATAGGAGAGACGTATAGGAAATTGGTTAGTGAGTGGTTGATGTAAGTTTAGAATGTTTTATAAATAGAAAATTAAAGTAAACTAAAAAGAAATGAAGAAGTTGGAATTGTATTGGAGAGACCTTAATATCGGATCGATTGTTGAAACCAATTGGGATATGAGAAGCTCTGGTAATATTTCGTTTAAATTTGATTATTTGGCTGAGCCATCTGAAAATAAACATTTAGCTGACTTTATAAGATTCTCTATAAAAGATAGCATTTTACTAGGCGAAGGAGTTGAGGATGATGATTTGATTCTTGCTCAAGCGGAAGAGGAAAAAAAATTTCTTGATTTAATAGTTGATACTGCTACAGATTGGTATATTCTCGACGAGAAGGGCGAGAAAAGTATAATTCTTTGTCCAATATTTCATGAGGATGATCAGATAACATGGATGAAAGATTCAGACTATTTTTAATTTTGTTTTATTCCCTTGCGCTAATCAGTGCTTTTTGTGATTGGAAATTTTCGATATATTTACAAAAGAGAAATCCTGTTACTAATTTTAGAAGACAGATTCTAATTCATTTATATTATATAGTACCAAATGCATATTATCTATCAAAGCCCCAAAATAATTATACGCGAATTTTTGCCTGAGGAAAAACAGACATTCTTAGATCTTTTTGAAGATAATCAAGTGACGCAATATCTTCCTGATACTTCACCTGAGAGATATATCGAAATGTTTAGCGAACTCCTAGAAAATTATAAAAATAAAAATCTGAGCCGATGGGCAATATTCAACTCTGTCGATGATAGTTTTATAGGAATGTGTGTTGCCCGTATTTTTGTACAAAATACAGATCAGATAGAGATAGGGTATGTGCTTAGTAGGGCATACTGGGGAAAAGGCATTGCTACAGAAGTATGCAAAGCTATAACGCAGTATTGTTTTGAAAATACAAATACAAATGAAGTCGTTGCCATAACAGATCTTGAGAACACTGGATCGCAAAATGTGTTGCAAAAAGTAGGGTTTAAGCGATTAAGCAATCTGATAAGAAATGAGGAGGAAATTGCTTATTTTAAAATAGAGAGATTATAATTTTATTTATGATGGCATTAAAACTTTAATTTGGTCCAAATGACTTTATAAGATAAAAACAGAAATTAAGATGTTGGATCGAATTCTGTTTCATCGAGGCAAATAAAATAAAGAAAAGCCTGAGATTATATGGTCTCAGGCTTTTTTTATGCTTGGAAAATATTTTCGCTTTTTTGTTTTTACAAAGTCGTATTGCTTTTAGTAGCAGTCCTGTTTATTTGTTTTCTTGAATACAGGCTAAAATTACAAGTAGTAAACTTAATATTGAGAAAACGGTTCTTATGTTGTTCCAAAAATTCCAACGTTTTTCAAATATATTTCGCATTTGCTTTACGGCTATTTCTGTTGAATTTGAAATGTCGAAAACTTCAAGTTTGTTGTTCAGCGGAACGTTTTCAAAAGCCGTTACCACAAAAACACCTAATAAATAGATCAACGTTGCGGTAATTAAAAATATAAATGAGTTTTGATTGTAACGTGATATACACACAATAACAAGCATTATTAAAGCACCAAAAAAGCAAGTGAAAAATAATGGATTTTGAATTTCTTTATTTATGTGCTGCATAGCGCTAAGAAATTCTTTATCGTTCAATTTTCCTAAACCTAACGTAACAGAAACAGAGTAGGAAAAGAAAAGACCAGCCATTAAAGCAGTAAAAGTTGCCGCAATAATAAGTATGATATCAGTCAGTTTCATAGCCATTAATTAGAAATACTAACCGC
This sequence comes from Flavobacterium luteolum, assembly GCF_027111275.1. Taxonomy (NCBI): domain Bacteria; kingdom Pseudomonadati; phylum Bacteroidota; class Flavobacteriia; order Flavobacteriales; family Flavobacteriaceae; genus Flavobacterium; species Flavobacterium luteolum. Next base: position 5,134,020 of record NZ_CP114286.1, on the reverse strand, counting down.
TTTTTTCAAATACTCTTTTGCTAAAACCTGTTGCAGCATGAAGTTCGCAACATCTGCGCGGGAAATTTTCAAATTGAGCCCTTTGAGATTCCCATCAAACCCAATTTTAAATTGGTTGGTAATTTCTCCGTCTGTGAAAGCACTTGGTCTTACAATGGAATAATCCAAATCGCTGTTTAAAATATAGTGCTCCTGTAATTTATGATCTGCAAAAGCTTTTTTTAGCAGCATTCCAAACATGATGTGTTTCCAGACAAAATTTAGGTTTGCGTAACTTTCACCCATTCCTAATGTAGTTTGGCAGATCAATCTTTTTATTCCGGTATTTCCCATTGCCTCAATGATCGTTTTGGTTCCCGCAGCTCTGATTGTTCCTGTTCTACCATCACCTAAGGCGCACAAGACCGCATCTTGATTTTTTAATGCATTTTCTACTTCTTTGCTATTTAATACATCTCCTTTGTATAGCATTAAATTCGTGTTGTCTGCATGTTGCATTTTTTCAGGATTGCGAACAAAGGCTGTGACTTGATGGCCTTGTGCTATTGCCTGTTTTACGAGTTCTTGACCTACTGTTCCTGTTGCTCCAAAAATTATAATGTTCATTTTATATCATTTTTTAAGTTAATGATACAAAGGTGCAACAGGGATTTTTTAGAAAATAGAATAAAAACGACAGTACGGCTATTTACTGAATTTTTTTGGTGTTTTGCCTGTAAATGCTTTAAACACTTTGATGAAATGCGATTGATCTGCAAAGCCATTTTCGTAAACTATGTCAGTCAATTTTGTGTAGTTTTTTATGGATAATTGTTCCAATGAAGCTTGAAATTGCAATATTTGCGCAAATTGTTTGGGCGAAAGTCCTGTTTCTTTTAAAAATCTCCTTTCAAAAGTTCGCAGATTGATTTTTTGCTTCTCAGCAATGGCTCGAATAGGCACTTGTCCCTTTGCATCTATAATTTCTGCAATTGCTTGACGTATTTCTAGATCGAGGTTTTGTTTTTTGGTTTCAAAATAATGTAAAAGTAAATTAGAAATAATGTCAATTTTTTCATTTGCAGTTTTGCAGGAAATCAATTCCAGATTAAGTGCTGTGATTTTGTTGTCTGCATTGTCTAAATAATAGCAGTTGTCATTTATGCTTTGTGGAAGAATACCAAAGAAGGTTTGCAGCACAAAAGGATACAGCTGAAAAACTAGAATAGAGTAAGATCCTGAAAGTTCTAGCACAATGGGATTGATGGTTTGCCCGTAAACAAAAATTTCTGGCATTTTTTTATCGTGAGGTTTCACCGTCAATCCATTTTCGGACTGATGGAACATCAAACCAGGAAAACCATCTGCAAAAAATGGCAAACTCGTTGTAGCGTTGTTCTCTTCACTTTCAAATACCCAAATATTTTTTACAAAAAGCGAAATAGATCTATCTGGTATTATGGTTTGAAAATTCATTTTTGTATTTGTAACATGGGTTTCATAGAATAATTGCGAAGGTTCTTATGCTAAAAAAACAGTTTGTACCTTCTGTTTATTCCAAATTGGCTCACCATCAAAAATAGCCATTTTGATTTAATTCTACCACGGTTAGTTTTCTGTTTACTACAATATGATTATAATTAATTGTTTGTAAATAATTGAAATATAGTGTGTTGATTGCTTTTTTTGTTTAAATTTATATAAAAAATGTAATATGGTTACAGCTATACTTAGAGAACATCCTGAATTGGCACTTTTTTTATGCCTAGCTCTTGGATTCTTAATCGGACGCATTAAGATAGGAACATTTAAAATAGGTGTTGTATTAGGGACTTTATTTGCTGGAGTACTAATTGGTCAGTTGGATATTGAAATCCCCGGTATTGTAAAAACCATTTTCTTTGATTTTTTTCTCTTTTCTACAGGGTATAAAGTTGGGCCTCAATTTTTTCAAGGTTTTAAAAAGAATGCATTTCCACAATTACTGCTTACTTTGGTGATTTGTTTATCGTGCCTTTTAGTAGCATATTCTGTCTCTACTTTTTTAGGTTATGATATAGGAACGGCAGCAGGATTGTTAGCAGGGGCATTTTCTGAATCAACTGTGATTGGTACTGCTTCAGATGCTATTAGTCACTTAAATCTTGCTGATGCAGAAAAAAGCCGATTAATCAATAATATTCCCGTAGCCTATTCTGTAACTTATCTAGTAGGAGCAGCGTCTTTTGTTTTCTTTTTAACCGGAATTGCTCCGAAACTACTTGGAATTAATTTAGTTGAAGAAAGTGAAAAGTTGGCAGAAACCATTTCTGGTGAAACTGAGTATGGTCCTGGAATGAGAAGTGCCTACCAGAGATGGATTATCCGAGCCTATAAAATAACCAACGAGAAATGGATAGGAATCAGTATAAGCGAGTTTGAAAGATTAATATCTAACAAGAATATTGTGATCCAAAGGATACGCCATGAGCATCAATTGCTAGACCCAAAACCTGATACTATAATTTATAAAGATGATGTTTTGGTTATTATGGGACAGCACGGAATCATTTTAGACAGTCTCTTTTCTATTGGGCCAGAAATCTTGGATGAAGAATTGTTAAATTTCCCATTAGCACATTTAGATGTTACAATCACTAATAAAGCAATTGAAGGAATAACAGTAAAAGCTCTTCGAAAAGCCAGTTTTTATCATGGACTAATGTTAAACAAAATAACGAGAGAGAATCATGAAATACCGCTTCAGTCGAGAACGGTTTTAAATAGAGGTGATATTTTGAATCTTTCAGGAAGACCTGCAAAACTGGAAGAAGCAGCGAAAGAAATAGGTTATCTGGATCGTTTAACTCCGGAGACCGATATTATTTTTGTCGGTTTAGGTATTGTTCTTGGCGGACTTTTAGGTTTGCTTTCGGTAACATTATTTGGAGTTTCGGTAACTTTAACAACAAGCGGTGGCGCTTTGGTAATGGGACTTATTTTTGGCTGGCTGCATTCTAGAACTCCAGTTTTTGGCAGAATTCCAGAACCCGCCTTGTGGATATTTGATAACGTTGGTCTTGCAGCGTTTATTGGTCTTGTTGGTTTAGCTGCCGGGCCAAGTTTTATTTCTGGCCTTAAAGAAACGGGATTCGGTATTTTACTTGCAGGTGTGGCTGTTGCGATAATCCCTCATATCATTGGACTGTATTTTGGAAGGTATATATTAAAAATTAATCCTTTAATCTTACTTGGAGCACAAACAGGAGCAGGAACATCAACAATCGGATTAAAAGCTGTTCAAGATGCATCAGGGAGTAAATTTCCAGTTTTAGGCTATACTATTCCTTACGCATTGGCCAATATACTACTGACTGCTTTTGGGCCTATACTTGTAGGGATGATGTCTTAACTAAATGAACTGATAGAATTTGGGTAAGAATTTTTAAATTCCACCATAACGAATTGTTGACCCTAAAACCAGCATTGCAACACCAATTGAAGTAACCGTTAATATAATAACAGCCATTTTATTGATATTATTGGGTCTAAGTTTTGGAATAATAAAAAATTGTGCACAGACCGCACAAAAGAAAGTACAGAAAAGCAATATCAGTTTTATAGAAACTACTTTTTCAAATCCGCTGGAAAAGTGAAACCAGGTTTCGGCAGTGATGCCAAAATCATAAGCCATCCAGATTCCAGTTATGATAAGTAAAGCGAGAGAAGACATACCGAGTTTTTCGTATTTCTTTTCAAAATTTAAAATAATCTTAGGGTCTTTTTTCTTCAGTGCTGTCGGAAGATAGCAGATAGCCAAAAGTAAATGACCGCCAACCCATATTGTGGCCGCCAATAGATGAAGTATTAGTACAAAATGATGCAAAGTCATAACGTGTTCATTTTGGATTATCAATCTCTAAAAATAACTTTTATTTTTGGAGTAGAGAAGTTTTTAAGTTGTATTTCTTTGTTTGAAACGTCTAGTTTTGAAAGCGTTGGCACATTATTCATAAAATGCTGTACATAATAATTTCCTTCAAAATTTTGATTCTCTAAGTATTCAATCATTTTTGCGAAATCTTTTTCTTCAATCAAAGAAGAATGAAAAGTGGTACGAACTTCAAATGGAAGGTTCGAGTGAATCAAATGTTTTAAACTTTCTTCAAATTCTGAAAATAAGCCTGATTGCGTTAGGTGTTTAAAGGTATGAGGAAGACTTTTGAAATCTAACGCTACATAATCAATTAATTGATCATGAATCAGGCTGTTCAATATTTTTGGGCTGGAACCGTTGGTGTCTATTTTTACCGCAAATCCCATTGTTTTGATTTCTTTTATAAAATCAATTATTTTTTTGTGTAAAGTACATTCGCCACCGCTTAATACTACGCCGTCTAATAATCCTTTTCTAGTTTTTAGGAAGGAAAGAACAGAATCAAAATCTATTTTTCCTTTTCCTAAAACAATATCTGGATTATAGCAGTATAAACACCGCATGTTACAGCCTGCAAACCACACAATGCAGGCCGTTTTATGCGGATAATCTAATAAAGTAAAAGGCGTGAGGCTATATATTCCTTTAATAGATAATGGTTTCTTCGAAATGTGTACGCTGTTGGTGTTCACCTTTTTTTCCAATATTAAAACTTTCTACAGGTCTGTGATATCCCATTACACGTGTATAAACCAAACATTTACTTCTTTGGGATTTGTTCTCTTCTAGAATTTTACGCGTTTTCGTTTTCATAAGCCAAGTGTTTTTGATTGTTTTTATTGAGTAAAATTTCATCGCATTTTGGACAGTATTCATGTTCACCATTTAAATAGCCATGAATAGGGCAGATGCTGAAAATTGGTGTTACGGTTATATAGGGCAGTTTAAAGTTGGTGAGAACTTTTTTAACGAAGTTTTTACAAGCTTCAGAACTGCTTATTTTTTCTCTCATATAAAGATGCAAAACTGTACCGCCAGTATATTTGCATTGTAATTCATCTTGAAGCAATAAGGCTTCAAAAGGATCATCGGTATGATCGACTGGAATTTGTGAACTATTCGTATAGTATATATTTTCATTTTGTCCCGCTTGCAGTATTTCAGGAAAACGTTTTTTGTCTTCCTTTGCAAAACGATACGTTGTTCCCTCTGCTGGAGTTGCTTCTAGGTTATAAAGGTTTCCAGTTTCTTCTTGAAATTCTTTCATTCGCAGTCGAATATGATCGAGAATTTCGGTTGCAAAATGAATTCCTGAGGTATCCGTTATATTTTGTTTTCCTTCAGAAAAATTTATAACCATTTCGTTCATTCCGTTTACGCCAATGGTAGAAAAATGATTTCTAAAATGTTTCAAATAACGCTGCGTATACGGATAAAGTCCGCGGTCATACATTTGCTGGATGAAGATTCTTTTCTTTTCTAAAGTCGATTTAGCTATTTGAAGCAATTCATCTAAGTGTTCAAATAAAGTAATGATGTTTCCTTTATGCAAATATCCGAGACGCGCCATGTTGATGGTTACGACGCCAATACTTCCCGTCATTTCGGCACTTCCAAAGAGACCGTTTCCGCGTTTTAGCAATTCTCTTAAATCGAGCTGTAAACGACAGCACATACTGCGTACCGCATTTGGTTTATAAGCATCTGGATTTTCGATTCGATTTCCATTTTCGTCCAAAAGATATTGGCTTCCAATAAAATTCTGGAAATAAGATGAACCAATTTTAGCTGTGTTTTCAAAAAGCAAATCGACATTTTCTCCGTTCCAGTCAAAATCTTCTGTAATATTTACTGTTGGAATAGGGAACGTAAAAGGCTGTCCGTTTGCATCACCTTCGGTCATAATGGTGTAATACGCTTTATTGATAAGATTCATTTCTTTTTGAAAATCAGCATATTTTAAATCTATCAATTTTGAAACGCCTCTGTTTTTAGCTTCCAGAATCAGATTTTCATCAGTAACCTTTAAAAACAAATGTTCGTCATTTCGAGTTGGAATCTGTTCTTTTAAATCTTCTGGCACATTCCAATCCAAGGTAATATTCGTAAAAGGCGATTGGCCCCAGCGTGCCGGCACATTTAGATTGTAAACAAAACTTCTAATTCCTTTTAAAACTTCATCATAAGAAAGCTGATCTTTAAAAACATAAGGAGCCAAATAGGTATCAAAAGAACTGAAAGCTTGAGCGCCTGCCCATTCGCTTTGCAGAATTCCTAAGAAATTAGCCATTTGCCCTAATGCTTCTCTAAAATGAGAAGGAGGTCTGCTCTCGACACGGCCACGCACGCCATTAAAACCTTCATTTAATAGCACACGCAAGCTCCAACCAGCGCAGTATCCGGTAAGACAATCCAAATCATGGATATGTATGTCGCCATTCCTATGAGCAGAACCTTCTTCTTTATTATATATTTTATCCAGCCAATAATTGGCGATTACTTTTCCAGCGGTATTGCTGACTAGTCCCGCGTTTGAATACGAAATATTTGCATTCGCATTAATTCGCCAATCTGATTGGTTGATGTATTCTTCAACAGTTTGCGTACTGTCTATGTAAGTGGTGTCATCGTTTAAACCATTAATATGTTCTCGCTGCAATTTTCTCGTATGGCGATAAATTATAAACGAACGCATGGTCTGGAAATATCCATTTTCAAAAAGTACTCTTTCTATGATGTCCTGAATTTCTTCTACAGGCCAAGAAAACTTTGCCTCAAGACCAGAAAGAACAGTTTTGAAAATTCTTTTGTCGACAGGCTGACTGACGCTCTGAAAGGCTTTTTGAATGGCATCCTGAATTTTATAAGCTTCAAAAGGCTTATAATCCCCATTACGTTTGATTACATATTTTTCCATGGTTTCGTTTTTATTTATGACACTTTTTCAAATGTTTTTTCGAGCTCAATTGCTTTAGGAAACAAGATGTTGTTTTCCAGATGAATGTGCTTTTTTAAATCTTTGTCAAATTCTTCTAACATAAGAAAAGCTACTTTATAGGTGTTGCATGAGTCAGCAGGCGGTGTGTAATTATTGGTTAATGCCGCAATTCTTTTAAAGCGCTGCCCTTCTGTAATATGATCATCTTTTAAGGTTACAATTGGCGTTTCAATAGATAAAAAAGGCGGTGTTTCCAGTTCTGTACCTTTACTGTGTGCGGCTTTCATTTTTTTAATAAAAGGAAAAACAACCAACTCTTCTCTTTTCATATGAGCCGTGAGATCCAAATACGTTTTTGAAAAAATAGTATGAATTTCATGTAGCTCAGGATGAATCGCACCGTGAACACCGCATAATTTATTTAAATACTCCAAAATGATAGGAGACTTTTCTGTAACATATCTATGATGAGTTTTTGTTATATAATCTGCAATCATGTCTGCAGACCAGCTTTTATAATCAAAAGACTGATTGGCAGAACTGCTTCTTGCTTTTTCAATATGCTCTATAAGAACACTTTCTTCTATATCTCTTTTTTTGCAAACTTCTTGGATAGTTCGGTATCCTTTGCAGCAAAAATCAATATGGAATTTTGTAAAAATGGCTGCTGTTTTGAAATCATCTGCGACGATTTCACCAATGGTTGTTTTGCTTGTTAGTTTCATAATGGTTGGGGTATAGATTAATTTTGGTTTCAGCATATTTTTTGGTCTGCTGCAGCTTTACATTGTTTAATGATCAGCAAAGAAGCCGCAATCATGTTTGAAAATTCGATAAATGGAATCGTAATTTCGTGTGCTTCTGTAAGCGAAACGGCGTAATTATGAAGCTCTTTTATTTTTTCAAAAGCTAATTCAGCATCACGTTCTTCACTTGTATAAAATGAAGTAACCAGTTTTTGCAATTCTTTTTTAAGTATTTCAAAAGCAAGATAATCATCAACTTGATGTGCCTTTGGAAACTTCGGAATTAGTATTTGTGATGAAAAGATAAATTCGGCAATAGTTTTATCTACATTTTCTGAAGCCTGATGTGCAAAGACCAAACCTTCAAGAAGAGAGTTTGATGCGAGACGATTTTTACCATGAAGACCTGTTCTAGCGCATTCCCCAATTGCGTAAAGATTTTTTATTGAGGTAACTCCATTTTGATCCACTTTAATTCCACCACACTGATAATGAGCTGCAGGAACAACAGGAATCAGATCTTTTTCTGGACGAATTCCTAACTCATTGCAATGAGCTGTAATTACAGGAAATTGATTTGAAAAAGCTTTTGCATCTAAATGTCTGCAATCTAAATAAACATGACTTTTTCCGCTTATTTGAAGTTCTTTACTAATGGCATTTGAAACCATATCTCGCGTAGACAATTCGCCTCGGATGTCATATTTAAATAAAAATCTTTTTCCTTCCTCATTTACAATATGTGCGCCAAAGCCTCTTACAGCTTCAGAAATCAAAAACAGCGGATTTTCTTTTCCTGTATATAAAGCTGTTGGATGAAACTGAATGTACTGCATATCGACAATTTCTGCGCCAGCACGAGCCGCAATTGCCAATCCGTCTCCTGTTGCTATTTTCGGATTTGTTGTGTTTTCAAAAAGCTGACCGCATCCGCCTGTGCATAAAACAACAGTTCTTGCTCTAATGTATTTAATTCGATTGTGTTTCTTTTCAAAGAAAAATGCCCCGGTACAAGTAGTTTTAGCTTTTTTTGTTTCGGTATTTAAGTCAATGACCATATGATTCTCTAAAAGTTCAATATTGGGCATTTTCTTGATTATTTTGAGCAGTTTCTGCTCGATTTCCTGTCCGGAGCTATCTTTATGATGCAATATTCTATGTTGTGAATGCCCGCCTTCTAAACCCAGATCCCATTGTCCTTTTTCATTTTTATCAAATGAAGCGCCTATTTCAATTAGTTCTCGAAGCCTGTCAGGAGCTTGTTTGATAACCATACTAACTACTTCTTTATCACATAGGCCGCCTCCAGAACGAAGTGTATCATGTATGTGTTTGTTAAAACTGTCTTTAATAAGGTCTGTCACTACGGCAATACCGCCTTGAGCGAGTTGCGTATTGGTATTTTTGGCTGTTTCTTTCGTCATTATAACAATAGATAAGTCTGGACGTTTTTTTGCCGTTTTCATAGCAAAAAATAATCCTGAAATACCAGAACCGATGATAAGTATATCTGTTTTAAGCATGTTATTTTGATTTAAGGTTATTGCGTATATTATGATAATTCGAGCATTCTTTTAATAGGCCTTAAGGCTTCAATTCTCAGCTCATCTTTAATTAGCATTTCTGGTCTTTCATTTTTGAGGCACAAATACAATTTTTCGAGTGTATTCATTTTCATATAGGCACATTCACTGCAGGCACAGCTATTGTCTTCTGTGGTAGGAGCCGGAATCAGCTTTTTATCAGGTACAGCTTTTGAAAGCTCGTGCAGGATACCGGCTTCTGTGGCCACAATGAAAACGGCAGCAGGATCCGTTTTAATGAAATTAATAATTCCCGAAGTTGAGCCAATGTAATGTGCTGCTTTTAAAATATGGTCTTCAGATTCAGGGTGTGCTACAATTTTTGCAGTCGGATTTTTGTTATATATTTCGATTAGTTTGTCTAATGAAAAGGCTTCATGTACAACACAAGAGCCTTTCCATAAGACCAGTTCGCGTTTGGTTTCTTTTTGAAGGTATTTGCCCAAGTTTTCATCTGGAGCAAATATGATTTTTTGTTCTGCTGGTATAGATTCGATTATCTTTTTTGCATTTGCCGATGTGCAGACTAAATCGCTCATAGCTTTTATTTGGGCAGAACAATTGATGTAAGTAACCACAATATGATCGGGATGCTGTTCTTTGAATAATCTAAAATCTTCAGGCGGACAGCCATCAGCAAGCGAACAGCCAGCGTTCCAATCGGGCAGTACTACCTTTTTGTTTGGGTTTAAAATTTTTGCTGTTTCTGCCATAAAGTGGACTCCTGCAAAAACAATAATATCTGCATTTGTATTCTGAGCTTTTTTTGCCAGTTCAAGACTATCTCCAATAAAATCTGCTATTTCCTGAATATCCTCATCTTGATAATAATGAGCTAGGATAACAGCATTTTTTTCCTTTTTCAATCGGATTATTTCCTGTACTAAAAAGTTCTTATTCATTTTTTTTCTTTGTATTTTCGGCTTTGCCAACCTATAAAGCTGATGGTGTTTATTTTTTTAAGCTTGTATTAGAATATATTTTAATACATAATTTTAATAGGGTAAATATATTATCATCATTTTTTTCAAAACATGATTCTAATCATACTGTTTTACATTTGTTTTTATATGTTAACCTGATTGATTGGATTTTAATGAAAATTGAAAGTGAGATTTACAAAGACATTTCGTCCCATTCGCGGAATTTTATTCCAGTCGGCATAAGTGGTGTAATATTTGTCAAAAATGTTTTCTACACCAGTTTGTATTTTTATTCTGTTTTGGCTCCAATTGAAAGTATAGCCTGCATTAAGTCCAAAAATGAGATAATCTTGAGTTTTGGTTTGTCCGTACACTTTTGCAAATTCATTTTGAGCCAGATTTCCTAAAGCATTAATTCCAGCATTAATTTTTTCTTTCTTAAAATCGATTCCAGCGCTGTATTTAATCGGACTTATAAATGGCAGATTATTTCCTTCATTATCTTTTCCAAAACTATAAGTCAGTTGCGATTTAAATTGCCAATTTTCCAGAAAATCATAAGTCAGATTAAAATCAGTGTTGAATATTTTGGCATTGTCAATGGCTTCATATCTTTTTACTCCAGAAGCACCAATAGTCATAGGAAGCGTATTAGGATCAATTTTACCTATTATATAGTTTGAAAAATAGAAGTAGGAACCTGTAATTTTTGCTTTGATTTGCGATGCTTTATACCCAACAGAAAAGTTTCCTTCGATAGCATTTTCATTTTTTATATTGGGATTTCCGATATAATCATAAAAATCACTGCTGTTATACAGATAAAATCCGTAGCCTTCAGAAACCGAAGGAGCTCTTTCGGCATAAGCCAAACCAAATCCGAACTCAAACTGCCCTTTATTTTTGGTATAATTTGTGGCAAAGCTTTTTAGAAATCGGTTTTTTGAAGCATCCATATCAGGATAAAAAATGCGGAGACTCGCTAATCCGAAATCATTTGCTACGGTATTATTCTGGAATCCGAGATTTGCGCCAATTCTCAGATGATCTTTTTCGGAAATAGTAATATTATCTTCTAAAGACAATGCGTTGTACAAAGTTCTGACATCCGGCCACGTACACATAAACATCAGATTTTCGTTAGGATCCGAAGGATACATTGTCATCTCTGCAATTGACTTATTGTAAAAACCATTCAAGTCAGCTAGAAAACTATGGTTTTTAATTTTTCCATTAATTCTCGAATAATAACCATAAGTATCAGACCATCCTGGCATATCCATGTGTATCGGTACGCTTGGTCTTTTGGTATCGTCCATTTTGTGGGTTATAGAATTGAAATATCCTTTTGTTTCCCAGTTTGTTATCAGACTTGATTTTGGTACATATTTATAACTTAGAGATACAATTTTAGCTTCGGCTAAAGAAACATCCATAGGAAGGGCAGGGTAGCCCACATTTGTCGCTTTGTCATAAATTACAGAAGCTTCCAAAAGGTTTTGTTTGTTTATAAAATATCCTGCACTGGCAGAAATGTTGTATTTGGTAAATTGAGAAAAACTGATTTCTTTATTGCCTCCTGCTTTATAATTATCGGCATCTCGATGCATAAAATCGATATGGGTATAAAATCGAGAATCATTATAGCCTAAAGACGCACCAATAATTTTTTGAAGATTATTGCTTTCAAAACCAGAATTTAAACTGCCGTTCCAGCCTGTATTTTTATCACTAAACTGATTGCGTTTTAAATCGACAGATCCGCCAATTCCGGCACCGTGACAGCTTGCCTGCTGTCCAGATGCGACGCTGGCTTCGGCCAAATTTGAAACCTCAACATAAGAAGTAATCGGATCCATTTTGTCGGTACAGGCGCCAAATATGCGCATTCCGTCAATCGTAATCACGGTGCGTTCTGTAGCCATGTTATTTATAACTGGTTCCCAAGCATAGGCCCCTCTTTTAATCATATTAACTTTTGATGATTTTGAGAGATATTCTTCTACAGAGGTTAATGATTTTGATTGTTTTAGATGTAAAGAAGGTTTACTTCCAATGACAATTATTTCGTTAAGCTTTACGGTTTCAAGACTGTCATTTGGTTTTTCCTGCGCCCAGCATATTGTTGAAAATACAGCCAAGAAGGTTGCTGTTAGATTTTTCATCATTTCTTACTTTAATAGAAAGAGACAAATTGTTTTATGTCTCTTTCTGATTATTTTTTAGATTTAAAATTCAATTTCAAAATAGAGACTGCTTTCTGTTTTGTCAGCAGTAATAGCTTCTCCTTTTAGAATTTCATCTTTTTCATTGAGAACCTGCAGATTTATTTTCCAATATCCTGTCATGGTTAGAGAGAGTTTTCCTTTATAGAATCCATTGGTTTCAGATTGAAGCAAATCTGTATTGTTTGGAGAACCATGATTACCCATACTTGGCATTCTTGGATCGATTTTGATTTTGAAATTATTTACAGCCTCAAAAGTTATCATATCCTTCATTTTGTAAATTCCTACTGTCATGTCGTTTATTGCCACTTTTGGAGAAGATGGTGCGATATAGGCAATTACGTAATTGCTTCCGTCGCTTCCTTTAAAAGAGCTTACAGTTCGTTTTGCCGATGCAGGAACATTTATTTTGTCTGCTGCAGTATAAGCAACATTATTAACGGTGTAATTAAAACTGAGTTCCCAATACTCTGTTGCATTTTGTGCCATCTGAAAAATGATATCGCCTTCGTACAAAGTCTTTTTGTCTGATGCTTTACTAACAACTGATTTAGGACAAGAATGCTGCATCATGCTCATGTGCATAAGCGGTGCCCAATCAAGTTTAGCATCGGTAATATAAGTACTGGTTTTCTTGTCTTTTATTCGAAGTGAAATATGATTGTAACCCTGCACCAAAGAACCTGTTGATGAATACAATTCTATAATATGAGTGTCATTTGCGATTTCCTGTATTTTATGAAGTCCGCTTGTTTCATCAACTGGAGATGAAGAAGAATCGTCGTCAGAAGAACAAGAGAATAAGGTAATTACTAGAAATAAAATGGCTGTGTATTTTAAAATTTTCATGAGATTTTAATTTAAATAATGATAATAAAAGGTCTGCCGAATGAATTCGATAGAAGGAAAAGAATGAAATAAAAATCAAATGAAAATTGGAGGACGCAAGATATTTACTGCCTCTAAATGAGAATATAAGTTGTTGTAAAAAGCATTTACTATAAATGTAGGAGCTCTATTTTTTTCAAAAGAAAATACTGGAATTTTTACAATAAACAGAACCACAGTTTCGGTTGTTTCACTTTTCTTTTCGTTAGAAGCTGGTGTGTCATTTTTATAGCTTTTTGCTAATTCTTTTTTCAAATGACATTTTCCGTTACAATGAAGTTCAGGGGCATTTTTGTTTTCGCATAATTCAGTTGCAATGTAATGGTAGTTGACCACATAATCCAGAAATGGAAATGCTGGACGAAATACCACTGCAAACAAAAATATGTAAATGCAAAATTTCATTGCTTGTTGATTTTTGAGAATACGAAGGTATTATGAACTTTTTTTTGAGGATATGATTGTAATCATACTTTGAGAAAAACAAGTTTTGGAATTTTGATCAAAAGTTTAACAAGTAAAAAACAAAGTAATGAACAAACTATTCTTATTAACAATGTTTGGTTTTGTCCTGCTAACATCATGCGGGAAAGAAAAGTCAAACACCGATCAGGATTTTTCTACTCCAACTGCAGCTGAGAAAACAGCTGAAAAAACAGCTGATGCAGAATCTTATGATCCAAAAAGAGGTCTTGGGAAGTATGAAACAGTTGAATTAGGAGCTTCTTTAGATAAAGCATTAGCTGAAAAAGGGCTTAAGACTGCCGAAGTAAAATGCACCTCCTGTCATAAACCAACAGATGAAAAATTAGTTGGTCCGGGATGGAAAGGGGTAACAGAAAGAAGAACACCTCAATGGATCATGAATTTTATTACCAATCCAGACCCAATGATTGATAAAGATCCAGAATTGCAAGCGCAATTAGAGCTTTGCATGATTCGTATGCCTAACCAAGGGTTAACAGAAGATGAAGCAAGATCTATTTTGGAATATATGCGCCAGAATGATGGAGTAAAATAATTAAAAGGAATCAAAATCAAAATAATAGCCTTATGAAAAATAAATTTTTAAAATCGATTTTCGTTGTTACGTTAGGGTGTGCTTTGTTTGTTTCGTGCAAACCGAAAGATTCTACAGATGCTGTTGAAGGCGATGCGGCCCAAAAAGTCTATGTAGCACCCGGAAAATATGATGAATTCTACAACTTTGTATCGGGCGGTTTTAGCGGTCAGGTCAGTGTTTACGGACTTCCGAGCGGAAGATTGCTAAAGGTAATGCCGGTTTTTTCTCAAGATCCGCAAAGCGGTTATGGTTATAGTGAAGAAACAAAACCAATGTTGAATACTTCACATGGTTATGTGCCTTGGGATGATCAGCATCACTTAGATTTATCACAAACCAATGGAGAAGTAGATGGACGATGGATTTTCGCTAATGCGAATAATACGCCACGTATTGCGCGTATTGATTTGAAAACGTTTAAAACAGCAGAAATTATTGAGCTTCCAAATTGCGGAGGAAATCACTCTTCGCCATTTATTACCCAAAATACAGAATATGTGGTAGGAGCCAGCCGTTTTAGTGTTCCTGCGGATAATGACAATGGAGATGTTCCAATTAATACGTACAAGAAAAACTTTAAAGGATATTTAAGTTTTGTGAAAGTTGGAAAAGAAGGAGAATTGGATCTTGCTTTCCAAATTATAGCTCCGGGTGTTAATTTTGACCTTAGCCACCCTGGTAAAAAAGAATCTCATGGATGGTTTTTCTTCTCATGTTATAATACAGAACAAGCCAATACCTTATTGGAAGTTAATGCTTCTAAAAATGATAAGGATTTTATCATGGCAGTAAACTGGAAAAAAGCAGAAGAATATATTAAAGCTGGAAAAGGAAAACGAATTCCTGCAAAATATGCCCACAATACTTGGGATGAAAAAACTCAAAGTGCTAAATCTGAAATTAAGAATGAGGTTTTAACTCTAGATGCTTCTGAATTGAAAGATATTTGTTACATGATTCCATGTCCGAAATCACCACACGGCTGTGATATTGATCCAACAGGAGAATATATTGTAGGTAGTGGAAAATTGGCGGCTTTAATTCCTGTATTTAGCTTTACAAAATTGAAAGATGCTATTGCTAAAAAACAATTTGATGGCAATTATGCTGGAATTCCGGTTGTAAAATACGAAGCTGCTCTTCATGGAGAAGTTCAAAAACCTGGTTTAGGACCTCTTCATACCGAATTTGACGGAAAAGGAAATGCTTATACTACAATGTTCGTTTCATCTGAAGTAGTGAAATGGAACATCAAAGACTTAAAAGTTTTAGACAGAAAAGCAACTTATTATTCTCCTGGACACTTAATGGTTCCTGGTGGAAATACAGAAAAACCATTTGGAAAATACATGGTGGTTTACAATAAAATTACCAAAGACCGTTATTTGCCAACTGGTCCAGAATTGGCACAAAGTGCTCAGCTGTTTGACATCAGCGGAGATAAAATGAAATTGCTTCTGGATTTCCCGACTATTGGAGAACCGCACTATGCACAAGGTATTCCAGCAGATAAAGTTAGAAATAATGGACAGCTGAAATATTATGATATTGCAGCCAACAAACATCCTTTTGCGACTAAAGGTGAAAAAGAATCTAAAGTAGTTCGAGAAGGCAATAAAGTACATATTTATATGACTTGTATTCGTTCGCACTTTGCCCCAGATAATATCGAAGGAATTCGCGTTGGAGACGAAGTGTATTTCCATGTCACCAACCTTGAGCAAGACTGGGATGTTCCTCACGGATTTGCCATAAAAGGAGCAAACAACGCCGAATTGCTAATCATGCCAGGAGAAACCTTAACATTAAAATGGGTTCCTGAGAAAAAAGGAATTTTCCCATTCTATTGTACAGACTTCTGCAGTGCTTTGCACCAAGAAATGCAAGGATATGTGCGAGTTTCGCCAGCAGGAAGCAATGTTCCAATTACGTATAGCGTAGGTACCAATTTACCAAAAGAATAGCCAGTAACCCATAAGGGAACAAAGTATTCTTTGTTCCCTTTTATTTTGAATTATTATGAGAAATAAAAAACTATCCCCTTTTTCCAAAATAATGCTCTTTTTATCAGGACTTTTATTAATTAGTGCTATTTTTTTTCCAATCTGGAAAATCGAGCTTACAGCGCCACAATATCCAGAAGGTTTGGTATTAAAACTTCATGCTTCTAAGATTGCTGGTGATGTAGATATCATCAACGGATTGAATCATTACATTGGAATGAAAACATTGCATACTAAAGATTTTATTGAGTTTAAAGTGCTACCGTTTATTCTTGCAGGATTAGGTATTAGTTCTATTGCTTGTGCTTGGAAATCAAAAAGAAAAGGACTCTTTGTTTTCTTTTTTTCTTTTGTGCTGTTCGGGATATTATCTGCTTGCGATTTCTACAGATGGAACTACGAATACGGTCATAATCTAGATCCGAATGCTGCCATTAGAGTTCCTGGAATGGCATATCAGCCACCAATGCTTGGCTACAAACAGCTGTTAAATTTTGGTGCTTATTCAGTTCCTGATATTGGAGGTTGGATGCTGATTACAGTAGGAGCTTTGCTGTTTGCTGCTATTATAAAGGAAAAATATACTAAACCATCTGGTCGGCTCTTGGGCGTTTTGCTGGTTCCTGCTTTTCTTTTTTCATGTTCTGGAGACAAGGCTGTTCCTATTAAACTAAATACAGATAATTGTGATTTCTGTATGATGGGAATTAGTGACGGAAGACATGGAGCCGAAATTATTACGGAGAAAGGAAGGGCATACAAGTTTGATGATATTGCTTGTATGGCACATTATTGTAAGGAGCACAAAGACACCAAAATAAAAGCATATTACGTACACGATTACAACAAAAATAATGAACTCATTAAGGCAGAAAATGCCTTTTTTGTTTCGGGTGGCACGATAAAAAGTCCAATGAACGGAAATATTGCCGCTTTTTCTAATAAGAGTGAGGCCAAGGCTTTTGAAGCACAGTCAAAAGGACTTGAAATAGAATGGACGGCAATTTTGAATAACTAGAAAACCGAAGCTTCGGGAATATGTTTCTATGTCTTGAAAATAATGATTCCTAAAAGGGCGTCTTAATAAAAATCTTAAATCATGAAATTTCATTTTTGCCTTTCATTCCTATTGTTTTTTAATTGTCTCTGGTCTCAAAAGATTGAAGTAGGTTCAGATAAGTTAGTTAAAACAATTAAAAAGGCAATAGAGCTTGCTAAAACTGGAGATACCATTATTGTCAATAAAGGCATTTATCGAGAAGGCAATATTATTATAGATAAAAAAATAGTTCTGCAGGGAAAAGACATGCCAGTTCTGGACGGACAGCAAAAATATGAAGTAGTTTCAATAAAAGCCGACAGCGTAATTTTTTCTGGATTTAAAGTGATCAATTCAGGATATGCTTCCCTTAATGATCCCTGTGGAATTAAAATATATGATAAAATCGGAGTGGTCGTAAAAGACAATTTTTTAGAGAATAACTTTTTCGGAATTTATGTTCAGAAAGGATCAAACTGCATCGTAAAAAACAATACTATAAAAGCCTATCAAAAAGAAGAACAGCGTATCGGGAATGGTATTCATTGTTGGAAAAGCGATAGCATGCAGATTATAGGAAATAGAATTTCGGGACATCGTGACGGAATTTATTTTGAGTTTGTTTCCAATTCTGTTATCTGGCGAAATGTATCTAAAGCCAACATTCGTTACGGATTACATTTTATGTTCTCCAATGATGATGCTTACATCGGCAATGTTTTTAAAAATAATGGCGCTGGAGTGGCGGTTATGTTTACCAGAAATGTAAAAATGTTTAACAATTATTTTGAAGAGAATTGGGGTGATGCCGCTTATGGTTTATTGCTCAAAGAAATTTCAGACAGCTATATTGTTGGAAATAAATTTATCCGAAATACTTCTGGAATTTACATGGAAGGAACAAGCCGTGTAAAACTGGAACGTAATATTTTTAAAGACAACGGCTGGGGAATGAAAGTGCAGGCAAGCTGTATGGATAATGTGATTTCGTTTAATAATTTTCTTTCCAATACTTTCGATATCAGTACTAATGGAAGCCTTGTTCTAAATCATTTCAATAATAATTATTGGGATAAATATGAAGGCTACGATTTAAATCGGGACGGAATTGGCGATGTGCCTTTTCATCCGCTGAGTCTTTTTGCTGTTATTACAGAAAACAATCCGTCGGCTATGCTTTTGTTCCGAAGTTTCATGATTACGCTTTTGGATAAATCAGAAAAAATATTGCCCAGTATAACACCCGATAATTTTGTCGATGAATCTCCCGAAATGAAATCTTTTGTACTATGATTACTTTAAAAAATATAAATAAAAAATTTGGAAGACTTCAGGTTTTACAAGATGTTAACCTGAAGTTTAAAGCAGGAGAATGCATTGCGCTTATAGGTCCGAATGGCTGTGGAAAAACAACTTTGATAAAATCGATCTTAGGAATGGTATTGCCTGACAGTGGTGATATTTTACTTTATGAAGAATCTATTTTAAAGAAGTTCGAATATCGAAATAAAATAGGGTACATGCCCCAAATTGGCCGTTATCCTGATAATATGACTATTTCTCAGATTATAGAAATGATCAAGCAGATTCGGAATTCGAAGAAGGAATTGGATGAAGATTTGATTAAAGCTTTCAAATTGGATAAAATGAGCGACAAACAAATGAGGACACTTTCTGGGGGAACAACGCAGAAAGTAAGTGCAACATTAGCTTTCCTTTTTAACCCAGATGTTTTAATACTAGACGAACCGACTGCAGGACTAGATCCATTGGCAGCTGAAATCTTGAAGGAGAAAATCATTAAAGAGAAAAACAAAGGAAAATTAATCTTGATTACTTCGCATTTGCTAAGTGAACTGGACGATATGATTACTCAAATCATTTTTATGCAGGACGGAAAAGTACATTTTCATAAAACTATAAAAGATCTTTTGGAATCAACTGGAGAAACTAAAATTTCAAAATCTATTGCCACAATATTAAAAGAAAAACAGCATGAACAGAATAATTAAAATAGTCTTACTGGATATTCTTAAAAACAAGATTGTTGTGAGTTATGCATTAATTCTCGCATTGCTTTCTTGGGGATCTTTTATGCTGGAAGATAATACAGCCAAAGGTTTATTGACTGTTTTGAATGTTATTTTATTCACAGTTCCGCTGGTATCGATACTTTTTTCAACCATTTATATTTACAACAGTTCCGAGTTTATAGAACTGTTACTGAGCCAGCCTATCAAAAGAAAAAAAATCTGGATTAGTTTGTTTACAGGACTTTCTATAGCGATGCTTTTGGCTTTTTTTCTGGGAGCAGGAATTCCTCTTTTATTAAATGCGCCAGGAATGGCAGGATTGATGATGCTGCTGTCTGGAAGTCTAATTTCGATTGTTTTTGTATCGCTGGCTTTTTTGAGCTGTATTTTAACTCGAGATAAAGCAAAAGGAATAGGTCTGGCAATTTTATTTTGGATGTATTTTGCGATACTATTTGATGCCATTGTATTGTTCCTTTTGTTTCAGTTTGCAGAATACCCAATTGAAGAAGCTATGGTTGGTGTTACAGCATCAAGTCCAATTGATTTGGCTAGAATACAAATACTGTTGCATCTGGATCAGTCTGCCATGATGGGCTATACTGGAGCCATTTTCAAAGATTTTTTCGGAACAACTGTCGGGTTGCTGATTTCTTTTCTGCTGCTCATTTTGTGGATTGCTGTTCCGTTTGTAATTTCGGTTAGAAAATTTGACCGTAAGGATCTTTAATCTTTTATTATTTATTCAGAACAAAAGAAATATGAAAACAGATATTAAAAATAAAGATGACATAATTGTATTGGTCGATTCTTTTTACTTAAAGGTAAAATCAGATTTGACTATAGGGTATTTGTTTACAGATGTGGCGATGGTCAATTGGCAAAAACACCTCCCGATTATGTATGATTTTTGGGATAACATACTTTTTCATACAGGAAATTTTGATGGTAATCCTATGTTGAAACATCGAATGTTAGATCAGAAAAGTGCGCTAACAGAAGCTCATTTTAAACATTGGACAAAACTTTGGAAAAAGACAGTAGATGATTTGTTTGAAGGAGAAAAAGCCGATGAGATAAAAGTAAGGGCAGAAAATATTTCAAAATGGATGATGAACAAAGTCATTTCTTAATATTAAAACGGGAACTTTTTTAAAGCTCCCGTTTTTATTTTTAAAGATATTAGAACTGAATTAATAATTTCTTTTACTCTTATACAAATAAAGAAAAAATAGAATTTTTAGGGTATGATTCAAATCATAAGCATTAATATTAATATTAATATTAATATTAATAAAATAATTTATGATCTACGATTTCAATTTTTTTGTTCTTATTCATAAGAGATAATGTTCGTATTACGGTTTCTACGCGAAGACCTGTAAAATCTGCAATTTCTTGTCTAGTATACGGAATTTTCATTTTTGTGCAAGACGCGATATCATGCTGTTTTTTTAAGTTATCTAAAAAATACTGAATGCGATGCTCCGGTTTATGATTGACTATATTTTTAGAAAAAACAATTTTATTATAGATTTTCCATGCAAATAATTTGAGTATCTTAAATTGCATTTCGGGGTTTTCTTCAAGAAAAGAAAAAAAGTTTGTTTTGGATAATTTCAAAATAACGCAGTCCGTCTGGGCAATTGCTGAAGCGGGGTAGGGCTGCCCGATAAAAAGTGGCGGTTCGCCAAAACTATTTCCGTTATTAAAGATGCCAACGGTCAAATCTTTACCATCTTCATTGGTATAACTCATTTTTACAGTTCCTTCTAAAATTTGAAAATAGGAAAGAGCAACATCATTTTCAAAAAAAATAATGGTGTTTTTAGGAACCTTTTTGGCTACAGCTCCCCATGTATAAAGCAAATCAGTATCAATGTGCATAGCGAAACAATTAATACGTTATTTGAAATTGGTTAAGTGTTTGGTATTGTTTTAATTAAAACAAATGAAGGAATTAAAAAAGAAAGAAAATATGATAATTGTTAGCTTTTGATTTGTTTTTTAAATAAAAATTTACTCAAATGAAATTTGGAAAATAATGGTGCGATAAAGGAGCGTTTTATGAAAATGAAAAAGCATGATGAAGAGCTAAACTCTTGCATCATGCTTTATACAATTGAAGATTAAAAAAATTATTGTGCGTCTATCAGTATAAGCGAAACCCTTCTGTTTAAAGGTTTATTTTCTGCTGGAGTATTAGGAACCAAAGGTTCGCTTTCTCCTTTTGAAAATAAATGCATACGGTTAGATTCTATTCCTTTATTTTTTAAATACTCGGCAACAGCTTCGGCTCTTTTCATTCCAATTTCAAGATTGCGTTTTTCTGTTCCTATATCGCAAGTATACCCAGTAATATTCAGTTCTGTATCTTGATTTGTTTTTAAGATTTTAGCAATTTCATCTAATCTTGAAGCAAGTTCTGGCGTTACGCTGGTATTTCCGACTTCTTGAAACGCAAGAGGCTTTTCAACATAGGTTTTTTCAGTAGCTGTCAGTTCTTTTTTGGCAGGCGGAGTTTCAACAGTTTTTTGCTGTACTGGAGCTTGCTGCTGAACAGGAACTGTCTCTGTCTGAGTAACTGTTTCTGCTTTTGGCTGAATTGGTTCTTGTCTTTCTTTTGCTAATGAAAAGCCTAATTTCAGCTGAATACCAGCAGATAAATAACGGCTTTCCTGAACTATTTTACTATTTCCAATTGTGCCGTTTGCCTGAATATTGTCAAGCCCGTTTGGATCGTATGCCACGATATTGGTGCTTGGCGTTTCTTTTGCTAAATCAGTTAAACCGTAATCAACATACAAACCAGTGTAAAGCTTTGTTTTCTCTTTTAATTTGAATGTAAGACCAGTTTCAAAACTTAACATAAAAGCTGGATCTAAGCTTACCGTTGTTTTATCCTGCCAGTTGGTTACTTTGCCAAATCCGTGAGAAGGCAGATCATCAATCAAAAGATTTAAATCTGGATAATAACCGCTCAGTTGCAACTCAGAAGCAGAAGCTTTTACTGTTTGTTTTCCAGGAAACATAATTTTTCCTCCAAATCCAAAATACAATTGTGTCTGAGAAGCAATTGAGGTTCTGTATTGCATCATTAACGGAATCGCTACACCAATAAAATGCTGTTCTTCTTTATAATTAGTTGGTGTTACTTGATACTCAAATGCAGAAGTCTGGTCGTCAACTTCATAAGTTGAGATTGTAGTTCCGTTATTCAACTTAAAACTATTTTGATTGTACGTAACATCAACTCCTGTTGAGATTCCCCAGTGATCGCTGAAGAAATAGGTGTATCCAACACCTATTCCTCCGCCAAATTTCAGTTTACCGTCTCCAATAGTACTATCATAGAGAATACCCGACGGACCGCCATTAATTTTAAAATTAATTTCCTGTGCTTTTATTGTGACGCTAAACAGCAGTAGTATAGCTATAGTGGTTTTAATCTTCATTACTTGTAATTTTAAATTAAATCTCATTTTTATTTAACCAATAAATTGATTGTTTTAAGCTGACCATCGGCCAGTTTAAGAACCACAATGTATAAGGCTGCCTGCGACGGAGCAATAATCTGATTTTTGGCTTTTGCATTTGAAATAGTCTGCAGTAATTTTCCTGTGATGTCATAAATAACTATCTCAGATCCGTTTAGTTGAGATTCGCTAAAATCACACTCTAAAGTAAATTCTGCTCCTGGTCTAACTGGATTTGGATAGATTTTGATTTTCTTGCTGAACGCCGTTCCAGTAGTCTCAGTTGGACAAGATTTAATTGAATTTCCGTTTTTGTCTTTTGCAATTACATAATAAGTACCATTTAAAGGCTGAATTTCGCTGTAATACTGACGGGTAGCGCCAGAAATAGCTGTTCCGTTTTTATACCATTGCCAAGCCACAAAATTATTTGATTTGTTGTCAAAGAGCAGAACATCTGCCCATTGCTGTATAACAAGTCCGGACTGGCTTATTTCTAATGGCTTAACTATAGCTGTCGCTGCATTATGATTTTCGTCGCCATTTTGTGTTGCAGTAATGGTTGAGTTTCCTGATTCTGTAATATTTAATGTCGATCCAGAAATTGTACCCAATGCTGCATTTGCAATGGCATAAGAAACTGGCAAACCGCTGTCGGTTGTTGCAGTTAAAGCCACACTATTAGAATCGGCACAGCCAAATTCTAGAGTCTGATTCCAAGTAATCGTTTGGTTAGCTTTTGTAATTTCAAATTCTGCTTCAGTAAAAGCAATTACGTAATCCGCACCAGCAGTGATTGTTCCTAGTTTGATGTTGTATTTTCCAACATTTTCTCCAGCATCTCTTGTAAGTAGACCGCTAAGTATTGAGTTTGTGTCTCCGTTGGCAAAACCTGAAGCAGTATAATTGAATACAGGATCGGCTGTTCCATACACTTTGGTATGACCTGTTGTCGCCGTTATAGTAAGAGTATATTTTTCTGTTGTAAAACTTACTTCGTTTCCATAATTGACAAAACCATTGCTGTTTACAGCATACGCTCTAACATAGTAAGTTTTATTTCCTCTTAATCCAGATAAAGAATTTGTAAATGCTCCTAATGTTGCTGTAGCATTAATTTTAGTGTCATCAATTGTTGGATTGGCATGCTGTGCATATACAAAACCAACCTCTGTTAAACAAGATCCATTATCTGTGTTTATTCCGTCAGAAGATGCAGTACCAGATAAAGAAGCTCCAGTTACTGTTATTCCTGAAACAGGATTAGTATTTAAAATAACTGGATTAGCAGGCTGCATTATTTTGACAGTTGCAGAAGCAGAGCAAGAATTCGCGTCTGTAACCGTTACGGTGTAAGTTCCCGCAGTAAGATTAGTTGCAGTTGCTGCATTTCCACCAGATGGAGACCAAGAGTAAGAGTAAGTACCTGTTCCACCTGTTACGCTAACAGTGGCAGAGCCATTATTTCCGTTATGGCAAGATACGTCTACTGGAGTTGTAGTTAAATTTAAAGCATCAGGTTCTGTAATGGTAATGGTATTGGTAACAAAACATAAGTTTTCATCTGTAACGGTTACCGTATAAGTTCCTGCTGTAAGACCAGTTGCTGTTGCAGCAGTTCCGCCAGAAGGCGCCCATAAATAGCTGTAGGTTCCTGTTCCTCCAGAAGCCACTACAGATGCGGCACCATTACTTCCTCCGTTACAAGATACATTTGTTTGTGTGTTTGTAGCAGAAAGAGCCGTAGGTTCTGTAATTTGTACAGTTTCTGTTACAGTACATCCATTTGCATCGGTTACGGTAACAGAGTAAGTGTTTGGACTTAATCCTGTTGCTGTTGCAGCAGTTCCTCCCGATGGTGACCAAGAGTAAGTATAAGTTCCAGTTCCTCCAGAAGGAATTACGGTTGCAGTACCATTATTGGCCTGATTGCATAAAACATCTGTTTTGTCTATTGTCGCAGTAAGTAAGGCAGGTTCAGCAATAGTTACACTTGCTATCGCCTCACATAAGTTGCTATCCTTTATAAGTACAGTATAGGTTCCCGCCGATAATCCGCTGGCAGTTGCGTTAGTTCCGCCAGAAGGAGACCATTGGTAGCTATAAGTTCCAGTTCCTCCTGTAACGCTTACAGTTGCAGATCCGTTTGAACCTCCATTGCAAGAAACATCTGTTTGAGATACTGATGGAGTAAGTGCATCAGGTTCTGCTATGGTAAAACTTTGTATTTTCGTACATTGTTTTGCATCTGTTACAGTTACAATATACGTTCCAGCAGAAAGTCCATTTGCAGTTGCAGCAGTTCCTCCAGAAGGAGACCATGAATAGGTGTAAGTTCCAGTTCCTCCAGTTACAGTTACAGAAGCATATCCATTTGATCCGCCGTTGCAGCTAACATTTGTTTGCGATGGAGTTATATTAATTGCTGAAGGTTCAGTAATTGTAAAATTCTTGACAATAGAACACCCATTTGCAGAAGTGATCGTTACCGAATAGTTTCCGGCACTAAGATTCGCTGCTGTATCTGAACTACTTACAGATGGAGACCAAACATAAGTAAATGGTCCTGGAGCTCCAGATGGCATAACCCAAGCAGAGCCAGTATTTGCGCCATTGCAAAGTATATTTGTCTGACCTGCAATAGCAACTAGTGTATTGGTAGTGCTAATATTAAAAGTCTTAGTTATAGAACATTGATTAGCATCTGTAATTTTACAGCTGTAACTACCTGCGGCTAAACCTGTAACGATTTGCGTTGTCTGACCTCCAGGCGACCAAAAGTAAGTATAACCTCCCGCACCCCCAGCTGGTGCTACAGCTGCTTGCCCGCCTGTTGAACAGGTAGCGTTAATTTGAGAAGTAGTAGCGGTTAATGGAGCAGTTGGTTGAGAAATAGTGAATGTTTTTGTTATGAAACAACCATTTTTATCTGTGATGGTACAAGTATAAGTGTTAGCGGCTAATCCAGTTGCTGTTGCAGCAGTTCCTCCAGATGGTGACCATGAATAACTATAATTTCCAGATCCTCCAGAAGCGGTAACAGTTGCTGTACCTGTCGCAGAACCGTTGCACAACACTTCTGTTTGTGATTGGGTGGCTGTTAGGACTGGTGGCTGCGTAATATCATAACTCTTTGTAACCTGACATTGATTAGCGTCTGTAACTGTAACCGTATAGATACCAGCTTGAAGACCAGTTGCTGTTGCAGCATTTCCTCCAGTAGGAGACCAAGAGTAAGTATAAGTTCCAGTTCCTCCACTAACAGATGCCGAGGCCGTACCATTCGTTCCTCCATTGCAAGAAACATTAGTTTGGCTAGGAGTTATTGATAGAGCAGGTGGCTGAGATATGGTAAAGTCTCTGATTGCTTCACAGCCAAAAAAATCGGTTACCGTTACCCTATAAGTACCAGCAGAAAGACCTGTTGCGGTAGCGGTATTTTGAACAGGAGTTGTATTCCAAGAATAAGAATATTTAGGAGTTCCTCCTGATGCTATAACCGTTGCTGTTCCATTAGCGCCTCCATAACAAGAAGTATTGTTTATAGTGCCTTTCGTAAGTGTAAGAGGAGCTAAAGGCTGTCCTATTGTTACACTTGCTGTATTTGAACATCCGTTTCCATCAGTTACTTTTACACTGTAAGTTCCAGCTATTAATCCGGTTACAGTAGCGGTACTTCCTCCGTTAGACCACAAATATGTGTAAGAACCCGTTCCGCCCGTAGCATTTGCAGTTGCTTGACCAGTGGCATCACCAAAACAGGCTATGTCCACTTTCGGGGTAAGTATATTAATATGGTTAACCGTTAGGACTACGGAGTTAGAAACTGCAGCCGGGGTACAAGTGCCGGTTGCTACAGCTCTGTATAAGAGTCCGTTCATTATAGCTGTTGCTCCAGTTATAGAAAGGGTAGAAGTTGTTACACCAGAGTATACTGCCGAGTCAGAGATATTAATAAAACCTCCTCCTCCTTGACTTACCTGCCACTGGTATCCCGTTGCATTAGATGCAGTTACAGAGAAAGCAATATTGTCTCCCGTACATATCGGTGTTCCAGAAGGCTGTGCTGTTATTGCTGGAGCTGAATTTACAGTTAGAATTGCACTATTTGAAGTAACTGATGGGGTACATGTTCCAGTTACAACAGCTCTATATGAATACCCGTTCATTGCCACTGTCGCTCCAGTTATAGTAAGAGTTGCGTTATTGACTCCAGAATAAGGAGCACCGTTTGATACATTAGCAAATCCGTTATCGTCACCTTTGTCTACCTGCCATTGATATCCTGTTGCGTTAGAGGCAGTAGCGGTAAAAGTAGTATTAGCTCCTTGACACACAGAGCTTGCAGAAGGCTGTGCTGTTATAGAAGGTGCAGAATCTATTGTTAAGTTTACATTACCTGAAGTTGCGGAAGGATTGCATCCTCCTGTCACTACTACTCTGTATGCATAACCACCTAGTTCGGCAGTTGCTCCAGTTATTGTAAGAGTAGAGGTAGTAGCACCAGAAAATTGAGCATTGTTTGATATAGGTCCGAATCCTGAACCTTGATCTACCTGCCATTGATACCCTGTTGCATTAGATGCTGTAACAGAAAAAGCAGTATTGTCACCAATACAAACTGATGTAGATGAAGGCTGTGTTGTTATAGACGGAGCAGAATTTACAGTTAGTGTAGCATTGTTTGAATAGGCAGTAGTGTTACAGCTATTTGTTGCCAAAGCTCTATATACATAGCCCCTCATTGCAGCTGTTGCCCCAGTTATTGTAAGAGTAGTACTAGTAGCACCAGAATATGGACCACCATCTAAAATGTCTCTAAATCCACTACCTTGATCTGCTTGCCATTTATATGAAGTTGCATTAGTTGTAGTTATATTAAATGTAGTACTGCCACCTGCACAGATTGTATTCGAAAAAGGTTGTGTAGTTATAGCAGGCACTGGAGTTATAGTCCCAGACAATGCTACATTTTTTGTTGGAATTCCTGTAGAAGAAACAGTTAAATTTCCAGATGGTGTTCCTGTAGCTGTTGTAGCAATACGTATAAATATGTTTCGCTCCGTTACAATACCACCGGAAGGTGCGATAGATAAGTTAGGGGTGTAAGGACCTCCAGCCGTTGTTGCTATTTCATAACCTGCTGGAGCAGATAAATCTAAAGTTGAAGATAACTGACCAGCTTTTACTTTAAAGCTCTGTGGAGTAGAAGCTAAATTGGGACAAGTAGTAAATCCGCTTAGTGAAGTTATACTAGTAGAAGCTCCTGGAGATTCTGCTATTATTACTGTTTGCGTGCTGGTACAGGCAAAGTTATCTGTAATAGTAACGGTATATGTCATTGGAGCAAGGCCAGAAGCTGTAGCACGAGTACCACCGCTAGGAGCCCAAGAATAAAAATAGGGTGAACTACCTCCAGTTACAGTTACTGTTGCTGTACCATCGTTTGCTCCATAAGTACTTGGGGTGTTAGCTGAAACATTGCTGGTAATTTCAGGAGAAACGGTCAAAACAGCCGCACTTGTAGTAATAGAACACGAGCCATTTGAAGCAATACAGTAATATTTATATCCGTTTATACTTGAGTTTACATTCGATATGCTTAATGTCTTTGTAGTAGCATTGGAGAATGAAGGAGATGTGCCTCCATTGGAAACAGGAGTTATAATACCAGCTGCATCTTGATACCATTGGTAAGAAGTTGCTCCCGAATCAGTAATGCTAAAGGTAGTATTTGATCCAAAGCATACTACTTTACTCACAGGTGATTGGCTTACTGTTGGTGAAGAAGTTATTGTGCTTGACACAGCAACAGTAACGCTTGGCGCTCCTGGTGATGCAATGACAATATTTCCTGATGGATTATTGGTAGCGCTCGAATTTGTACGTACATATATCTGAGTAGGAGATAGTGTTGAACCGCCTGGAGTTAAAGTAATGCTAGAAGTAAAATTACTGCCTGAACTTTGAGATATTTCATAACCCGTTGGAGGCGTTATTGTTACATTGCTATTTAAATTTGTGCCAGAAACAGTAAAGGATTGTTGCGCAGAAGGTGCGCCTGAGCACGCTGCAAAAGTTGTCAAATTAGCAGTTGTATTAATTGTCGAGAGAATCTTTTCCCATTTCATAGCATCAAGTGCAGCATACTCAAAGGTTCCGGTAGTACTTATTACATATTCATCTATTATAGCATTAGAATAATCTAAACCACCATAAGTACTCAAATCTATGTTCGTGTAACCATTACTAATTGAGTTATCAGTATTAAATCCAGAAATTGCAGTTGTGGTAAAGACAGTAGCTCCGTTTAGTTTTCCTGTTATTGTGCAAGTTCCTGCTCCAGTATCTAAATCTGATTGTCTCAGAAGAAGATAAATTGATTTTAATTTAAATGGAGAAGAAGTGCTTTTAATTGTAAATTGAACTGGAAAGCCAATATCTGCGGTATTTGAATTGTCAATATATTTATTATCGGGGGCTGTACCGCTCCATCCTGTTCCGCTAAAAGCTGATATTGCAAATGTCCCTCCCTTTTGTGAGGTAATATTAAAAATTACGCCATTATCTGTAAAAGAAAGACTACCAGCACTTTCTGTCTCAAATGTTTCTGTCGATTGAGCAAAAATGGAACTAGAAAAGACGAATATGACCAGTATTATAGAGTATATTTTTCTCATGTTGTCTGTTTTTAATTACTACGTGGGTATATGCCCTGTAAGGCTATTATATAGTTAATTGCTGTGTAAGGTTGCATCACATTTATGGGTAAATTATTACCAACAGGAGTTGAACTTACAGGAGCCAAAGTAGTGTTTGGTGTCTTTTCATTATAACCCAACACATCTCTTGTTATATTGTTTACCGTTATAGAAGGAGATGCAATAGAAGAGTTGGTGGAAGCAACGTTTGCTGTTGCTTTTGCAGAACTCACTTTGATATTTCCGGTATGTGTGTGTGTGGGTAAATTATTGACTGTTAAAGTAATCGATTCTGTTCCGTCTACTGTTCCTTCAGGTGAATTGGACGATGCCCCTGTTGCGACACGACCTCGGTAATCTGGCAAGGCAAATGTTGTTATGCCATCACCGCCATAAGTGGTGCCTATTAAAGTGTATAATATTTCATTATTGCTAATTTGTAAAACACTTCCATCACAAATATGCCATCCTTGAGGAGCATAATTACCTGTGAAAAGCCTAATTTCTCCTATGTAACAATCGACTTGCGCGTGAATTGCTTTTGTGGATAGAAAAAGAACAAATATTAAAATGTATTTTATTTTCATATTTTTTTTATTAATTGCGAGGTGGATAAACTCCTTGAAGTGCTATACAATAGTTGCCTGACAAACAAGGCTGAAGTTGAACAGGATTCCCTGCTCCAGAATTTGATATGGATAAACTTGTAGCTGGAAGCGTTACATTTGCAGAAGATGAATTGTAATAATTAATATTTCGATTAGAATTATTAAAGTTTTGAAAAGGGGCAGCCAATGATACGGCTGATGAAGGTGCCTTTGAATTTGCTGTAGCCGAAGATGCTTTTATTGTAACAGAATGTACATGAGCAGGCAAATTAGCCGTTTTTATGGTATTATTTCCATCTTTTAATTGTCCTAAAGTGGTGTTAGTTTGATCAACTCCAATAGCCATTTTATTTCTAAGATCAGGAAGCATAAAAGTTGTTGTTCCATTGCCGCCGTAGATGACACCTAAAATACTAAATAAAGCTTGGTTTGAATTTATGGACAAAGTTTGTCCTTCGCATTTCATCCATCCTTTTGGAACAATTTGGCCGGGAAACAATCTTATTTCACCCACAAAAGGAATCTGTGCAAAAGTTGATTTAGCTAATAGTACAAGAATAATGAGTAGTAAGTATTTTTTTTTCATATGTTTAAATTTATGGACGTGGAGGATAAGTAGCATTCAAGGAAATGATATAGTTTAGTCCAAGAGCTGGTCTTGATAGCTTAACAGGATTTCCTGAACCTGTGGGAGTAGTATTAATAGTTTGAATGTCTATATTGCCTGCACCAGAACTATATCCTGAATTGGCAACAAAAGTTCTACCCGAATTTATTCCTGAAACTGCAATGCTTGAGCTCGAAGAGGGAACGGTTGTAGAGGCATTTTCGTTACTAACAGTAATTGATGCAGAATGAGTGTGATAAGGCATCTCATTAGGTAAAATAGTTATTTGTTCTCGGCCACCTGTTTGCCCGACAACGTAAAGCGATCCCGAGTTTGACTGTCCAGCACCAATAGGAACTCGGCCACGTAAATCCGGAAGATTAAACGTAGTTTTTCCGTCACCGCCATAACTTGTGCCAATGATAGAATACAGAGCGGTGTATTGGCTTATTGGTAATGTGCTACCATCACAAAATGCCCAGCCATTAGGTGCATAAGTACCAGCAAAAAGACGAATTTCTCCTGTGTATTCATCTACTTGAGCAAAAAGAAAACTCGTAAAAAATAATAGCACAAAAGTTAAAAAGTAGTTTTTTTTCATAAATAGATATTAGTGTTAGTTGCAAATAGATTTTTTATTCCGACCTAATATTAGAATGTTAAAAAATGATTATTCGTAAAAAGTTAGTTTTTAATTTCTTTAATCAATTGATGTTTAGTTTTTTATAAAGAAAGGAATAAGCCTATTGTAATAAGACAAAAGTAAGGTTCCGCAGGCACTTTTAAAATAGGTGAAAACACCCTTTTTTAATATTTTGTTGAAAATTATTGAAATATTATAAAGATTTGTCAGAGTGCATTTTAAATATCACAAGGTTAATACTGCTTCAGATATTTCAAACATAACAATTCAATAAAATCGTGCATTAAAAATACTTTTAGTACATAATAAACCCGTTTATATAAAAAAAGAACTGCCTTTTATAAGGCAGTTCTTTTTTTATTTGGCTTGGTTTTGATTAACTGGAAAAAGTTAAACCCTTGTTTTTAAAACTGATATAAAGCTCTTGCCTTGCTGAACTTATCGTTTCTTCCGTCCTGTAAATACTACACCAAAATTTGATTAAAAGTTTATATTTACCGTCAGAAATTGAACTATAATATATTTGTGATGGTTTTGAATTGTTTACTAATGGAAGGTTAGCAAGCGTTTCGTTTACGATTGCATTAATTTCCTCTGGAATTGTTTCTCCGTTGATTTCAACAGTAATTTCAACCAATTTAAAGTTATCGGTATATGTCCAGTTCGTAATATTTTGCGATAATAAGTTACCATTCGGGATAATGATTTCCGCACCGTTTGGAGCATTGATTTTAGTTGTACGAAGTCCCATCGATTTGATTCGGCCAGATTCAGAACTAATTTCTACGACATCACCAACTTGAATAGGTTTATCAAAAATCAAGATAATTCCCGATACAAAATTGTTTACAACGTTCTGAAGCCCAAGTCCGACACCGACACCTAAAGCACCAAGAAGAATACTCAATTTGTCTAAAGGCATTCCAGAAGCCGCAACAGCAAGCAAATATCCACTTATAAGAACAACCAATCTTGTGATAAGCAATTTTGAGTGCTGTCTTTTATTAATGTTTTCTTCATTTTCATCATCAATTTCACCAAAGAAATACGCAACATATTTTTGCAGCAAATGTGCAGCCCAGATAATAATAAAGAATAAAACAATATTACCAAGAGTAAACGTAATGCTTCCTATTGTATTTGGATGACTTAATAGCTTAGTCAGAGAAGCACGAAGCGATTCCCAAATATTCAAATTTGACGCAATCACAATGAGCCACATATAGCTAATGACAATAATAAAAGGTTTTTTTAAAGTATCTGATAAACTTTCATAATCAAACATTTTTTCAATTCCTCTTTTTACTCTAGTAGTATAGATTTGAAGCAGAATAATTTCCAAAATAATCTTCAAAAGAACACTTAAAGCTACAATTTGAGTAAGTGATATAAAAGCCGTAATGGTTAGCGTATTAGAAAGAGAAACTCTTCCAAATAAATTGTAAAGAATTGATAAGATGTTTAACCCGATAAAAATGATACTTGCCCATTTTAAAAAGCCTTTTATATAAAGCTCTTCTTTAAGTGTTTTGATCTGAACAAACCCATAGCGAATTCCTAAAACATTAATCGCAACAAAAGCAAAACGCTGCAATAATCCTATTGTAATAAACAAATCCAGAAAGCAAAGTGCGAAGAATAATCCTAAAAGATAAAGCCAGTTTCTCATGGCAACACCAGACCATTGATTTTTGAATAGGAAAATTAAAACACCTAAAAGGAAAAGCTGGATCAATTCTAAAAACAAAGCAGGAGCATACAAATTGGTTACAACAGCAATATTCAAAGCGATTACTAATACCGGAAGTAAAACTCCACGATTTAAATATTTGAAGTTTAAAAGCAGAAGATTTTCAGAATAACCGTTTGTTTTAAGGAATTTGATATTTCGAGAAATGTACCAAAATAAAAGTCCCATAAAGAAACATAGCGTAATAAGTCCGCCAGCTTTATAGCTCAGATAGTAAGCCGCAACATTTTCTTCAATTATAATTTTTGCTTTAATGTTGTGAGTAACTCTTTTCTTAGAAGCTGTGTCATTAATCTGCCATAGAGAAGGATATTCTTTCTTAAAAATGCTGATTCCAGATTTTTCCAGTTTGCCTTCAACAGTTGTCAAAGCATTAGAAACTGAAATCTTGCGTTGAACCGTTAACCTTTTTTTATTGTTTAAAGTAGTCTGGTTTTTAGTCATCAAACTATCAGTGGCAACATATCTCTTTCTAAGATTTCCGAACTCTTTTTGAAATTGTTTACGGCGAATAGTATCCTTTAACAGCGTAATTAAAGTTTTGTCTTTGCGAAGATCAATTACGCGTTTTTTAATGTTTTCTAGATCCAGATTTTTTGCATTGATTGCTTTGTTCTGTTCTTCTAATTCCTGCTGAATTTCCTGCAATACAACACGATACATCTGCTGATTGCGTACATTAGGATTTGCGCCTTTTAAACTGGCCAAAATTAAATCCAGTTTGCTTTCTGTACGTTTCATATCGCCAAAAAGATGGCGCGTATCACCAGCAAAATCAATATCATTATAGGCAGATTCTAATACTTCTCCGGCTTTTTCAATTGCCATTAAGTAATCGCTGTCTGTAGCTGTAGTGTCATTAAAAAGTCTTCCGCGGCTTTCTTTTTTGATTGTTTTTTGCTCTTGAGCGTAATTAATCTGCGAGAAGAAAAGAAGTAAAAATAAAGAGAAAAAATAAAAGGTTCTTTTTTGAATAATCATAATTTAAAGGCTTATTTGGGAGCCCAAATTTAATTTTTTTTGAATGACTTTCAGTTAAGAAAAATTAAAATAAAAAAACTATAACTGAATATTGAGCAGTAAATTTTATTCCAGATCTCTAGAAGTAATTTCTTGTTCAATTTCTTTAAGAGAATTAGAGTGGGTAATCATAATGAAAGCCACCAAAAAAGGGAATAGTATTAAAATAAGAAACCCTTTTTTTAGAAATAATAATACAATCAGAAATAGAACGATAATGGCAATCACAATCAAAATCTTAATTGTCGACTGAATTGTTTTCTGCATTTTTAATAGCTCTTCAATACTCATTTCGCTTGGTTTCTTGGCTTTCATTTTATATTTTTACTTTAGAATTACAACAAATTTTAATTAAAAAACTTTCCAAAACAATAAGTCAACTTTTTTTGACTACCCACAATCATTATGGAAGAAACAGAAACTTGTCCGGCGCAAAGACTTTTAAAAATGCTATCTGGAAAATGGAAAGCCGAAATTTTCCGTCTGGCTGTAGAAGCGCCTTTGCGTTTTAATAATCTACTGCGTCAGATTCAGGGTT
Organism: Flavobacterium luteolum; assembly: GCF_027111275.1. NCBI lineage: Bacteria > Pseudomonadati > Bacteroidota > Flavobacteriia > Flavobacteriales > Flavobacteriaceae > Flavobacterium > Flavobacterium luteolum. Next base: position 5,099,338 of record NZ_CP114286.1, on the reverse strand, counting down.
CCAATAAACAATCATTATCTACAGCCCTAAAAGAGTTGGAAGAGGAAGGGCTTTTGGAGAAAACTACAATTAAACTAAAACCGCTCCATATCGAGTATAATTTGACAGAGAAAGGAAAAGCTTTAATTCCTGTTTTTCAGCATTTAGAAGGGTTGTCTCAATAAGTCTAAATTGTTAATAGATATATTCAAACTATTTTTTGTAGTGAAAAATTATATAATTTGGGTTAAATTTGCTTTGTGCGAAAACAAATTGTCTACATATTCATTTTTCTAATAGCTTCAAACAGCAGTTTTGTACAGCAGTTTTATAAACTGCCAATATTGATTCAGCATTATGGAGAGCACAAAAAACTGATGGACTTAAGTTTTGTAGACTTTTTATCGATGCATTATTGGGGAGAAGATCTCAAAGACAACGACGGCGATCGCGACATGCAGTTGCCTTTTAAAACCATAAGCAGCAGTTCGTTTCACTTTGTTTTTATTATAGATGACAAAGATTTGCTTCCAATTCCTTTCAATCCAGAATTACCACAGTTAAAAATACCAACTTATAGATCTGATCTTCATTCAGATCCAAATTTACTTTCCTTATTCCGACCTCCGGTAGTATAAGTATTTTTTAAAATTTTTATTGAAGCGACTGAAACGTAATGTTTTGGTGGTTCATTTATTATTTTCTAATTAATACATTTATGCTTAATAAAGTAATTCAGTTCTCAGTTAAGAACAAACTGGCAATTGGAATCTTTACACTGCTGTGGATCATCTACGGTGTGTACGAGGTTACCCAATTACCTATAGATGCCGTACCAGACATCACAAACAATCAGGTGCAAATTATTACCACAGCGCCATCATTAGGAGCCGAAGACGTCGAAAGATTAATTACTTTCCCAATAGAACAGGCGATCAGTAATATTCCTCATCTTAAAGAGAGCAGAAGTATTTCTCGTTTTGGACTTTCATTAGTAAGTGTTGTTTTTGAAGACGATGCCGATGTGTATTGGGCCAGACAGCAAATTGCTGAAAGACTCCAGCAGGTAGAAATTGACCGAAATGCCAACAGACCAGAAATGGCTCCAGTTACAACTGGTTTAGGCGAAATCTATCAATATGTATTAAAACCAAAACCAGGTTACGAAGAAAAATACTCTCTTGAAGATTTAAGGACAATTCAGGATTGGACTATTAGAAGACAGCTTTTAGGAACTGTAGGAATTGCCGATGTTTCGACTTTTGGAGGAAAACTTAAACAGTATGAAATTGCTGTAAATCCGGCCAGATTGAAAGCGCAGAACTTAACGATTAGCGATGTTTTTACCGCTTTAAATAATAGCAATGAAAACACAGGTGGAGCTTATATCGAGAAAGGGCCAACGGTTTCTTATATTAGAAGTACAGGTTTAGCTAAAAGTATTGAAGATATTGAGAATATTGTAGTTAAAAGTACTCAAGGCGGACTGCCAATTTTGGTAAAAGATGTGGCGAATGTCAAAATTTCGTCAGCTATTCGTTATGGTGCTTTAACGACAGACGAATACGGAGAATCTGTTGGTGGAATTGTGATGATGTTAAAGGGAGAAAATGCCAATAATGTTATTGTCAATGTAAAAGATAAAATTGCTCAAATTGAAAAAATCCTTCCTGAAGGTTTAAAAATTGAGCCTTTCTTAGATCGAACAAAAATGGTAGATAATGCCATAGGAACAGTTCAAAAAAACTTGATTGAAGGCGCTCTAATAGTTGTTCTGATTTTAGTGTTATTCCTCGGAAATCTTAGAGCAGGTTTTATTGTTGCTTCTGTTATTCCGCTAGCGATGCTTTTTGCCATTATTATGATGAATACTTTTGGCGTAAGCGGGAACTTAATGAGTCTCGGAGCCTTAGACTTCGGATTAATTGTAGATGGAGCCGTTATTATTGTAGAAGCTATTCTGCATCATCTTCACAGTTCTAAAAAATACCAGTCGGTTTCGAATATTTCTCAAGACGAAATGGATAAAGAAGTGACTGGATCTGCTGCGCGTATGATGAATGCGGCTGTCTTTGGACAAATTATTATCCTGATTGTTTACTTGCCGATTCTTTCTTTGCAAGGTATCGAAGGAAAAATGTTTAAACCAATGGCACAAACTGTTGCTTTTGCCATTTTGGGAGCTTTTATTCTGTCATTGACTTATGTGCCAATGGTTAGCGCTTTATTTTTAAGTAAAAAAATCAGCCATAAAAAGAATCTTTCTGATCGTATTATGGAAAGATTAGAAATAGCGTATGAAGGATGGCTGACTAAGGCTTTAGGCATCAGGAAAGCAATTGTTATCGGAGCATTTGTGCTTTTCGGAATAGCGGTTTTATTATTCGGAAGAATGGGAGGAGAGTTTATTCCACAATTGGAAGAAGGAGATTTTGCTGTAGAAACGCGCTTGCTTTTAGGAACTAATCTTTCTACAACAACAGAAACCATCACGAAAATTTCTAAAGAATTAAAGAAAGAATTTCCAGAGGTGCAACAGGTGGTATCGAGAATTGGAAGTGCCGAGATTCCAACCGATCCAATGCCTATTGAAGGTGGAGATATGATTATTGTTTTAAAAGACAAATCAGAGTGGACAAGTGCTTCTTCGTTTCCAGAATTGGCTGATAAAATGACGAAAACCGTTAAAAGAATAGCGCCTGGAGTGACAACAGGATTTCAGTTTCCGGTTCAGATGCGTTTTAATGAATTAATGACAGGAGCCAAGCAGGATTTGGTTTGTAAAATTTATGGAGAAGATCTTCAGAAACTTTCAGAATATGCTGAAAAACTGGGAGCAATTAGCAAAACTGTTGAAGGTGCGGCCGATTTATATGTAGAAAAAGTAACCGGAATGCCTCAAATCGTAATTGATTACAATTGGGCAGAAATGGCAAAATATAGTTTACGTGTTGCAGATGTAAATGCAACAATTAATGCCGCTTTTGCTGGTGCCGTTGCCGGAAGTATTTATGAAGGTGAAAAACGTTTTGATATGGTGATTCGTGTGGAAGATAACGGAAGAAAAGGTATCGAAGACGTTCGAAATCTTCTAATTGCAACACCATCAGGAATGCAGATTCCGCTTTATCAAGTAGCAAAAGTAGATGAAGTAGAAGGCCCAAATCAGATTCAGAGAGAAAATGCAAAACGTAGAATCATCGTCGGATTTAATGTTCGAGGTAGAGATGTACAGTCGATAGTGGAAGAATTGCAGAAAAAAGTTAATCAGCAAATCAAATTTGATCCAGGCTATTATATTACGTATGGTGGTGCTTTTGAAAACTTGCAGCAAGCCAAAGCTAGATTGGGAGTTGCAGTTCCTGCTGCTTTATTAATGATTTTTGCTCTGTTATATTTTGCCTTTAGATCGTTTAAAGAAGGAATTATCATTTTTACCGCAATTCCGCTTTCTGCAATTGGAGGTGTCTTTGCATTAGTTATGAGGGATATGCCTTTTAGTATCTCTGCAGGTGTCGGATTTATTGCGCTTTTTGGAGTAGCCGTATTAAACGGAATCGTTTTGATATCCGAATTCAACCGAATTCAAAAACATGGCGAAATCACAGATCCATTTGATATTATTCTATTAGGAACCAAAAACAGATTGCGTCCGGTCTTAATGACCGCAGCTGTAGCTTCTTTAGGATTTTTGCCAATGGCATTAAGCAACGGAGCAGGAGCAGAGGTACAGCGTCCGTTAGCAACCGTTGTAATCGGCGGATTGGTAACAGCAACTCTTTTAACATTGTTTGTACTTCCTGCCATTTATTTAATGACGTACCACGCTAAAGTTTTTACGAAAAAGAGAAAAAAACAAATGAATAATCTAACCATTTTATTAAGCATTCTTTTTATTGGTAATATGGCAAATGCGCAACAATTACCAATTTCGTTAGACGAATCAATTTCAATTGCGATTCAGAATAACAGAACAATTAAATCGGCTAAGTTAAACGAACAATCTAAAAGCCATTTGCAGAAAACGGCTTATAATCTTCCGCAAACACAAATAGATGCAGATTATGGTCAATTTAATAGCGCGCAGAAAGATACTCGTTTTGGAATCAGTCAGACTTTTGCTTTTCCTACTGTTTACAGCAATCAGAAAAAGGCATTACAGGCCGATTTTAATAAAGCTAAAGCCGAAGTGCAGCTGACTTCTCAGGAAATTAAAACCAGAGTTCGTAACAGCTATTATGATTATTTATGGCTCGAAAGTAAAAAAGAACTTTTGGTTTATGCCGATTCCATTTATAGAATTATGGAGAAAAAATCAGATTTACGATTTAAAGCTGGTGAAGCCAATGTTCTAGAAAAAAGTGCTTCGCAGTCTGCCAGACAATTTTACAGCAATCAATTGGTAATGGTAAACCGAGATCTTGAAATTGCTTTAAATCTGTTTAATTCTGTTCTTCAGGATAAAGTAGCCTATGCTCCGAAAAGAGAAAAAGTAAAAGCAGTTTTGAATCCGTCATTAATTGAAAATTTAAAAGCAGAGAATCTTCCAGCTGTTCAGCGTTCGCAATTTGAATCGGAATCTGCAAAGTGGAGATGGAAAACAGAAAGTGCAAAACTGCTTCCAGAAATTACTTTAGGGTATAATAATTTAAGCATTATTGGTGATCAAACCAATGCTTTAGGTCAGGAAGTTTATTACAATAGTTCCCAAAGATTTAATTATATCAATGCTGGACTTTCAATTCCGATTTTCTTTACAAGTCAGACAGAGCGAAAGCGTGCGGCAAAAGCAGAATATGAGAGTTACGTTGAGCTTTCTGAAGCAGCTAAAATTGAGATGAAAACCAATCTGGAAAACGCTGATCGAGAAGTGAAAAAATATCAGGAAAGTTTAGAATACTACGAAAAAGAAGGGTTAAAGAATGCTCAGACCATTATTGAGGCTTCAAGCAGTCAGCTGCAAAATGGTGATATTGATTATCTGCAATGGGTTTTAGTAGTGAATCAAGCTATTACAATCAAAAGCGAATATCTAGATGCACTCAATGCTTATAACAAAGCAGTTGTAACTCTTCAAAATCTAAATAACATTTAAAATGAAAAAATATATTGCAGCGTTTATAGGCGCTATCTTTCTAGTTTCCTGCGGAAATAAGAAAACGGAAGAAAATAAAGATGCTGAAACTAAAAGCATTAATATCATTAAATTAAGTCCTGAACAGGTTAAAAATGCTGGATTAGTAAGCGGTAATCCGACTTTGAAAAATGTAAAAGAGATTTTACAGCTTCAAGGAACAGTAACTGTTCCGCCAAAAAGCGTGATAAGTATTAGCATTCCATTGGGAGGTTATGTAAAAAGCACCAATTTAATTGCAGGAATGAATGTGCAGAAAGGACAAGTTTTGGCCGTTTTAGAAGATATGCAGTTTATTGAATTGCAGCAAGATTATCTTATGGCTAAAGAAAAGTTTGAATTGGCTCAAAACGAACATAAAAGACAAAAAGAACTTAATCTAAACAAGGCAGCGAGTGATAAGGTTTTGGAGCAGATTACAACCGAAATGCGTACGCAACGTATTACAATGTCTTCTTTGGAACAAAAATTAAACTTATTAGGAATTAATGCTAAAACATTAAACGTAAATAATATAAGTAAAACCATAAAAGTGGTTTCGCCTATTAATGGTTTGGTTTCTAAAGTAAATGTCAATATCGGAAAGTATGTGAATTCAACCGATATGCTTTTTGAATTAATCGATAAAAAAGACATTGTATTGACTTTAAATGCATTCGAAAAAGATGTTGCTTCTCTTTCTATAGGCCAAAGTGTGATGGTTTATGCAAATGCATCTGATACTAAAAAATACGGAGCAAAAATTGCTTTTATCAACCAAAGTTTAAACGGAGACCGTGCAGCCGAAATCATCTGTAAAGTCAATACATATAATCCGGCACTTTTGCCTGGTTTGTTTGTGAATGCAGAAGTTGAAATTGAAAACCAAAAAGCATTGACAGTTCCAGAAGATGCTGTAGTGCGTTGGGAAGGTAAATTTTATGTGTTTACAGAACTTGGAAACAATCAGTTTCAAATGGTAGAAGTAAAGTCTGGAGTTAAAAATGAAGGTTATAATCAGATTATTTCTGATGCGATTTCTACTTCTTCAAAAATAATTGTAAAAAATGCCTACACTTTATTGATGTCTGCCATGAATAACGATGAACAATAATGTTTATTTTCTGATTACAATTTAGAGTTAAACAAGAAAACCCAGTAAATTTAGTTTTACTGGGTTTTTGATTTAATGCTTTAGATAAAAACATTTAAAGAGTTTTAAAGACGTATTTTTTATAGATTAATCTTTTACGCCTTTTATCCAATCTTTAAATCGATTAACCTGTTCGGCAATAAAAGATTCATGTTCCTCTTTATCTTCTTCAATTGGTGGCAAAACATGTTCAAAATAAGTGCCTCTAAGAACTTTATGCAGAATGCCTTCTCCTAAAAATGCTTTTCCATCATTCAGTGTTCTAACTGCTTTTAGCAAATGTCGAATATCATATTGCAGCGGATTAATATCTGGAACTTGTTTATTTAAATTCAGCAATTTGTAAACCGCAATTCTAGCCGTTCTAATAGAACTTTCCATAGTAAAGACAACATCATTATTTGTTTCTACAAATTGTCCAATTAAGCCAAGATTTTTGCATCCTTCAGGAACAACTCTAGGACGATCACCTTTTGCTCTCGGCATAAACATGGAAGTGATGTAAGGCATAAAAGCAGTTCGCACGATCGTGTTTTCTACCACATTATCCAATTTGTCTAGAATTCCTACATGGAAACATAGTTCGGTTAAGATTTCATCTCCAGTACATTCAGGCATTACTTTTTTGATATAATTTCCTGGTTTATCCATAAATAAGGCGTAAACCCAAAGTACTAAAATATCATCTGGCTGATCTGGAAAATGAGGCTGTCTGTTGCAGGTAAAACTCATTAACCAGTTAGAATCGGTAATCGTGATAATTCCTCCAGTAACTGTTTTTCCAGAATACGGATCGTTTACCGAGTATTCTTTTAATTTTTCTACAAGAGCAGAAGGCTTGCATGTAAGCGTAACCGATTCCCAAGATGATTTTTCGATATTTGAACAGAATTTTTCTGGTTTACCAAAAATAGGAGATTTTGCGGCAAGATTTTTCCAGAGCATCCAGCCAGCACTTTTTCCGCTAGTCGAGTTGTCGATTTTAATAATTGGAGCTGTTTTATTATCTCCATAAAAAGTATCTTCAGTCATAGAACCAGTGGTTACAATTACAAAATCGTCTTTGCCTATAGGGTGTCTGGTTTCTTTTCCTTCGTGTTCAGTAATAATTCCTTCGACTAATTTACCTTCAGTATTACTTTGAATAATTAGATCTTTGATTAATGTATGAAATTTAATGTTCACACCTTTTTCTTCTAGAAATTTTCGAAGCGGTGTAATAAAGGTATCGTATTGATTGTATTTTGGAAAAACTAAAGAAGAAAGATCGTTTAATCCGTCGATCGCGTGAAGAAAACGGTGCATATACAATTTAAGTTCTAATAAACTGTGCCAGTTTTCAAAAGCAAACATGGTGCGCCAAAAGGTCCAGAAATTGCTTTCCAGAAACGTTTCGCTGAAATAATCTTCGATGGTCAAATCGTCTAACTCGTCTTTTCTTTTCAATAAAAGTTTAACGATTGCCAGCTGGTCTTTTTTATTTAAACCAAATTTGCTAAAGTCTTTTATTTCTCCATTTTTATGGATTAATCGCGCTTTAGAATAATTGGAATCATTATCGTTGATTAATCGATATTCGTCTAAAACTGTGTATGGAGGTGGCATTTCTAGGGCTGGAATATCTTGAAAAATATCCCATAGATTCTCATAAGTCATATCCATTTCTCGTCCGCCTCGAATAATATAGCCTTCCTTTGGATTTCCTGCTCCGTCCAGCGAACCTCCATCAATATGAAGCTGCTCTAAAAAAGTGATATTTTTAGCGGGAATTCTTCCATCGCGAATGAAGTAATAAGCAGCGGCCATTCCGGCAATACCGCTTCCTACAATATAAATTTTGCTGTTTTCATACGATTTGAGCGGAATACCAATATTACGCTGGTAATTTCCAATCTGATCCGAAAACGGCATTGATTTTTCTGGGGTGTTTAACTGCGTTTCTGTACTTGAATCGGGTTCATGATTAACATTTCCGTAGGTTGTAGAATTGTTTAGGACTTTGTCAAATTTTGATGTGATATTCTTCATTTTCAAAGCTTTATAAGTTAATCCAACTAATGTAAGCTTAAATTCTAAAACATCGATATTGTATTTTATATATAAAAACCGTATATTTTGCTGATTATTAATAATTTATTAATTTATTTTTACCAAAACATTACGTTATTCTTTGTTAATTTGGATAACTTCATTTCCGGCAATAGCATAAATAGTATCTTCGAAACTAGGCTTTAGAAAATATTTTCCAGTAAACTCACCAAAAGCCGGAAGTATAATCTGATTGGGTCTGCAAAAGAAACAGCGAAGCTTTAAAGTCTGCAAACCCAAGCCACGCAAGACAATTCCAGGATGAATGTGGCCTGAAAAATTAAATAAATTTTCTTTTTCGGTTGGATGATGCGTGAAAAAGAAACGGTCAATTTCTAAAATCTCTGTAACAATCACTCCAATTTTTTTATAATGAATTTCATCAATAATATCATGATTTCCAGTTATTAAATAGGTCTCTTGTTTATGATTCGAAAGCCATTCCTCAAATAAATTCCATTCTGTATTTTTGATGCTGTGAAATAAATCTCCCAAAAAAATGATTTTTTCAGGAAGAAAATAATCCAATACGGCAGTTATTCTTCTAAAATTCTCTGAAATAGCATTTTGCGGAACTGCGATTCCGTGTTTTCTAAAATGTGTCACTTTTCCCAAATGCACATCAGAAATAATAACCGTTTTTTGCTTTTCCCAAAAAACAGCACCGCTGGCATGAAGTATAAAGTTTTCGTTTTTTAATTGAATATTCATAAGGTCTATTTCATGTATGATGCAGTCATTTTCTGAATTCTTTCGGCTAGAGTTTCACTCGAAAGCTTTTCTCTCAATCGATCGGTAATAATAGGAAAACTAAAAGGAGTCGGTTTCAAGCATTGTTTCCGGATAATTTTTTGATTTGCAATTCGTTCCAAAGCCAAAATCAAACGTCCTTCTTCTAATTGATGTTCAAAGGTTTCACGATACGCTTGATGCAATAATAAATTGTCAGGTTCAAAGTCTCTAAATACCTCAAACAGCAATTGAGAACCGCTTTGTAAATGTTTGGTCTTAACCATTTTTCCTGGAAAACCTGTAAAGACCAATCCTGAAATTACCGCTATATCTCTAAATTTTCGTCTCGCCATTTCGGTTGAATTTAAACTTTTCTGCAAATCGTGATGCACATATTCGGTTGAAAATAAATTATTGTCTAAAACGGCTTCGATATCTATTTCCTGATCTGAAAGCAATTCGAAACCATAATCATTATAAGCCAAAGAAAATGTGATCGATTGCAGTAAACTAATTCTAAATGCCAATAAACTGGCTAAAGCTTCATGAACAAAGCGCCCTTCAAACGGATAAAAAATAGCATGAAATCCTTCTCGGGTTTTAAAAGTTTCAATCAAAAATTCATCTGAACTCGGCACAATAGATTCTTTTCGCTGCCTTTGAAATAAAGGCTGTAAAGCTTTTAATTCTGGCGAAAGATTGTCGGTATTGGCGCGATATAATTCTTTTCGAAGCAATTCGCTCATTTGAGAAGAAAGAGCCAAACGTCCGCCCATCCAGCTCGCTATTTTAGATTCTTTCTTCGGACTCGCTTTTTTTACCAAAACCTGCATATTCCTGATTTTGAATAATTCCAGTTTTTTTCCAGCAAAAATAAAAGTATCGCCCGGTTTTAATTTCGAAATAAACCATTCTTCAATCGTGCCGATATAACCGCCACTGAGATATTTTACGTTCATCACAGCATCGCCAACAATAGTTCCAATCTGCATTCTGTGGTGCATGGCAATCATTCTGCTGTTTATTTTGTAACAGCCGTTTTCGTCAATTTCCACTTTTTTAAATTCGTCGTAAGCATGAAGACTTTGACTTCCTTGTGTAATGAAATTTAAAATCCAGTTCCAGTTTTCATCCGAAATGGTTTGATAACTGAAAGTTCCCTGAATTTCTTTGAAAATTTCGTTTGGATAAAATCCGTCAGAAACGGCAAGCGTATTAAGGTATTGCACCAAAACATCCCAGCTATTTAAATACGGAACACGATCTTCTATCACGCTGTTTTCAACCGCTTTTTTCAATGCAGAAGCTTCTATTAATTCAATGGCATGAGTGGCAAGAAAATAAATAACACTTTCTTTTCCAGGCTGATGTCCGCTTCGTCCAGCGCGCTGCATGAAACGGGCAACGCCTTTTGGGCCTCCGACCTGAATAATCGATTCGACAGGAGCAAAGTCAACACCCAAATCTAAACTAGAAGTACAGACTACGACTTTTAATTCTTCGTTCCGAATAGCATTTTCAACCCAAAGTCTGGTTTCCCGATCAATACTTCCGTGATGCATGGCCATTTCTCCAGCAAATTCAGGATATTTTTCTAACAATCTCTGATACCATATTTCGCAAGCTGAACGAACATTGGTAAAAATAAGCGTCGTTTTACTGGCTTTTATAATTTTTGCGGCTTCATCAATCAGATGTAATCCCATGTGTCCACGCCACGGATAGGTATCCATTTCGTCTGGAATAATGGAAACAACTTTTATTTTCTTGTTAATTACCGCTTTGATTAAAACGGAATTATGATACGCTTCAGAATCTACTCCAAGCAAAACTTCCTGCGCTTGTTGTAGATTACCAATTGTGGCTGAGATTCCCCAGATTCGAATATTTTTAGCAACGGTTTTTAATCTTGATAAGGCTAATTCAACTTGTACGCCACGTTTGGTTCCGAGTAATTCATGCCATTCGTCAATTACGATGGAACTGCAATTTTTAAAAATATTAGAATACCCTTTTGTGGCTAAAAGCAGTTGCAGACTTTCGGGAGTTGTAATCAGCAAATCTGGCATTTTGGTTTTTTGCTTGGAGCGTTCTGCAGAAGATGTATCTCCCGACCGAATCCCAACTGTCATTGGAATGTCTAAATCTGCTAAAACTCTTTCTGCGGCTTGTTTAATTTCGACAGATAATGAGCGAAGTGGCGTAATCCAAATCGCTTTTAAACCAGGAATATGTTTAGTTTTATAATTCGGATTTTCTTTAATATAATTTAAAATGATAGGAAGCCAAAGCGCATAGGTTTTTCCGCTTCCAGTTGGAGCATTTAGCAAGCCATTTTTGCCCTGCAAGAAAGCTGTCCAAGTCTGAGTCTGAAACGGAAAAGGTTTCCATCCCTGACTTTCAAACCATTCGCTGGCGATCTTAAATAATTGCTCTCTATTCATTATAAAATCATGTTTTTTAAATCTTCGATTGAATTGGCTTCTTCAATTTTTTTGTCGTGTCGCCATCTTAAAATACGCGGAAAACGGGTTGCAACTCCGCTTTTATGTCTTTTTGAAAGTGCAATTCCTTCAAAACCAATTTCGAAAACCAACTTCGGCGTAACGCTTCTAACAGGTCCAAATCTTTCTAAAGTATTTTTTTTGATGAAATCATCGACCATTCTGAATTCTGCATCAGTTAAACCAGAATACGCTTTCGCGAAAGTGACGAGTTCACGTTCCTTATTTTCATTTTCCTGCCAAAGCGCAAAAGTATAATCAGTAAATAGATTAGATCGTCTTCCGTGTCCGCGCATGGCATAGGTGAGAACGGCATCAATCGTTAAAGGTTCAATTTTCCATTTCCACCAATCACCTTTTTTTCTTCCAACTAAATAGGGAGAATCTTTTCGTTTCAGCATTAAACCCTCGCTTTTCATTTCACGCGATTTTAATCTTTCGTTTGTAACATCTTCCCAAGTTGAAAAATGAATTCTTTCGGAAAGCTGTAACGGAATCTCTTTTCCGATTAAACCAGTAAATAATTCTTCTAATAAGGTTCGGCGTTCTTCGTAAGGAAGATTGCGAATATCATTTCCCTGCCATTCCAATAAATCGTAAGCTTTAATAATAACTGGCGTATTTTTTAAAACAGAAGCCGATACATTTTTACGACCAATTCGGGTTTGTAGATCATTAAATGTCCCAATTTGATTGTCTATAAAAGGAAGAATTTCGCCGTCTATAACCGTTCCGTCGGGAATATTGCCAATGAAAGATTGAAATTCTGGATATTTATCGGTTACTAATTCTTCGCCACGGCTCCAGACATAAATTTCGTTATCGCGAATAATGGTTTGAGATCGAATTCCGTCCCATTTATGTTCGGCGCTCCAGTCTTCGGGATTTCCAAGATTTTCAAGTTCACCTTCAATTGGATAAGCTAAATAAAAAGGATAAGGTTTCGATAAATAATCGCTGCTTCTTTCGTCCAAAATCAATTCTTGAAACGTAATCGTATTCGGATTCCAGTCGCCCATTAATTTATAAGCGAGTGTATCTTCATCAATATTTTCGGCTTTAGAAAGTGCTCGAGTCATTAATTTTTGACTTAAACCAATTCTGAAACTGCCCGTTATTAATTTAGTGAAAACGAATCTTTCGTAATAATTTAAATTCAGCCAGTTGGTTTGTAAATATTCTTTTTTCTCTGAGTCAGTTTTCTTTTTTAAGGCAATGATTTCCTGTAAAAATTCAGTTAGACTTTTATCAGAATGTTCTTTTGTGGTTGGAATTACAAGCGCAATCGTTTCGGCTAAATCACCCACAATATGGTAACTTTCTTCAAACAGCCAAAGCGGAATATTAGCCAATTCGTTTGCCCATAAACGTAATAAAGTCGTATTAACGGGTCGGGGAGGGCGACGATGCGAAAGAATAGCGATTGTCCAGACTTTGTCTTCGTCGTTTGCTTTTAGGAAATAATTCGTCAGCGCATCAACTTTTACCGATGTTTTATTAGAACTGTCTAAGGTTTTTATAAGCTCGGCAAAGTTTTTCATTTTTTTTGTTGTAAAACGTTAGATGTAAAATGTGAGAGGAGGTTAAATGTTGTCTTTTTACATTTAACTTTTTACATTTTACAATTATTCTTCATCTGTATTATTAGTTTCTCCTTCATATTGCGTGTTTGCTGTTCTGGCATCATAGCCTAATTCTCTTAGATATCTCGAGAAAATATCTGAATAGCCATGAGTGCAGATGACTCTTTCTGCGCCGGTTGCTTTTATGCTTTCCAATAAACCGGTCCAGTCACAGTGATCGCTTAAAACAAATCCGCGGTCAACGGCTCGTCTGCGTCTTGCTCCTCTAAAAGCCATCCAACCGCTTGCTGTTCCTGTTACAAAAGGAGTCATTTTTCTAATCCAAGTGCTTCCGTGTGCGCTTGGCGGAGCAATTACAATATTGCCTAATAAATCTTCTTTTTTAGTTTCGGCAGTTACTCGTATAGTTGGTGGCAAATCAATCATTGGGCGCACAATATTGGTCATATTTTCTATTGCGCCATGAGTGTAAATTTGCCCAATGTTTGTATCTAGATTTTTTAATAATCGCTGTGCTTTTCCTAAAGAATATCCAAAGAGGACAGAGGTTTTTCCTTCTGCACGATTCTCAGCCCACCAATTATTAATTTCAGTCATAACATCTGCTTGCGGTTCCCATTTAAAAGCGGGAAGTCCGAAAGTACATTCGGTTATGAAAGAATGGCATTTTACGACTTCATATGGAACTGAAATTCCGTCGTCTTCTGTTTTATAATCGCCTGTAAAAACCCAAATTTCACCTTTGTATTCCACTCTAATTTGTGCCGAACCAATAATATGTCCTGCTGGATGAAAAGAGAATTTTACGCCGTTTATAGTAAAAGTTTCATTCCAGTTTTTTCCCGAAACATTAATGTCTCCAAGTCGATATTTTATAATGGGAATATTGGAATAATGAGTAATATAGTTTTGATGTCCCCAACGTGCATGATCAGAATGACCATGTGTTATTATGGCATTGGTAACTGGCCGCCACGGATCAAGATAAACATCTGCCTGTTGGCAGTAAATTCCTTTGTCGTTAAATTGTAATAATGGCGGATTCATTTTTTAATTAGATCATCAGGAAATTTGGCAATTAGATAATTTTTACGCGCTTGCTGCGATAATTAGATAAGCTATAAGTGATATGCTCAATATAAAAAGCATCATTGTAATAAAGGTAAGCATTGCGGTTGAATATTGATACTTTCCTTTTTTTAATAGTTTGATAGTGTGAATGTACCGTAGGTAAGACAGCAAAATAGTTAATGCGCCAGCAATTAATAAACCAATTCCTAAATAGATGGTAAAGTTACTATTGGGCGGGACAGTTTCTGCTAAATGTTTAGCGGGAACCTGTTTTAGAAATAAAGAAAATTTTACTGCCACAAATCCAAAAACCATGATCCCAATTCCAGTACGAAGCCATGCTAATAAAGTTCTTTCATTAGACAAATATTCATTCATAACTTCCTGATCATTTTTTGGCGACATAACTGTTTTAAGATTTTTTAGTATTCAAAATTTGTATAAGGTGGACAGTTGTATTTATCATCTTCATTATCTAAATTATAGCTATCATAAGGATTAGCATCATCATAAGTTGAAAAAGGAGTATTATCCTCAGCAACATTTAATCCGCTTTCAATAATTTGATAGCAATCATTAGAATAGCAATTGTATTGATTTTTGTAGTTGGTATCTGGATTTTGCCCTGAAGTAAACTCTTCATCCAAAGCTTCATTTTCATGTGCAGTATCAATATGATCAGGTTTTCTGCACTTAAGATTGTTTAATCTTGCAATTTTTAGGTTGTTACTATCTGTACTCATAACTACTATTTTTAAGTTGTAATTTTTCGACTTTTGATATATACAAATTTGAAAATTAGATACTTGAAAAAATTATAAGATTCGATTTTAATTTTACATGATTCGTTTCTGCAAATTTTTGTCTTAATTTTTATTTTATAAAATTCAATTACAATTCTGTAAAATAAGCATTTACGTATTTTGCAACTTTGTATATATTAATTATTTAAAAAATTATAACATTATGGAAACTTCAAGAAAAGATTCGAAATCTGGAATGAAAGATTCTGGAAAAACTCAAAAATCAACTTCTGGTTCTAGAGGAAAAAGCACTACAACAAAATCAAATGATTCTAAAGGTAGAGCTGGGCATTAATTTTTTAGTTTATTAAATAACTAAATAATAAAAGCGTGCTGTTTATATATAGACAGCACGCTTTTAAGTTTTATAAGGCAAGATTTATTTTAAAACCTCTTGAATTGTTTTTACAAAAGTTTCTACAGGTTGTGCTCCTGAAACAGCATATTTACGATCAAATACAAAAAACGGAACGCCTTGAACGCCAATTTCTCCAGCTTCTTTAATGTCAGATTGCACTTCTTTTAAATATAAAGTATCGCTTTCTAACACTTCTCTAATTTCATTTTCTTCCAAACCAGCCTGAATACCTAATTCTATTAACGTAGGACCGTTGTTTAAATCTCGTCCATCAGTAAAATAAGCTTTAAATAATATTTCTTCCATTCGATCGCCCATATTTTTGGTTTTGGCCAATTGAATGATTCTATGAGCATTTAAGGAATTAGAGATTACCGCTTTGTCGAAATTATAATCTAAACCAACACTTTTAGCGCGTTCTGCGACACCTTTGTGCATTTCTTTAGATTGTTCAATCGACATGCCTTTTCTTTCTGCTAAGAACGTGTAAACGTCCATATCAGGTTGAGCAGTAATAGTTGGATCAAGCTGAAAACTTTTCCATTCAATTTCAAATTCGTCATTTGGAAATACTGCAAGCGCAGTTTCCAACTGTCTTTTTCCGATATAACAAAACGGACACATGATGTCCGACCAAATTTCTATTTTCATTTTGCAAAATTACGGAAAAAAATTGTTTCAGGTTTAAAGTTTCAAGTTTCAAGTTGATCTGCTTTGTGTTTTTTAAATCGCAAAGTTCGAAAAGGTTTTACGCAAAGGTCACAAAGTTTTCTTTTTTCTAAAGTCTTTGTAAAGACTATAAGTACATAAAGCTTTACTTTCGTAGTATTCTAAAACAATCCTAAGTAAAATCTTAGCGAACTTTGCGTAAAACCTTTGCGAACTTTGTGGTAAAAAATATACGCATAGTATATCAACTTGAAACCTGAAACTTGAAACAAATAAAATCAAATAAAAAACCGCAACTCTTTATGGGAATTGCGGTTTCTAGGTATAAAAAATGGTTGGTTAATAGCGATATCTTTTTTTTTACAATGATATATCTTTTATTTAGAACTAAAAAATATCCCTGTAACAGAAAGAAACTTTAATGTTAACTATTTAACATTACAGGCATTACAAGCATAGTAACTGTTTCTCCCTCTTCTAAACCATCAACTGGCGTTAAAATACCAGCTCTATTTGGTAACGACATTTCAAGCATAATCATGTCAGATTGTAGGTTTGTCAGCATTTCAGTCAAGAAACGAGAGTTGAAACCAATTTGTAAATCATCTCCTTGATAATCACAAGTCAATCTTTCTTCTGCTTTGTTTGAGTAGTCAATATCTTCTGCAGAAACATTTAATTCTGCTCCAGCAATTTTCAAACGAATTTGATGTGTAGTTTTGTTAGAGAAAATCGCAACACGTTTAACAGAACTTAAGAATAAAGAACGGTCAATCATTAATTTGTTTGGATTCTCTTTTGGAATTACCGCTTCGTAATTAGGGTATTTTCCGTCGATTAAACGACACATTAAGATATAATTGTCAAATGAGAAAGTCGCATTCGAATCGTTATATTCAATTTTTACTTCAGCATCAGAAGTTCCTAAAATACTTTTTAAAATGTTTAAAGGTTTTTTAGGCATAATGAAATCTGCTACTTGAGATGCTTTTACATCTGTACGCGCATATTTTACCAATTTGTGAGCATCTGTTGCTACGAAAATTAATCCTTCTGGTGAAAACTGGAAGAAAACTCCAGACATTACCGGACGTAAATCATCGTTTCCAGCAGCAAAAATAGTTTTACTAACCGCAGTTGCCAAAACTTCTGCAGGAACAAGTGTTACAGATGGATCTTCAAGACTTACTGCTTTAGGGAATTCTTCTCCTGCAGCATAAGCCAATGCATATTTACCAGAATTAGAACTAATTTCTACTGTGTTATTGTCTTCAACAGTAAAAGTTAACGGCTGCTCTGGGAACGTTTTTAAAATTTCAAGCAAAAGTTTAGCAGGAACTGCTACGCTTCCTTTGCTTGTAGAATCGATCGATAATGTAGCCGACATTGTTGTTTCAAGATCTGAAGCCGAAACGGTCAACTCATTGCTGTTTAGTTCAAATAAAAAGTTGTCTAAAATAGGCAACGTATTGTTACTATTGATTACACTACCTAAAACTTGTAATTGTTTTAATAAGTATGAACTCGATACTATAAATTTCATCTGTTTTATTTTATTTTTTGATGGATGCTCTAGCCAATAAAGGGCTAAATATACGGATTACAAATATATCTTAAACTATCTAAAGTATGACATTTTTTTATTAACATCTATTTGCTGTATTTTCTTTTTCTTACAAAAGTAAATACAAGTCCGAAAACCAATAAAATTAGAATTGGAACTCCGATAGTTATGAATTGAGTAAAGGTATAGCTTTCGTATACTTTTTCTTTATCTAACAAAGGCAATTCTACATCTTTACTTCTAATGTTAATAAGTCCAGTATCGTCTAAAAGATAATTGATACAATTCATAACGAAGTCTTTATTATCATATAGATTTCCTGTTCTTTGATCGTAACCTAGCTCAACGGGCATCATATTTTTATCCAATTGATTTCTTGCAATATCTCCGTCGGCAACAACAATCATTTTGTTTGGCTTTCCTTTTGTTGCAAAAGAATTGTCTTTAAAAGGCAATACTCTATTTTCAAAAGCAGAATGAAAAGAACCTTCCAATAAAACAGCAAGCGGTTTATTTCCCTTATTCAAATAATCCTGCGGAGTTGTTTTTTCGGTAACCATATTCAGATTAACTTCTACAGGAGAGCCAACTGTTTTAGAGTATTGAGAAGATTGTAATAAAACGGTTTTCTTAATTCCGTTTTTCAAAGTGTCAATCGGATTTGCGAAATCGAATTTAATTCCGCCTAGATTTTTAACGATAGCATGTTGGCTAGTTGGATAAACCTGTGGTGCAAATTTCCAGATAAAATCCTGATATTGCGTTGCACTCCCTTGTTCGCCAGTTGCTAGTTTAATCGGGCTTCCTTGCTCGTCTTTAATTAAATCAGGGTTAATTCTGAATCCGTATTTAAAGAACATATCGTTCAAATTTAAATCTCTTGGATATGCCAGAGTTGCGCCCATATCATTATATAAACTGTCCATATCGGCAGCGACTTGGTCAATTAGCCAAAGTGTTTTTCCGCCGTTCATAATAAACTGATCCAGAACCTCTTTTTCTTCGTCAGAAAATTTTTCTGTTGGTTTAGAAATAATGGCTAAATCGTATTTTTTTAATGCATTTAAAGTTCCGTTCGGATCTTTAGCAACTGAATCTAAAGTGAATGGTCCAATAAAATAACTTTCGCGAATCTGCATTAGCATTTTAGCAACGTGAATTTCGTTTAATTCACCGTTTCCTTTTATGATCGCAACTTTTTTCTGTTTGTCTTTTGTGATTTTATTAATAGCACCTGCAATAGAATATTCTAAATGCTGAATTGACCCTATTACTTTCTGAGTTGTAGAAGCTCCCATTATGTTTTTTAATAATGGAATATTAACTTCTTTGTTGTTATAAACCGCAACTGCCCACGGAAAAACCATCGCCTGAGATTGTTTTCCTTTATCATCAACAGTAATGTTTATTGGAGTTAATCCTTTTTGGAAAAGCGATTTTGTCAATTCGTCACTTTCTTCTTCATTTTCTAACGGATCAACAAATTCAAAAACAATATTGCTATTATAGGCTTGAAATTCTTCCAATAATTGTTTGGTTTCCTGTTGTAAACGTCTAAAATCGGCTGGAAGATCACCTGCCATATATATTTTTATAGAAAGCGGATTTTTGACTTGTTTTACAATTCCTAACGAAGTTGGCGATAAGGTATAACGTTTGTCTTTGGTTAAATCAAAACGGTGAAAAAATAAGGTTCCAAGGACATTTAATACAACTAAAATAAAAATTGTGATGCCTAACGTCTTTAAGTTATGTTTAGTAGATAGTTTCATTAGGCTTTAAAAGATTTTAATTGGTAAACAGTAAAAGACAAGAAAGCAATGGCAATGCTTATGAAATAAATAATATCTCGAGTATCAATGACACCACGACTCATACTTTTAAAATGGCTCTGCATTCCTAAAATCGAAATAAAATTGTTTGAGCCAGGAATTAAAGAAGCTAGACCTTCAAAACCAAAATAAAAGAAAAAGCAAAGAAAAACGGCAACAATAAAAGCCACGATCTGATTTTCTGAAAGGGTAGAAGTGAAGATTCCGATTGCTGAATAGGAAGCGATTAAAAACAACAATCCGAAATAAGAACCAATTGTGCTTCCCATGTCAATATTGCCTTCTGGTGAACCTAAATCTGAAATTACTTTTACGTAAATTAAAGTTGGAATAATGGCTAAAATAATCAGTAAAAATGAGCCAAAGAATTTACCATTTACAATTTCCCAGATTGATAAAGGTTTTGTTAAAAGTAATTCCAAAGTTCCTTGTTTTTTTTCGTCAGAGAAACTTCTCATGGTTACGGCTGGAATTAGGAAAATCAAAATCCAAGGTGCTAACGTGAAAAATGGAGTTAAATCGGCATAACCGGTATTTAGAATGTTATAATCTCCTTCAAAGACCCATAGAAATAGTCCGTTGCTGATTAAGAAAATCGCAATAACTAAATAGCCAATAGGAGAACCAAAAAAGGATTTTATTTCTCGTAATATTATAGACTTCATATATTTTGTTTCAAGTTTTTTTTTAACCGCAAAGAACGCAAAGTTTTACGCAATGTTCGCAAAGTTTTTTACTTAAAGCTTTGCGAACTTAGCGTTTTTACAGAGCTTTTTAAGAAAAAAACTTGCGTTCTTTGCGGTTAAATATAGTTTTAATTTAAACTCACCAATTTATCAACACTCCAAGCTTCTGGCTTTGCATTGAATAGTTTTTTTGTAAAACTCCAAACAGTATCAAACAGTTCAGAATTTCTATAATTTTCTAAATCTTCTTCGGTTTCCCAGTAACTGTAAGTGAAAAAGATGCATTTGTCATTTTTGTCCTGATACAATTCTAAAAAACGATTTCCTTCGGCATTTCGTATTTTGTGTTTCACCGATTCAAAATTTTCTAGAAAATCAGGAATTTTTTCTTCGTGAAAACTCATTTTTACTATTCGAACAAACATGTTTGTAATTTTAGATTTTAGACTGTTGATTTTAGATTTTTTGAATTGCCTAAAGTCTTACAGGTGCGCAAAAATACCAAAATAGATTGTTGTTTTTATAAATATTTTGAATACTTTTTTTAGACAATATTGTCATTTCGACGAAGGAGAAATCTTCACTAGTAGCTCTATAAAGCTTGGCGACTTTTTTTGTGGAGTTTCTTGCGAAGATTTCTCCTTCGTCGAAATGACAGAAAGCACAAAAAAAAACAGTGTATATCTGCTCAATCAGTGAAATCTGCGAGCAAAAAAAATAAAGTCTAAGAATTAATTTTAGGAGAATTTAATAGTAATCACATCACGATAATTCAATCCAAGAAGACTATTTGCAGAACCCACTTTAGAAGGATTGCTTCTGAAAATAGCGATTTCAAGAAAACCAGCTTCATTAAAAATAGCCAATTTTTCTCCTTCATAAGTTTTAATCGGATATTTGTCTGAAGTTGCAATAGCCGAATAATTTGGCAGAATCGTTTTGATGTTTTTTGGATTCATCACAATTTCATACGGACGTCCGCGCGAAATTTCTAAGAATTGCTTTTTTGAGATATTAGTTACAACGTTTCCAAAATGGTCAATGTAAATGATGTTTCCTTTTATAGAATTTCCGTCATCTGCTACAAGAGCTTGCAATTCGGTAGCTTCTTTAATGGCAGGGATTTCTTTTCCAATTACATTCAATAAACCGCCTTTTGATAAGTGAGAAGCGACCTGAATGAAGATATCTAAATCTGTAGCTTCAATCGGGAAACGATCGTGAATATTGATTGCCACAATCTTTTGTGGAACGATTTTCTGTGTCAGCATGCTCAAGATTCCGTTATCTGCACAAATAAAGTAGTGATCGTTCCATTGCATGGCTATATGCTGGTTCTCTTTATTGCGTTCAATATCAACACCAATTAAGTGTACCGTTCCTTTTGGGAAACTCATATAAGCTGCGCCAATTATATAACTTGCTTCGGCAGTATTAAAGGGATCAATGTCATGAGAAATGTCAACGATTTGAACCTCTGGATTTTCAGAAAGTATTTTACCCTTCAGCGACCCCACAAAGTGATCTTTTAAGCCGTAGTCTGTAGTAAGGGTAATTATTGACATATTTTTGTTTATAACTATTGATAGTATTTAAATCTAATTTTCATTAAATTTGAGAAATGCAAAGCTAATAATAGTAAACACAAATTGAAAGAAAGAAAAGACAAATTGTGTTTTTTAAAGTATTTGCAAGTTACAATATTCAGAAACACGGATTTATGTTAAGAAATAGAAAAACTGAAAACTGCAATCGAATAGTGTGACTATAAAAAAGACCCGACAACCACTAAATATTAAAAGGAATTTTTAATTTAAAACTACTTCATTTGAACGAAAGAATAATCGAGCTAGTAGACATTGCTCCAAAAGAGTTTTGGGGCGCACAGGATAGCCATCTAGAAATCATTAAAAAGTATTACCCAAAGCTTAAAATCGTAGCACGAGGGACAACTTTAAAAGCATTTGGCGAAAAAGAAGTTTTAGACGAATTCGAAAAAAGATTTCAAAGATTAATGCTTCACTTTACACGTTACAATAATATTGACGATAATGTAATAGAACGTGTAATAATGAGTGATGGTCAGGATGAAAAGAGAGCTTACGATCATGACAAAATCTTAGTTCATGGTGTTGGCGGTAAGATTGTAAAGGCAATGACTCCAAATCAGCAATTGCTGGTTGATACTGTAAAAAAGAACGATATGGTTTTTGCAGTAGGTCCAGCCGGAACAGGAAAAACGTACACGGGAGTTGCAATGGCTGTAAAAATGCTAAAGGATAAAGAAGTAAAAAGAATTATTCTGACGCGTCCTGCAGTTGAAGCTGGTGAAAACCTAGGTTTCTTGCCTGGAGATATGAAAGAAAAGCTAGATCCTTATATGCAGCCACTTTATGACGCATTACGCGATATGATTCCGAATGAAAAACTGGAAGATTATATTCTAAAAGGAATTATTCAAATTGCACCTTTGGCTTTCATGCGTGGACGAACTCTTGACAATGCTTTTGTAATTCTTGATGAAGCTCAGAATACCACTCACTCACAAATGAAAATGTTTTTGACCCGTATGGGGAAAAATGCCAAATTCATGATTACAGGTGATCCTGGACAGGTCGATTTACCGCGAAGAACCATTTCTGGTCTTAAGGAAGCACTTTTGGTTCTAAAAGACATTGATGGCATCGGAATTATTTATTTGGATGATAAAGATATCGTTCGCCACAGATTGGTTAAAAAGGTAATCGATGCATATAAGCAAATAGAAAATCACGATTAATTATAAATTTTAGTGAAATGTTAAATGTAAATCGTGAATTGTGTTTTAACATTTATTAATATTCGTTTTGTATGTTTTCTTTTGAAAATTGCAAAACGAATATTTTTTTTAATTTAAGAATTGATTATAAAATTAGAATAGTATGGTAAATATAGTTGAAGAAATTGCTAATGAGTTTTTAGATGAATATTATGTAAGTTCAGAAAATAAAAACTATTTTCTAAACGGACTTGATAAAGAATTGTCTAGGTACAAAAAAGAAGCTGATAAAATTATATTTTTGAAAAGTGTTAGAAGCTCCATACAAGAAATGTATGATGACCATTTTGCTAATTGTAAGGAAAAAAAGGATTGTGAAAAATTGAAATGGCACTTAAAATCAATTTTTTATGTTAATAATTTGTTAGAAGACTATTCAATTTCTGAAGATAAAAATGATTGTTTTACTTCAGAAGAAAAACAAATGTTTTGCGATAAATTAGATAAAATAATAGATGAAATTGAAATCCTAAAAAAGGGTCAAAATGTTATTTATGATGATCTTTCAGAAGAAATAGAAGAAATGAAAGGACTCTTTTATTTGGGAAAGAAGAATTGGAAAACATTATTAGTTGGTAAAGGTTTTGAAATGGTAGCGGGTGGAGTTGTTAGCGAAACAATTTCAAAAGAATTAATTAATTTATCTGGCCTTAGCATACAAAATCTGCTGAAATAAAATATTTATAAAGTGATTTTGGTTATTGCTGTTTTGTTTAATTTGTTTGGGTATTTAAGTTAAATAAATAATAAACTTACCTCAAATCTAGCTTTCAAAGCGCGTAATCTTTGGCTAAACGGTCTTAAAGCTTTAAATTTGCATTTCATCGAATTTGATAATTAATATGACAAAACCTAAAAATATAAAAGCTGTAGTAAGTGACCTTGACGGAACTTTACTCAACCCACAACACAGAATTTCAGAATATACAAAATCAATTTTTCAAGAACTTCACAATCAAGGCTACTTGATTATTGTAGCTACAGGACGTCATCACCTAGACGCATTCGCTATTATAGACACACTTGAAGTGCCAGTTTATCTTGTAAGTTCTAACGGAGGAAGAATCCATTCGCCAAACAAAGAAGAACTTTTTGCTTTTAATCTAGACAGCGATATTGTCAAAGCAGCTTTAAATATAGAAATTGACCCAGATGTTACAGTTGTATTGTTCAAAGAAAACGTTTGGCAGACTAATAAATGGAATGAAAGATTAAACTCTTTTCAAGCCGAATTGAAATATCGTCCTGAATTGGTCGACTATAAAACAATTGAAGATTTTAAAGCGATCAAAATTTTCTTTTCTTGCGACAATCATGAGAAATTGGTAAAAGTAAGAGATGCTGTTTTAGCCAATTCTTCAGAACATTTGCACCACGCTTTTAGCTTGCCAACTTGTTTAGAATTTATGGATAAATCGGTAGACAAGGCAGTTGCAATTGAAAAAGTGTTAGAAAAAGAAGGTTTTACTTTGGATGAAGCTATTTCGTTTGGAGATGGGTTTAATGATTTGCAAATGTTGTCAGCAACGGGAAAAGGTTTAATTATGGGAAATGCCCCATCAATTTTAAAAGATGCCTTACCAGATTTAGAAGTAATTAATACCAATGCCGAGGATGGAGTTGCAAGATATATTGCTGCTAAAATTCTGGATAAAGAATTTGCAACGACTTAATTGAGAATGTTTTATATTCGGTTTGTTGCCGAATAACAAATAATAGTTATTTTTATAAGAGCTAATTCATAGAGGGTTAGCTCTTATTTTTTTAACCTTAATTATTTAACCATGAAAAAATTTCTACTTCAAGCTGAACGGAACTTGATTTCGGGGGCATTAGTTTTATTACCGCTTTTAGTTTTTTTTATTTTGTTGGGAAAAGTCTGGAAGTTTTTTCAGAATTATGGAGAAAAATTTGCACACTTTCTGCGTTTGGATTTGATATTGGGAAAATACGCTACCGATATTGTGGGTGGAATGATTTTGGTGGTCCTAATTTATTTAAGTGGCTTTTTGATGCGTTTATCTATTCTAAAAAGATTTACCAATTGGGTAGACGAGAAATTAATGATCTTTTTGCCTGGTTATGAAAAAAATAAAAAGGAGGCCGAAGATAAGCTTTTGAAAAGAAATCATGTGCCAAAACCTGTTACAGATTTGCCTATTCTGCTTAAAAATGGAAATTTTTGGCAACCAGCACATTTAATTGAAGAAGGAGAAGACGGAAGAGCTGTAATTTTTTTGCCCAATGCGCCAGCCCATAATGTGGGACAAATTCTAATCGTGCAGTCTGAGGATTATAAAAAATTGAACGATACCACATTGGCAAGTTTAGATGAGTCAATAAAATCTTTTGGAAAAGGAATTTTAAGCTTTAAATAAATCACTTAAAATTGAAGTAATATTTTCTTTGTTTGCTCTGTCAAATAGTTTTAAATTTGCATTCATTAAAAACAACACAACCAAAAGGATAATGAGTAATACAATCACAACTACAAATTTTAATTTCCCGAATCAGAAATCAGTTTACCGCGGAAAAGTTAGAGAAGTTTATAATATTAACGACGAACTTTTAGTAATGGTGGCTACCGATAGACTTTCTGCTTTTGATGTAGTTTTGCCAAAAGGAATTCCGTATAAAGGACAAATCCTAAATCAGATTGCAACAAAATTTATGGAATTGACACAAGATATCGTTCCAAACTGGCTGATTGCTACTCCAGATCCAAACGTTGCTGTTGGACATTTATGTGATCCTTTTAAAGTAGAAATGGTTATTCGTGGTTATTTGTCTGGACATGCAGCTCGTGAATACGCAGCAGGTAGAAAACAAATCTGCGGCGTTACTATGGCTGAAGGTTTAAAAGAAAACGATAAATTTCCTGAGCCAATTATTACGCCGACTACAAAAGCAGACAATGGTTCTCATGACGAAGATATTTCTCGCGAAGATATTTTAGCAAAAGGAATTGTTTCTGAAGAAGATTATTTAGTTTTAGAAAAATATACTCGTGCTTTATTTCAGAGAGGAACTGAAATCGCTGCTAAACGCGGATTGATTTTGGTAGATACAAAATATGAGTTTGGAAAAACAAAAGATGGTGTTATTGTTTTAATTGATGAAATTCATACTCCAGATTCTTCTCGTTATTTCTACGCTGAAGGATATGAAGAAAGACAAGAAAAAGGAGAGGAGCAAAAACAATTATCTAAAGAGTTTGTTCGTCGTTGGTTGATCGAAAATGGTTTTCAAGGGCAAGAAGGACAGCAGATTCCAAATATGACAGACGAATATATCGAGTCAGTTTCTGAAAGATATATCGAATTGTATGAGAATATTTTAGGAGAAAAATTTGTAAAAGCTGATATTGCCAATATTGATCAGCGTATCGAGAAAAATGTATTAGATTATCTTTCTTCAAAATAATAATTTTGATTTAAGCTAAAAAAATCAATATAAAAAAAGCCTTGCTGTTACAAATTCAGCGAGGCTTTTTTTCGTTTAAATAGGTTTTCGATATGAAATCTAATCTGAAATCTAATCTGAAATTATACCAATTTAATTATGCGAAAAGTGTAATTGAGCCTGTCTGATTGCACTTCTTTGTCTTTTTTTAAGAAAATTATCTTTTTTTTCATTTTTAATGCAACGTTTTATGCATAATGAGCGTCTAACAAGTAATCATCACAATCATTAATCATTAAACAATCAATCAATCAATCAATCATGAAAAAAACAGTAATCGTTTTCGGAACGGCTTTGGTCGTATTTGCAAATTTAGCAACAGCTTCTAATTTGAAGTTAGAAAGTAAAAATCAAATTGAAATACCTTTTGATTTAGAATCGCCTTTACATTTGGCGGTTTGTAATGGCGATATAGAAACCGTAAAGAAAAGCATTGAATATGGTGCAGATGTAAACAAAATTGTGCGAAACATGACACCTTTAATGCTTGCAGCTCGTTTTAACAATGTCGAAATTGTAAAAATTTTATTGGCAAATGGAGCTAAACCGTCAATTGAAAATGCACATGGACTTCGAGCATTGGATTATGCCAGATATGCAAAAGCAATAGAATCTGCTGCTATTTTAAAAGGGCTTAGATAAAATTTTTAAAAGTAAAAAAAATGAAAAAGCATCATCTTTCTAAAAGGTGATGCTTTTTTTTAATTTTTTTTTCAAAAACCTGCAACCTAATTACTTTGATAGTCGTCTAAATGGTAAATATTTCATCATCAATCATTTAATAAACAATCATTATGAAAAAAGCAGTAATTATTTTAGGAGCAATTTTCATTTTTACAAATGAATCAAAAGCATCAACTTGCCCGTTAAGTATTAAGAATCGAAGTGAATTCTTAAACTATTCTAATTCACCATTTCATCTAGCTATAAGCAAGGGAGATGTTGAAAGCGTAAAAAAGTTTATATCGTATGGTGCCAATATCAACAATATTGTAAATAATATGACGCCTTTAATGGTAGCAGCAAGATTTAACCAAGTTGAAATTATTAATATTTTGCTCGAAAAAGGTGCAGACATAGCAATTGAAAATGATAGGGGGCTTACAGCTCTGAATTTTGCAGAATTTGGAAAATCGACAGAATCCATTGTCATTTTGAAAGAGAAGCAAGAGAAGAAGTATAAAAGAAATAGAAAAGGTAAATAAAACAAGAGGGCAATTCGATCGATTGAATTGCCCTTTTTCTTTTTGCAATTATAGAATCTATTCCATTTCATCTTTTAAATTTTCAAGACCTTTCTGTAAATCGTTTCCAATCATCTGATCCATTCTTAACATTGGAAGCATAATATTAGTAGGGTATGGAATTACACCACTGATTCCCCATTTAACTTTTGTCTGATTTCCAGAAACAGGTTCTGTCGACATAAAACCAACAGCGGTATCGTCCATTGGTTTTTTAAAACGAAGCGCAAAATCTAAACGTCTGTTTTCTATTATTTTGGTAATTTCCTGTTCTCCAACACCAACTTCTTTGACATTGCTTTCCCAAGAAGAAACAGAACCTACCATGCCGTCAATTCCTCTATAATGGACTTTCATTTTTGGATCTATATTAGCCCAAACGCTAAACTCGTTTTGATTTTTAAGTGATCTAACATATTTAAAAATGCTATCAGCGGGTTTATTGATTGTTATTTCTCTTTCAACCGAATATTCCTTCGGCATAAAATAAGCAGCGATTAAAACAATTGAAATAAGTAAAATTAAAATAACTAAAATTCTTTTTATAAAAATCATGGTTTGTGGTTTTAAGGTTATTATTTTTTTTGGTTGATTTTATTTGTGAAGTTCAGCATTATAAGACTTTAGGATTAAAATGTTATTGTTTTGATTTTTAATGATATAGTAAATTTAAAAAAATATTTTATGTGTTGGAAGAGCATTGATTTTAAAAAGAAGAAAAAAAATAAGATTTATTGTAACATTTTTCCTTTTCAGTAGTCTATTATAGTAAAATCAATAATTTGATAACGTTCAGGTTCTTTAATTAGCGTTTTATTAAGTAAGTGTTAAGAATTGGTTAAAACATGGTACTTTGTAATACATAATACGTAAAAATATATTACCTTTACTTCATCAAATTAAAATCATCATCAATCATTTAACAAACATCAATCATTATGAAAAAATCAGTTATTTATTTAGGACTAGCCTTAGTAACATTTGGAAATGTAGCAATGGCTTCAAATGAAATTTCAACTAGTAAAAATCCAGTTGAGCTTAGAAATTATGTAGGAACTCCTTTAAATGTTGCTATTAGCAAAGGAGATCTTGAAACTGTTAAGAAATTTATTGAATACGGCGCGGATGTAAACCAATTATCTGAAGATTTCACTCCTTTGATGACGGCCGCACTTTACAATAAACACGAAATCATAAAAATTTTATTGGCTAATGGAGCAAATCCAAATGTAAAAAATGAAAAAGGTTATACTGCATTAAAATATGCACAAGGATCAAATGCTTCTGAAGCAATTGCACTTTTGAAAGATTTGAAATAACAGTTTAAAAGTTTTGAGTTAGTAAAAATGACCTTTCTGAGCAAAAGGTCATTTTTTTTTGTTTAAACAAAATTCAATTAAACAAAAAAGCATCATTACGAAAATGATGCTTCTTCTTTTTTAAATCCCAACAAATTGATTTAAAACTAAATATTTTAATTGCTTATTCTATTGGCACATGTTTTTTTCTGTTGAATATCCAGAATAAAATTGGAAATACTAATAGCGTCAAGACAGTTGCTGTCATAAGTCCGCCGATAATTACAATGGCAAGCGGTTTCTGTGATTCTGATCCAATTCCTGTAGAAATTGCTGCAGGCATTAATCCGATGGAAGCCATTAAAGCGGTCATTACTACTGCTCTGGTTCTGGCTTTTACTCCTCTAAAAATAGATTCTTCGAGAGAATGTTTTGCTTTCAGATTATGATGAAATTCGGATATTAGAATTACACCATTTTGAATACAAATTCCAAGAAGGGCTATGAATCCAACTCCAGCAGAAATTCCGAAATTCATTCCTGTAATATGAAGCGCAATGATTCCTCCAATAATCGCAAAAGGAACATTCGCTAAAACCAAAAGAGAATCTTTGAAATTACCAAATAGAATAAATAAAAGAACAAAAATTCCAATTAAACTTATAGGCACAACTTGAGCGAGACGAGCACTGGCACGAACCTGATTTTCAAACTCTCCTGTCCAGCCAGTTGTATAACCTGTAGGAAGTTTAAGCTCGTTTACTTTTTTCTGTGCTTCTGCAATTGTACTTCCTAAATCTCGATCACGAACTGAGAATTTAACTCCGATAAAACGTTTGGTATTATCTCTGTAAATAAACGCAGGACCAGTAATAGTTTTAATATCGCAGATTTCTTTTAAAGGAATTTTGATTCCGCTAATGGTTGGAACTTTAATTTCCTCTAAATCTTTTTCATCTTTTCGATATTCTTTAGAAAAACGAACACGAACATCAAATTTCTTCTCATCTTCATATTTTTCAGTTGCTGTTTTTCCTCCAAAAGCTAATTCTAAAACAGCCTGAGCATCACTTAATGTTACTCCGTAAGCTGCCATTTTTTCACGATCTAGAATAACGCTAATTTCTGGCTGACCTACATTTCGTAAAATACCGGCATCTTTAATACCTGGGATATTTTTAATTTTATTTAAAACTTCGTTAGCAAGTTCATCTAGTTTGTTTAAGTCATCACCATAAATTTTTACAGCATTAGAAGCTTTAAATCCAGCAACCGATTCAGCAACGTTGTCAATTACTGGCTGAGAATAATTGTATGTGATTCCCTGATGTACTTTGAGTTTATTATCCATTTCATTAATTAATTCATCCATAGAAATTTTTCGTTTCCATTCGGCTTTTGGTAATAGATCAACTTGAAGCTGGATAAATCCAAAACCATTCGGATCGGTTCCATCGTTGCTTCGTCCAGTTTGAGACAAGACTTTTTTAACTTCAGGAAAGGTCTCTAAATCTTTTCGAATTATGGCTGCCGTTTTAACACTTTCTGGAAGTGAAGTACTCATTGGTAGTTCTGCCGTAACCCATAAAGCTCCTTCGTTTAATTGTGGTAAAAATTCTGTTCCTAAGAAACCTGCAGAAAAGAAAACTGCAGCTAGTAATCCTAATGAAGCAATTAATGTTTGTACTTTATGTCTAAATGTCCATTTAAAGCCTTTACCAACAATTCTATCCCAAAAGTTCACAAAAGGATTATGTTTCTCTTTTACATTTTTATTTAATAAAATATGAGAAAGAACAGGAACCAATGTTAAAGTGAAAATAAGTGCTCCTAATAATGCAAAACCTAATGTAAAGGCTAGGGGAGAGAACATTTTCCCTTCTACTTTTTGGAAAGAGAAAATTGGTAGTAAAGCAGTAATGATGATTAATTTGGAGAAGAAAATAGCTTTACCCATTTCTGTTCCCGTTTTCTTAATCAAACTACCTTTTGCAATTTTATTAAATTTTTCCATTCCCAGCTGATGCGCTCGATGATCTAAAACCACAAACAGACCTTCAACCATTACGACGGCTCCATCGATAATAATTCCAAAATCGACTGCACCTAAACTTAATAAGTTGGCGCTCATTCCCATTATTTTAAGACATAAGAATGCAAATAATAAAGAAAGTGGAATAACAATAGAAACCGTAAAAGTAGTTCTCCAGTCGGCCATAAAAAGAAATACGACAACAGTAACCAAAATAATACCTTCAAATAAATTGTGCATTACGGTTTCGGTCGTGAAATTCATCAGATTATCACGATCGTAAAAAGTTTCTATTTTTATGTCTTTCGGTAAAACACTATCATTAAGGTCTTTTATTTTTGCTTTTATTAAGGCAAGAGTTTCCTGTGGGTTTTCGCCTTTACGCATGACAACAATTCCTTCAACAGCATCATCGTTATCTCCAATACCAGTTTGTCCAACCCTTGGCATTGAGCTTTCGTAAACATCAGCTAAATTTTTAACTAAAATTGGATTCCCTCCAGCATCATCAACAATAATATTTCCGATATCTTCTTTTGACTTTAATAAACCGACACCGCGCACAACAAAAGCTTGTCCGTTTTTTTCAATAACATCACCACCAACATTTAAGTTACCCGCATTTACAGCGTTGTAAACTTGTAAAGGTGTAATGTTGTATTTTGCTAATTTGATAGGATCAACTCCAACTTCATAAGTTTTTGTCTGACCTCCAAAAACATTTAAATCGGCAACACCAGGAAGAGAACGCAATTGTTTGTCGATAACCCAGTTTTGGTAAGTCAATAATTCTCTACTATCTCTGCTGTTACTTTTTACAATATATCTGAAAATTTCACCTGTTGGACCATAAGGAGGCTGAACATCTGGTTCGACATCATCTGGAAGAGAAACATTCTTAAGTAAATTGTTTACTTGAAAACGGGCAAATGTATCATCAACACCATCATCAAAAATAATTTTGATAACCGATAATCCAAACATGGTAATACTTCTAACGCTTGTTTTTTTCTGAACGGAGTTCATCGAAATTTCGATTGGAGAAGTAACAAAACGCTCTACTTCTTCAGCACTTTTTCCGTTCCATTGCGTAATAATAATGATTTGCGTATTGGTAACGTCAGGAAAGGCATCGATAGGCATGTTTTTGAAAGAAATGAATCCTGCAACAGCTAATATTCCGACCCAGAAAAAGGTAAACGCTTTATTCTTAAGGGAAAAAGCAATAATGTTTCTTATGAATTTGTTCATTTTAAAAAGTATTTTTAATGATGAATTTTATTATTTAATTTATAATGCTTCATTTTAAGCATAAATATTTTTATTGGTATTAGAATTCTGTATG
Organism: Flavobacterium luteolum; assembly: GCF_027111275.1. Taxonomy (NCBI): domain Bacteria; kingdom Pseudomonadati; phylum Bacteroidota; class Flavobacteriia; order Flavobacteriales; family Flavobacteriaceae; genus Flavobacterium; species Flavobacterium luteolum. Next base: position 5,067,004 of record NZ_CP114286.1, on the reverse strand, counting down.
AAAGCGTATCGCTAAAAACTGAACTGGTCCTCGATCTTTGTTGTACGCTGGATTCATTGCAAATTGATAATCTGGAGAAAGTGTGATTTTGGTATTGGGAACTAAAAAGGAATAAAAAACCTCTACGATTTGTTCTGTTACGTAATTTAAAGTCCCGTCTCCAATCATAAATCCATTACCGCCCAGTTTTTGATATTCTTTATGTGGGCCAGATAATCCGTTGGCAACTATTGCAATACCTCCAAAATCATCTTTTCGGTTCCACATTTTTCCTTTTAGATTAATGCCTAATTGAGCCGATTTATCAATTTCTGTAAATGCCCATGTTTCATTTTTACCATCGTTATAACTTATTCTCGCAAAAAGCCCCCAATTGTCGCCATGGGTATAATCCATGTTTAAACCAATTCCGTATTTGGTGCGGCCACTTTGTCTTGTGCTTTTTATATCTGGAATAGTAGTGAAACTAGAATTTGCTTCGTCGTAATTTCCCATTCCTGCTATATTTCGAAATCCTAATAATTTAATGTTACTGGTATCATTGTTTTTAAAAACAATCTGTTTCTCGATTTCTACATTGATGGCATTAGAATCTTTAAAATTAAACTCGACATTTGGTCCGTTGGCATAAGTTGGTATGGCACTTAAGCATGCTCTTATTTGCCAGCTGTCAAACTGATAATTTGCATATAATCCGTCTGTGTATCCTCTTGTATTTGCCGCATAATCCCAAGCGCCGTAAGTCATAAGTGACCAGTTTAAAAATTGAGTTCTGGGATCATGAGAATAGCTATTATTGTCGAAATAGTCTGATAACCCAAATTTTCCAAAAACCAACTGCAATGATTTGTTGCCTTTAAACTGGAACTTTTGCTCTAAAAGCATTCTTGCTACATAAACCACTGGTTTTGCATCTCCAATTCTAAATGTTTCTCCATTAGAAAAACCTCCCAATCCTCTGGCTTGTGACAAACCTTGTCCGCCTGACATTTCAGGATTAAAAGTGGCGGTAGCTCCTTTCCAAAGCGGAAGATCAAAAAAGAGGGTAGATGTTAATGATAAAGCGCCTTCTTCTTTTGGATTCATACTATTTGTTCCTGAATAATCAGCGTGAAAATCTGGATGATATTGATATATAGATGTCATTTGAAATCTCAGACTATATTTTCGTATCGAATCAGCTTCTTGCGAAAATGAAAACACGGAGATGAATAACATTGCAAAAGTCAATATGTTTACAGATTTTCCCATTTCATTTACTCATTTAATGCACGATAAATAAATAACTGATTATTGGTAATGACTTTTTCGTTTTCTTTTAATCCGCTAGAAACATAAGTAGTGTCTCCCACAACTCTGTATACTTCGACCTGTCTAGTTTCAATATTGTTACGATCCTTAAATATCATGACAAAGTTTTTGCTTTTATCAAACACAATAGCTTTACTAGGTATGGCTATCATAGATTGGTTTTCGTTAAAAGACAATTTGATATTCGCATTCATGTCAGGCTTAAGCATATAATCTGGATTGTTCAGCTTAATTCTGGCTTGCATGGCTTTTGTTTCAGGATCAATTACATTGTAGATTTTATCCACTTTTCCGTGAAATGTTTTATCAGGATAACTCAATGTAGTTACAGAAGCGCTTGTTCCTAATTTTACTTTGTTAATATCAATTTCATTTATATTAGCCATTGCCCAAACCTCACTGATTTCTGCAATATCGAATATGTTTTCAGAACGGTCATTTCGTAAAAGCATGTCTTGATTAATGCTTTTTTGAATAATAAAACCACTTATAGGAGCCGTTACTTCATAAATAGATCCAGCCTTAATATTATAGATTTTATACGTTTCCTGAATTTTACTCAATTGAGATTGCGCTTTATTTACTTCAGATTTAGCTTGAAGAACATCACTTTCAGAGTTTAGTTTTCCGTCAAATAATTCTTGTGCAACTTTCAAATTGTTTTTAGCAACAAGCAAATCACTTTTGGCATCGATTGATTGTTTTTCAAAATCGGCAACATCGGTACTTTTTATAGTAGCCAAAACCTGTCCTTTCTTAACATAATCACCAAGTTCAACATTTACTTTCATTACATTTCCGCCAACTAACGGATAAACGTCGATCATTTTATTATTGTCAGCTGTGATTTTTCCATAAAAGCTAAGTTCATTTTTTAGTGGCTCTGTTACCGCTTCGGCTGTTGTTGTAGTTTTTAGCATCGCATCACTTAAAACAAAAGACGAATTTGTTTCTGGATTTTCAACTTCTTTTTTGCAGCTTGTAAGAGATAAACCTGCTAATGCAATTCCGATGAATAATAGATGTTTCATTTCTGTAATTTTTTAAAATAAATCTTTGTTGATGGTACTATTTAATTCTTCGCCTGCTATTACTACTTTTTTCTTTAATTCATTTAACTGAATTATTGCCTGATTGTAGCTTTCCATGAAATCTGTAAATTCTAAAAGACTTACATTTCGTTTTTGGAAATTGGTTAGCATTCCATTATATACTGCCTCAAAATCTGAATTTACGGTTGGTTTTATAACCGCATAATTTTGTCTTGATTCATCCCATTTTGTCCATGCAGAAGTAATTTCAGTTTGCAATTGCAGTTCAAAATTTTGTTTATCTATTTTGGATTGTTCTAAAATGGTTTGGGCATATTTGATGTTTCCTTTGTTCTTATTCCAAAGAGGCAAAGGAATTCCAACGGTTAAATTTGCTTCATTGTTAAAAGCACCGCTTCGCTGATCATAATTTGCTCCTAAAGTAACATCTGGCACAGAAAGCGATTTCTGCCATTTTACATTAAGCTCGTTGGCATCTATTTCTTTTTGTTTGGCTAAATAATCAGGACGATTTGCAATAGCTTGTTCTTCAAAGCTTTTAAGGTCAAAATTGATTATTTTTAAATATTTATTCGAATCATCTTTACTTACAACCGGAATCACATTTTCTCTTTCATTTAACAGCAATTTTAAATTGGCCTGCTCTTCTATGTTGTTGTTTACAACTTCCAGACGTTCATTTTTAAAATTAAGATACAATGACTGCAGACGAACAACATCTTTTAAGGGAATATTTCCTTTTTGAGCTTGTACAGAATAAGAATTAATCAAGTTTTCTATATGAGCCAATTGCTTATCAGTATTCTCAAGATTTTTAGTGTTGTAATAAACTGTATAGAAGCTTTTGCGTAATTGCAGTTTTAATGTACGAAGCAAATCATTAAATTGAAGCTCGGCTAGCTTTTCATTAGCCTGTGCTAATTTTACTTCATTACGCTTTTTGCCACCAAGATAGATTAGCTGCTCAATTGCAAAAACTTTCTGGCCATCTTTCCCAATGTCAAAAAACTTATCCCGTTCAGGATTGTAGGCATTCAATTCTGCCGAAAGTGTAGGGTTGTCCCAGATACGAGCCTGAATGGTTAATGCTTTCGAGGCATCAATATTATATTGGGATGCCAGTAAAAATAGATTCTTTTTTAAGAATTGGCTTTCGCAGTCTTGAAGAGTGACTGTTTTCTGAGCCATAACTACCTGATTGAAGAATGCAAGTAGCAAGAATGCATATAGTTTTTTCATTGTATCAAATTTATTTTATACAAATATGCTATTGGCCGACTTTAAGACACCTTAAAATCTACCTTAAAAATAGCTTAAAATAAATTATCTACGAAAAATAATACAAAATAAATTTATGTTATCACTTGGAATGCTGTAAGTTATATAAGAATTGTGAAGATTTAAGATACGGTTTACAATACGCAGACCCAATCCAAATCCTGTAATTCCTTTAGAATTTTCGCCACGCATAAAGGGTTGGAAAAGATTTTTCTGCTCGATATCGTTTAAAGTCGAACCAGAATTTGAAATTGATAAATGCAACAAACCATTTTCAGTATTTATTTTTACTTGAGCCTGCTTGTTATCAGAATAAATATAAGCGTTCTTTAAAACATTTGTAATGGCAATTTCCAAAAGGTTTTTGTTGCCCTTAAATTCTAATGCAGTATCGAGATCTTCACTTTCTTCCATTTCAAATAGAATAATAAAATCAGGATATGTTTTGTTGATCTTCTCAATTGAAGAAAACAAAATTTCATCTATGCGTTGAATTTCACTATAGTCTGCATTTCGATTATCGATTTTTGAAAGAATTAAAAGGGAATTTATTAACTCCGTCAAATGATTAACATCGGCTAAAATAGTATTTAAGAAAGACTTGGTGTTGGGTTTGGTTTCTGGATCAGCAATGGCATTCTCAATTTGTGAAGTCATTCTCGAAAGCGGTGTCCTCAGTTCATGTGAGGCGTGAGCTGTAAATTCTTTCTGTTTTTGATACGAAATTTCAATCCGATCCATCATAAAATTAAATTCACCAGCAATAAGATCAATTTCGTCTTTACTGCTTTTAGATTCAATTCTGGTATCAAGATTGTTTTCGTTGATATTTTTTATCTTCTGATGAAAAGCATTTAAAGGATTCATGGCCTTTCTCACCATAAATGAAGTTAACAGCCAACAGATTGTGGTAAAAAAGATATACGAAATGACCAAAGTATATCGTAAGAAAAGCAGTTTTCGGTTTCCATAATCATCTGTAGCAGAAATTAAAGCATAGAAATCTTTATCATTGGTATCATAGAAAACACCGTAAACTTCGTAATTGCCTTGTTGCTTAAAAAAGGTTTTGTTCTTTTTAAGATATTTTAAATCATCAATAGACCAATTGATTTTAGCGTCGTCAATACTGCTGTAAATCAACTTATAATTAGAATCAAAAACCAAGGTTTTTTCATCATACAATTTATTAATAGAATTTTGATCTATTATTTTTAAAAGCTGATTGTCAACCTGTTTTACGTTTACTAATAATTTAATATTTGATAACGCTTTGATTTCTAATCGATCCCGAAATTCTTCTTTTCTGTAATTGGAGTATAAAATGAATATCACTGTAGAAGCCAATCCAAAAAGAATGGTAAACAGTAAACTTACTAAAAGTGATATCCTATTTTTTAATGTCATTCCTGATCGCTTAGATAATAACCATATCCAACTTTGGTACGGAGAAGTTTTGTATCGTGATCTTTATCAATTTTTTTTCTTAGAAAATTAATATAAACCTCAATTGTATTTTGATTGGTTTCGATATGATAATCCCAAAGTTTCTCTGCGATAAATTGTTTTGAAAGCACTTTCCCTTTGGCATGAGCTAAAATCAAAATCAATTTAAATTCTTTTGGTGTAAGTTTAATTTCCTCGCCAGCCCTAAAAACTTTCATATCTTCCTCTAAGATTTCTAAATCTTTAATGACTATTTTACTTTCTGTTTGTTGCGGAACTTCTTTCCTTCTTAAAAGAGATTGTACACGCGCATACAATTCATCAAAATGAAAAGGTTTTACAAGATAATCATCTGCACCATTATCAAAAGAAGACAACTTATCTTCAATTTCACTAAAAGCAGTAAGCATTATAATTGGTGTTTTTTTATCGGTTTCTCGAATACCTTTACAAACATCAATTCCATTTATACCAGGAACATTTATATCAAGGATAATCAGATCATATTCATAGGGAAAATATTTTTTCAGAAGAAGAGAACCGTCATAATAAGGAACGCACTCGAATTCCTTTGATGCAAAGAAAGCTGAGATTTCTTTAGATAAAGTAAAATCATCTTCGAGTAGTAATATTTTCATGTATAATTTGTTATTTGTAAATCCGATTTGAACTTATCAAATCGGATTTACATTAAGGGTATATTATTTAAAATAAGAGAAAGTCTCGTTGTTCTCAATTTTCAACAAAGCTTCATAAATAAGCTGAATCACATTTTCAACATCATCTCTATGAACCATTTCTACAGTAGTGTGCATATATCTTAACGGAAGGGAGATTAAAGCAGATGGTACACCACCATTGCTATATGCAAAGGCGTCAGTATCTGTACCTGTTGCACGCGAAGTAGCATGTCTCTGAAACGGAATTTTGTTTTCTTCTGCAGTATCTACAATCAAATCACGCAGCTTATTCTGAATTGCAGGAGAATATCCAATAACTGGACCTTTGCCCATTTTAAGATCACCTTCAACCTTTTTATCAATCATTGGAGTAGTAGTATCGTGACATACATCAGTGACAATTGCCACATTTGGTTTTATACGATGAGCAATCATTTCGGCACCTCGAAGGCCAATTTCTTCTTGAACAGAATTTACAATATATAGACCAAACGGAAGCTTTTTCTTGTTTTCATGTAATAAACGAGCAACTTCGGCAATCATAAAACCACCCATTCTATTGTCAATAGCTCGGCACACAAATTTATTTTCATTCAAAATCATAAATTCGTCTGGATATGTAATTACACATCCTACATGAACACCTAATGCTTCGACTTGTTCTTTATTTTCGCATCCTAAATCAATAAAGATATTGCTTAATTTTGGAATCTCTTCCTTGTCACGTAAACGAGTATGAATTGCTGGCCATCCAAAAACACCTTTTACAATTCCTTTTTTAGTATGAATGTTAACTCTTTTTGAAGGAGCAATCTGATGGTCAGAACCTCCATTTCGTATTACATATATTAAACCATCCTCAGTAATATAGTTTACATACCATGAAATTTCATCAGCGTGTCCTTCAATTACAACTTTATAAGGAGCATCTGGATTAATTACCCCAACAGCTGTCCCGTAAGTGTCTGTAATAAAAGTATCTACATAAGGTTTTAAGTAATTCATCCAAAGTTTTTGCCCTTCACTTTCGTAACCTGTTGGAGAAGCGTTATTTAGGTAGCTTTCTAGGAAAGCTATAGAAGTATCTTTTAAGATAGATTTCGTGCTCATAAAAATATTTTTCCGCTAAAATATAAATTTGGTATTAGAGTTGTGTATAAATATATAATTTTACACTTTAATTATGATTCAATGAGACTAACCACCTTTTTATTTATATTACTAGTTTGTTTTTCTTCTAAAGCCCAAGTTACTCCAAAAGAGAACGAACAGATGGGATATATATTAACTGAGAAAGATTCTATTTTAAGCGATACAATTCAGCTTCCCGAAATCATCATTTCAAAAGGACAGAAGATGAGCCCAGAAGAAATGAAACAATTTCAAATTCTTCAAAATAGAGTCTATAAAGTATATCCTTATGCAAAACTAGCTTCAGAACGATTAACTGCTTTGAATAACGGAATGGCTCGTTTAAAAACAAGTCGCGAAAAAAAGAAGTACTTTAAAATTGTAGAAGATTATTTGAATAATGAATTCGAGGAAAGACTAAAAAAACTATCAAGAAAACAAGGACAGATTTTAGTAAAACTAGTTCATCGTCAAACAGGAATCACGACCTATGAGTTAATAAAAACATTAAAAAGCGGATTCAAAGCCTTTGTATCAAATACAACAGCCAATTTATTTGACATTAGTCTGAAAGAAGAGTACAAGCCATATGATGTAAATGAAGACTATTTAATAGAAACCATTTTGGTTAGAGCGTTCGAATCTGGTCGATTGGTGAATCAACGACCATCTCATCCTATAGATTATGAAGATTTATCAGAGAAGTGGCAGCAAAAAGCAAAAGAGCTTAAAAAATAACTCTCCCTATATATAGTATACAGCCCGACAGGTTTCAAAAACCTGTCGGGTTTATTTTTTATACATATATTAAGGAGAAAGTCATACTATAATATATGAAAGTAAAACGGAGCAGATCTAGAATCAAGTTTTAAGCTCTATTGTCAGGCTGAGCGAAGTCGAAGTTTTTTATAAAGTTATCGTTAACCCGATATGGTTCCAGAATCTGTCTGTTTTTTTGCACATATATAATTAAGGAGCTATTTCCCGCTATGCGCTGCAATCTTCTGCTTTTTAAAGAAAAAAGCAGAAGGATTTCCGTTTCTATCGGGGCTAGGGCATCGGTTTTCATAAGAAATGATGTCAAAATGGAACTTCAAAAGGGAAAACTTGGCGTTTTTGCGTCTTTTCGGGATCAGAAAATGCATTTTAAAGAAGCCTTAAATGGTGTCTTCTTTCCAAAAAAGAGTGGTAGAGCATAAAAAACCGATAAAATCTGCAGATGAAAACGTCCTGAAATCATGAAAACCGCGGCGAAGTTCAGAAAAAGGCTACGGAAGGGCAAAAAACTTTGAGGTGTAAACCGTCCGTTATCAGAGTGTTAAGAAAAAAGGCAAAAAAAGATGGAAAAAAGACGCATAAAAGTATTGGAAAAGCGGAAAAAGGTTCTACTTTTGCACCCGCAACAGCGAAAGGCGCTCTTCGAAATACTGGCAGGAAAGAAGGATTTAAGGGAAAGAAATTTCCAGAAAAAAAGATCCGGAAAAGCTTGCGAGATTCGGAAATGCTTTTTACATTTGCACCCCGCAAAACACGGAAAGCTCTTTGAAAGATTGGAAGAAGAATTGGGAAAATGAGGCAAAAAAAAGCTTCAAAAATTTTTCAAGTTTTTCTTGCAGGAAACAAAAAGAAGTTTTAGTTTTGCACCCGCTTTGAGAGATAAGCGAAAGACAGAGAAATTACGTTCGTAGACATATTGAATTGACAGCCGTCTCGTTTAAAACGAGACAGAAGAATAAGAGCAGTAGGATCGTGAGATTCGAAAAAGAACCGATAGGAATAGCATCGAATAATAATATTAAAATATACGATGAAGAGTTTGATCCTGGCTCAGGATGAACGCTAGCGGCAGGCTTAACACATGCAAGTCGAGGGGTAGGGCACTTCGGTGCTTGAGACCGGCGCACGGGTGCGTAACGCGTATGCAATCTGCCTTTCACAGAGGGATAGCCCAGAGAAATTTGGATTAATACCTCATAGCATTACGGGATGGCATCATCCTGTAATTAAAGTCACAACGGTGAAAGATGAGCATGCGTCCCATTAGCTAGTTGGTAAGGTAACGGCTTACCAAGGCAACGATGGGTAGGGGTCCTGAGAGGGAGATCCCCCACACTGGTACTGAGACACGGACCAGACTCCTACGGGAGGCAGCAGTGAGGAATATTGGTCAATGGGCGCAAGCCTGAACCAGCCATGCCGCGTGCAGGATGACGGTCCTATGGATTGTAAACTGCTTTTGTACGGGAAGAAACACTCCTTCGTGAAGGAGCTTGACGGTACCGTAAGAATAAGGATCGGCTAACTCCGTGCCAGCAGCCGCGGTAATACGGAGGATCCAAGCGTTATCCGGAATCATTGGGTTTAAAGGGTCCGTAGGCGGTCTGGTAAGTCAGTGGTGAAAGCCCATCGCTCAACGGTGGAACGGCCATTGATACTGCTGGACTTGAATTACTGGGAAGCAACTAGAATATGTAGTGTAGCGGTGAAATGCTTAGAGATTACATGGAATACCAATTGCGAAGGCAGGTTGCTACCAGTGGATTGACGCTGATGGACGAAAGCGTGGGTAGCGAACAGGATTAGATACCCTGGTAGTCCACGCCGTAAACGATGGATACTAGCTGTTGGGAGCAATCTCAGTGGCTAAGCGAAAGTGATAAGTATCCCACCTGGGGAGTACGTTCGCAAGAATGAAACTCAAAGGAATTGACGGGGGCCCGCACAAGCGGTGGAGCATGTGGTTTAATTCGATGATACGCGAGGAACCTTACCAAGGCTTAAATGCAGACTGACCGATTTGGAAACAGATCTTTCGCAAGACAGTTTACAAGGTGCTGCATGGTTGTCGTCAGCTCGTGCCGTGAGGTGTCAGGTTAAGTCCTATAACGAGCGCAACCCCTGTTGTTAGTTGCCAGCGAGTCATGTCGGGAACTCTAACAAGACTGCCAGTGCAAACTGTGAGGAAGGTGGGGATGACGTCAAATCATCACGGCCCTTACGCCTTGGGCTACACACGTGCTACAATGGCCGGTACAGAGAGCAGCCACCTCGCGAGGGGGAGCGAATCTATAAAGCCGGTCACAGTTCGGATCGGAGTCTGCAACTCGACTCCGTGAAGCTGGAATCGCTAGTAATCGGATATCAGCCATGATCCGGTGAATACGTTCCCGGGCCTTGTACACACCGCCCGTCAAGCCATGGAAGCTGGGGGTGCCTGAAGTCGGTGACCGCAAGGAGCTGCCTAGGGTAAAACTGGTAACTAGGGCTAAGTCGTAACAAGGTAGCCGTACCGGAAGGTGCGGCTGGAACACCTCCTTTCTAGAGCCCAAAGCGTTAGCTGAAAAGCACGCTTGGGAAATAAGATGCCTGACTAAAGGTTTGGGATTGAAGATTGTATTGCTCTTGCTGTTAATTTAAAAAAATGATAAAACTTAAGTAAAACAGAGTCTCGTAGCTCAGCTGGTTAGAGTACTACACTGATAATGTAGGGGTCGGCAGTTCGAGTCTGCCCGGGACTACTATTTGACTTAAAAAAGGAAATTTTAGAGGTTGAGGCCTTATGAGAAATAATTCATAACTCATAACTAATAACTCATCACTAAAAAATGGGGGATTAGCTCAGCTGGCTAGAGCGCCTGCCTTGCACGCAGGAGGTCAACGGTTCGACTCCGTTATTCTCCACTGGTCCGAAAGGATAAAAGTTCATTGACATATTGAGATAAGAAAATAATAAGAAAGTAGAAAGCGTTTTTTACAATTCTATTGTAAAAAACAAAAAAAAACGGTCATAATTAATTTTATGATTGGTACAATAAGCAAAATAAGGGCGTATGGGGAATGCCTAGGCTCTCAGAGGCGATGAAGGACGTGATAAGCTGCGAAAAGCTGCGGGGACTGGCACACACAGATTGATCCGCAGATATCCGAATGGGGCAACCCGCTATATTGAAGATATAGCACACCGATAGGTGGGCAAACCCGCTGAACTGAAACATCTAAGTAGGCGGAGGAGAAGAAAACAAAAGTGATTCCGTAAGTAGTGGCGAGCGAACGCGGATTAGCCCAAACCAGCATTGTTACGGCATTGCTGGGGTTGTAGGACCGCGACATTTCTTGCATGAAGAATTAGAATCTGCTGGAAAGCAGGGCCATAGAGAGTGATAGCCTCGTATAAGTAATGAATGTAAAGGATAGCGGTATCCTGAGTAGGGCGGGGCACGTGAAACCCTGTCTGAATTTGGCGGGACCATCCGCTAAGGCTAAATACTCCTGAGAGACCGATAGTGAACCAGTACCGTGAGGGAAAGGTGAAAAGAACCGTGAATAACGGAGTGAAATAGATCCTGAAACCATACGCCTACAAGCGGTCGGAGCCCTTTCGTGGGGTGACGGCGTGCCTTTTGCATAATGAGCCTACGAGTTAACGCTGCTGGCAAGGATAAGTGGTTAAGCCATGGATCCGCAGCGAAAGCGAGTCTGAATAGGGCGCTTTAGTCAGTAGTGTTAGACGCGAAACCGTGTGATCTACCCATGGGCAGGTTGAAGCTGTGGTAACACACAGTGGAGGACCGAACCGGTTGACGTTGAAAAGTCTTCGGATGACCTGTGGGTAGGGGTGAAAGGCCAATCAAACTCGGAAATAGCTCGTACTCCCCGAAATGCATTTAGGTGCAGCGTTATTTTAGTTATACAGAGGTAGAGCTACTGATTGGATGCGGGGGCTTCACCGCCTACCAATTCCTGACAAACTCCGAATGCTGTATAATGATTGATAGCAGTGAGGGCTTGGGTGCTAAGGTCCAAGTCCGAGAGGGAAAGAACCCAGACCATCAGCTAAGGTCCCCAAATATATGCTAAGTTGAAAGAACGAGGTTTGTCTGCCCAGACAGCTAGGATGTTGGCTTGGAAGCAGCCATTCATTTAAAGAGTGCGTAACAGCTCACTAGTCGAGCGGACGAGCATGGATAATAATCGGGCATAAGCATATTACCGAAGCTATGGATTTGCATGTATGTGCAAGTGGTAGGGGAGCATTCTGACAGGGCTGAAGGTATCTCGTAAGGGGTGCTGGACCGGTCAGAAAAGAAAATGTAGGCATAAGTAACGATAATGCGGGCGAGAAACCCGCACACCGAAAAACTAAGGTTTCCACAGCTATGCTAATCAGCTGTGGGTTAGTCTGGACCTAAGGCGAACCCGAAAGGGACAGTCGATGGCCAACGGGTTAATATTCCCGTACTTCTTATTGCTGTGATGGGGTGACGGAGTGATGAAAGCGCCGCGAACTGACGGAATAGTTCGTTAAAGCACCTAGCTATAGGGTCTCTAGGCAAATCCGGAGATCTTGGTGAAATGCGATAGTACTCGGAGTCTTCGGACAAAGAGATAGTGCGCCTAAGGGCTTCCAAGAAAAACCTCTAAACTTCAGGCAGTAAGAACCAGTACCGTAAACCGACACAGGTAGTTGAGGAGAGAATCCTAAGGTGCTCGAGAGATTCATGGCTAAGGAATTAGGCAAAATAGACCTGTAACTTCGGGAGAAAGGTCGCCCCGAGCAATCGGGGCCGCAGTGAAGAGGTCCAGGCGACTGTTTATCAAAAACACAGGGCTCTGCAAAATCGTAAGATGAAGTATAGGGCCTGACACCTGCCCGGTGCTGGAAGGTTAAGAGGAGATGTTATCTTCGGAGAAGCATTGAATTGAAGCCCCAGTAAACGGCGGCCGTAACTATAACGGTCCTAAGGTAGCGAAATTCCTTGTCGGGTAAGTTCCGACCTGCACGAATGGTGTAACGATCTGGACACTGTCTCAGCCATGAGCTCGGTGAAATTGTAGTAACGGTGAAGATGCCGTTTACCCGCAGTGGGACGAAAAGACCCTGTGCACCTTTACTATAGCTTAGTATTGACCTTGGATAAATGATGTGTAGGATAGGTTGGAGACTGTGAAGTGGCGTCGCCAGGCGCTGTGGAGTCATTGTTGAAATACAACCCTTTGTTTATCTGAGGCCTAACCCCGTGCTGCGGGGGACAGTGCTTGGTGGGTAGTTTGACTGGGGTGGTCGCCTCCAAAAGAGTAACGGAGGCTTCTAAAGGTTCCCTCAGTACGCTTGGTAACCGTGCGTAGAGTGCAATGGCATAAGGGAGCTTGACTGAGAGACATACAGGTCGATCAGGTACGAAAGTAGAGCATAGTGATCCGGTGGTTCCGCATGGAAGGGCCATCGCTCAAAGGATAAAAGGTACGCCGGGGATAACAGGCTGATCTCCCCCAAGAGCTCATATCGACGGGGGGGTTTGGCACCTCGATGTCGGCTCGTCACATCCTGGGGCTGGAGAAGGTCCCAAGGGTTGGGCTGTTCGCCCATTAAAGTGGCACGCGAGCTGGGTTCAGAACGTCGTGAGACAGTTCGGTCTCTATCTACTGCGGGCGTTAGAAATTTGAGTGGATCTGATTCTAGTACGAGAGGACCGAATTGGACTAACCTCTAGTGTATCTGTTGTCCCGCCAGGGGCACCGCAGAGTAGCTACGTTGGGAAGGGATAAGCGCTGAAAGCATATAAGCGCGAAACCCACCACAAGATGAGATTTCTTTTAAGGATCGTGGAAGATGACCACGTTGATAGGCTACAGATGTAAAGGCAGTAATGTCATAGTCGAGTAGTACTAATAATCCGTAAGCTTATGTACACCCTTTTCCCCCGATGAAAATCGGGGGAGGAAACTTTCTAAAATATTCTTCTTTTCTTTATCTCAATATGTTAAAATATTATTTAATTGATAATTAACAATTCATAATTAACAATTAAAAGATTGCCCAAAGCAATTGTAACTTCTTAAGGTGGTTATTGCGGCGGGGCTCACCTCTTCCCATCCCGAACAGAGAAGTTAAGCCCGCCTGCGCAGATGGTACTGCATCATTGTGGGAGAGTATGTCGTCGCCTTTCTTTTGAAAACCCTGTTTACATTAACGGGGTTTTTTATTCTAACATTTGCTTATAGAAATATAAGTAAATAAGGTACCTTAGCTCAGATGGTAGAGCAATGGACTGAAAATCCATGTGTCCCTGGTTCGATCCCTGGAGGTACCACATAATGCTCGGATGGTGAAATTGGTAGACACGCTGGACTTAAAATCCAGTGAACAGCAATGTTCGTGCGGGTTCAAGTCCCGCTCTGAGTACTAAAACTTCAATTAGCTTTTGCTAGTTGAAGTTTTTTTTTGGGATTAAATTGAGATCAGCCTCGAAATTTTATATTTTTACTTTATTATTATAATATTTATAAACTATGCAAAATGTTTTTCTTAAAGAAGATTGTGATCAATTTATAAATAGAGTGAATCAGCTTAAATCTGATTCTAAACCACTTTGGGGTAAAATGTCTGTTGATCAGATGTTGGCTCATTGTAATGTTACATATGAAATGGTTTATGATAATATTCACCCAAAGCCGAATGTTTTAATGAAGCTTCTTCTAAAACTATTGGCTAAAAGCAAAGTAGTAAGCGAATCGCCTTATCCAAGAAACCTTAGTACGGCTCCGCAATTTATTATTAAAGGAGATCGTGATTTTGAACTGGAAAAAAGTAGATTAATTTCGTATATTCTAAAAACTGAAGAATTAGGAGAAAAAGAGTTTGAAGGAAAAGAATCTCTTTCATTTGGTAAATTATCATCTAAAGAGTGGAATAATATGTTTGCAAAACATTTGGATCATCATTTTTCTCAATTTGGTGTTTAATATTTTAGAACAATGAGAACTTACGCAATTATCTTAGTTTTTCTTTTCGGATTGTCTTGTAGTGCTCAAAAACAAGAAGTTCAAAAATGCATTGAGTCTTTTTTTGAAGGATTTCACCAAAGAGATTCAGCAAAGATAAAATTGGTTTGTGCAGATAAAATGATATTACAGTCCATTAGCGAAAATGCTGCTAAAGGAAATAAACTTACTAATGAAAGCGCAAAAGAATTTTACAAATCAATTGCCACAATTCCAGAAAAATTAAAGTTTCAAGAAAAAATATTGAGTTATTCTATCCAAATTGATGGAACTATGGCGCATGTTTGGATTCCGTATGAATTTTATGTAAATGATAAACTTAGCCACACTGGCGTGAATGCTTTTACATTGTTTAAAGAAAAAGATTCTTGGAAGATTATTTATTTAATTGATACTAGAAGAAAATAGCTTAAACTACTTCTGTTTGGTAATAGTGACAGATATCTGCTAAAAGACATTCAATGCATTTTGGTTTTGGTCGGCAGGTTTCTCTTCCTAGAAAAGAAATTGCCATTCCTATTTCTGACCATATATTTTTTGGTAAAACCTGCATTAAATCTTTTTCCACTTTATTTCCATCTTTGCTTTCTTTTATTATTCCAATTCTTGGGGCAACGCGTATAACGTGCAAATCTGCAATAATTCCTTCAGCTGGTTTATTCGTTTCTCTTAGTATAACATTTGCAGATTTTCTTCCCACACCTTTCAATGCTGTTAATCCAGACATTGTTAACGGAATATTTGCGTCTTCTTTAATAGTTTTTGCAATATCTAGAATCCATTGTGCTTTTGTGGTATAATTTCGAACTTTAGTAATGTGAGATGTGAAAGTTTCTATATCGGTTTGTGATATACTTTTTAATGTTGGATATTTCTCAAATAAATTTGGTGCTA
Organism: Flavobacterium luteolum; assembly: GCF_027111275.1. NCBI lineage: Bacteria > Pseudomonadati > Bacteroidota > Flavobacteriia > Flavobacteriales > Flavobacteriaceae > Flavobacterium > Flavobacterium luteolum. Next base: position 5,051,430 of record NZ_CP114286.1, on the reverse strand, counting down.
TTTTATTTATATTAGCATCAGAATCTTGTGCAGAGAGAATAACCATCACAAGCAATTGATAGGTGTTTTTGTATTCTAACGGATGCTTCTTGCCTTTATATTTTTCTAAAATTGGTTTCAATTTAGCTTCCCAATCTTCATCTTCACTAAATAAATTCATTCCGCTTGAGTTTAAAGTGTTGATAATTAGTTTTTTATATAAATAAAATTAAGCATTTTTAATAAAATCTAAAATCTTTTTAATGACATTCTGATTTCCTAAAATTTTTCTATGCCCAAGCGCTTCAGTTAAAAATAAAGAACCCTTTTCAAGATTTTCATGTATATGCATTCCTGCTTTTACAGAAACTTCAGGATCATCTTTATCGTGCATAACTAAAACAGGAATTTTGACTTTTTGCGCAGCTTTATAAGCTGAAAAATCATCCATTTTAACTTTATAAATATCTTCGAAGTAATCTCTTAGATGATAGCTAATTTCTTTTTTTAACCCAAGTTTAAAAGTAAATTCATCCAAAATATCCTGAACAATATCTCCACTTCCAATAACAATTGCTTTTTTAACTTGAAGTCCATCTTTAATTGAATTCAAAACCGACATTCCTCCCAAAGAATGTCCTATAGCAATTTCAAAAGGACCAAATTGTTTTTCAATTTCTAGAATAGATGCTATAAATTCGGACATTATTGTTGTTGACCCTTCTGATTTTCCATGTGCGGGAGCATCAAAACTAACAGTTGAATAGCCATATTTTAAAAGTTCATCAGCAATTTTAAATAGCTGAGTTCCTCTTCCTGACCAGCCATGGACTAATAATATCTTAGGTTGGCCTTCTCCGTACAAATAAGTCACTACACTCTTATCGATGGCAGGAACATAAATTAACTTTTGCAAACTTTTGGTATCCATCTCCAATTCGCGTTTTGGAACTTTATGCTTTATAGGTGTTGTAAAGATCTTTGCGGCAAATTTTGTAACCAATTTTGTGGATATAAATGCGCAAATTTTCGCAGAAACTTTGATAATCGTGGGAATTTTTAATGATTTAGTAGGATTGTTTGCCTTTTTTGCCATTTCAATAAAACTTATTTAAAAGAGGGATTTTGCTTGTTTTTTTGCTAAATTTAAAAAACATAAAAGTAGTATATAAATGATTGCTTCTTATTATAATCGTAAATTAATTTCTTAAATGGAAATATTTCATATTAGTGCAGAGTGTTATCCTGTGGCAAAGGTTGGCGGTTTGGGAGATGTTGTGGGTGCGTTACCAAAATATCAGCAATCTGCTGGACATGATGTTAGGGTTGTAATTCCTTGTTACGCTACTAAGTTTAAGAACGAGAATAATTTTGAATGTGTTCATTGGGGCACAGTTAAATTAGGAAACTTTAAATTTCCTTTTAGCGTTCTAAAGGAAACAACAGATAAATTAGGTTTTGAATTGTATCTAATAGAAATTAATGAATTATTTGATCGACCAAACGTTTATGGTTATGAAGATGATATTGAAAGATTTTTGTCTTTTCAAATTGCTACATTAGATTGGATTATAGCTCGTAATAAAGTTCCTGATATTATTAATTGCCACGACCATCATACAGGTGTTATTCCTTTTTTATTGCAATTCGCTTACAAGTATGAAGTTTTAAAAAATGTAAAGACGGTTATAACAATTCATAATGGACTTTATCAAGGATGGTTTGGTTTTGATAAACTCTATTATCTGCCAGAGTTTGATTTAAGACATGTTGGATTTTTGGAATGGAATAATTCGATAAATTCTCTAGCGGTCGCGATCAAATGTGCAGATGCTGTGACTACAGTTTCTCCAAGCTATTTAAACGAAATAAATATTTCTGCGAATGGATTAGAATCGCTGTTTAATTCTGTTAGAAATAAATCAAGAGGAATTTTAAACGGAATTGATATTGAAGTTTGGAATCCGTTGAAGGATCAAATGATAGCAGAAAATTATTCGATCGAAGATTTTGAAGTAGGAAAACGAAAAAATAAAGATAAGCTATGTGAAGAGTTTGATTTAGATTCTTCGAAACCATTATTTAGTTTCATTGGCCGATTGTTTGAAGAAAAAGGAGGTGATCTGCTTCCTCATGCTTCTGCTTTGGCTTTGTCTGAACATTTCGAAGAAATTAATATTTTGATTCTAGGTTCAGGAAATTCAGAAATAGAAGCGCAATTGACTCAGCTTCGAAATGATTACAAAGGAAATTACAATGTATTTATTGGTTATAACGAAGAATTGGCACATCTGATTTATGCAGGCTCAGATTATATTTTAATGCCTTCAAGAGTTGAACCTTGCGGTTTGAATCAGATGTACGCGATGCGTTACGGAACAATTCCGATAGTGAGAAGAACGGGAGGATTACGAGATACGGTTATTGATTTTGGAGATGAAGGGAATGGAGTTTGTCACGATCAAGCTTCTGTGGCTGATATATGCTATTCAATAAACCGTGCAGTTAGGTTGTATGAGGATAAAATAAATTTCAATAAAGTTTTAAAAAGAGGAATGACAGCAGATCATTCCTGGGAAAGTGTTTGCCAAGAATATATCGAAATATACAACTTAATAATTCAGCAAAATGAAATTTAAAAAGAAAAATGTAGTTGCCATTATTTTAGGAGGTGGACAAGGTTCACGTTTATTTCCATTAACAGAAACAAGATCAAAACCTGCAGTCCCAATTGGAGGAAAATACCGTTTGGTCGATATTCCAATTTCAAATTGCATCAATTCTGATATTTTTAAAATATTTGTTTTGACACAATTTAATTCAGCATCTCTGAATGCTCACATCAAAAACACTTTCAATTTTAGCATTTTTAGCCAGTCTTTTGTTGATATTTTGGCAGCTGAACAAACCCCAGACAATCCAACTTGGTTTCAGGGAACAGCTGATGCCGTAAGACAATGCATGTCACATTTTTTGAAGCACGATTTTGATCACGCTTTAATTCTGTCAGGAGATCAATTATATCAGATGGATTTTAATGAAATGCTAGAAGCGCATATTGCTGCTGAGGCTGAAATTTCTATTGCCACTTTACCTGTTAATGCTAAAGATGCTCCTGAATTTGGTATCCTTAAAACGGATCACGAAAATAATATTCATGCTTTTATAGAAAAACCGAATGCTTCATTGTTGCCAGAATGGGAATCTGAGGTAAGCGAACAAATGCAGGAAAAGGGAAAAAAATACCTGGCTTCAATGGGAATTTATATTTTCAATAAATCATTATTGGAAGAATTAATGGCAGATCAGGAAACTAAAGATTTCGGTAAAGAAATTATTCCGCAATCTGTTGGGAAACATAAAATTTTAAGTTATCAATATGAAGGATATTGGACAGATATCGGAAATATTGAATCTTTTTTTGAGGCAAATATTGGTTTAACTGCGGATATTCCAGAATTTAACTTGTTCGATAACGAAAATAAAATTTTCACTCGACCAAGATTACTCCCACCTTCTAAATTTAGAAATTCGATTATCAATCAATCTTTAATTTCTGAAGGCTGTATTATTAATGCCAAAGAAATTAAAAGTTCTGTAATTGGAATTCGCTCTAGAATTGGCGAAGGAACTGTTTTGGAAAACTGTTATGTTATGGGTAACGATTTTTATCAGGATCTTGACGAATTAAATCATGAAAGCAGTATTAATAAAATTCATGTTGGAATAGGTGAAAACTGCTTTATTAAAAATGCTTTGGTTGACAAAAATGTTCGTATTGGAAATAATGTACACATTTCGGGTGGAAAGCATTTAGACAATTTCACGAATGAATTATACAGTATAAAAGATGGAATTGTTGTTGTCAAAAAAGGAGTAACATTATCTGATAATTTTAGAATTGAATAAATGTTATAAGTTTTAAAAAATCAAATTCCAAATACCAAATTCATCTCGTGGCTTCGGGAGTATTTTTAAATAATTGCCTTAAAAACCAAACATGACAAAAGTAATCGCACATTCTCTATTTACCGACTTTGATATTGATTTATTTAAGGCTGGAAAACACTTTAAATTATATGAAAAATTAGGGGCTCATTTAATTGAAGTAAATGGAGTTAAAGGTGTTTATTTTGCAGTTTGGGCTCCAACAGCTCAGTCTGTTTCTGTTGTCGGAGATTTTAATTATTGGACACAAGGAGAACATCTTTTAAATGTTCGTTGGGATTCTTCCGGAATTTGGGAAGGATTTATTCCTGATATTTCAAAAGGCGCATTGTATAAATATAAAATTCAGTCAAATATTAACGGAGTAATTACTGAAAAAGCAGATCCATTTGCACTTTATTGTGAAAAACCGCCTCATACTGCTTCTGTAATTTGGGATTTGGATTATACATGGAAAGACCAAAATTGGATGCAAAATCGTCAGGATTATAATGCATTGGATAAACCATATTCGGTTTATGAAGTGCATTTAGGATCTTGGAAAAGAGCAGATCATAATCGCTTTTTGACTTATCTGGAACTTGCCGATGATTTGGTTAAATATGTAAAAGAGACAGGTTTTACACATGTTGAATTTATGCCTATTATGGAATATCCTTATGATCCTTCTTGGGGTTATCAATTAACAGGATATTTTGCGCCGACTTCACGCTTTGGTAAACCGCAGGATTTTATGGTTTTGGTGGATAAATTACATCAGGAGGGAATTGGAGTTATCCTTGATTGGGTGCCGTCACATTTTCCTGATGATGCACATGGCTTAGGTTATTTTGATGGATCGCATTTGTACGAACATCCAGATCGCAGAAAAGGATATCATCCAGATTGGAAGAGTTTAGTTTTTAATTATGGAAGAAATGAAGTTCGTGCTTTTCTAATAAGCAATGCTGTTTTTTGGCTTCAAAATTATCATATCGATGGACTCAGAGTTGATGCTGTAGCTTCTATGCTTTATTTGGATTATTCTCGAAAAGAGGGCGAGTGGGAAGCTAATATTTTTGGAGGAAGAGAAAATTTGGATTCCATTAGCTTTCTTAAAGAGTTTAATGAAGTAATCTATTCTAATTTTAATGGAGTTCAGACTATTGCGGAAGAAAGCACTTCTTTTCCGATGGTTTCAAGACCAACTTCTGTGGGAGGTTTAGGTTTTGGAATGAAATGGATGATGGGATGGATGCATGACACTTTAAAATACTTTCAAAAAGAAACGGTTTATAGAAAATACCATCAAAATGAATTGACTTTTTCGATGACATACGCGTTTACTGAAAATTTCATGCTTCCGTTTTCACATGACGAAGTGGTATATGGTAAAAAGTCTCTTATTTATAAAATGCCCGGCGATGAATGGCAACGTTTTGCAAACTTGAGATTATTGTACGGATATATGTTTACGCATCCTGGAACAAAATTGCTTTTTATGGGAGCCGAATTTGGGCAAACTAGTGAATGGAACTTTGAACAAAGTTTAGATTGGCATTTGTTGCAATATGATTTTCATTCTGGAATAAAAAGGTTGATTACAGATTTGAATCAATTGTACAAATCGCAACCCGCATTGTACGAAAAACAATTTAGAGGAGATGGTTTTGAATGGATTAATTATTCGGATCATCAAAATGCCATTTTATCCTATATCCGAAAAGGGAATAATCCAGATGAGAATCTAATTGTTGTCTGTAATTTTACTGAAGTGCTAAGAGAAAACTATAGAATTGGTATTCCTAAAAAAGGCAAGTTGCAAGAAATCTTTAACAGTGATGCTGCTATATACGGTGGAAGTGGTGCTGGAAATTCTAAATCATTGAAAGCTGAATCTATTTCTTATGATGGAAGAGATTTTTCTGCTGAGTTAGTTTTACCGCCTTTAAGTGTTACAGTATATTCTTTGGTGTAATAAATTAGGTAATCATTTTTGTGAACTAAGATTTTATCATTTTATCGTTTCAAAATTATCAAATTGTTGATTTTTTGTTTTGTAATTTGAAAGGCATTCAAGAAAAACGTTTTCGTGAATAAACCTTTTATTCATAGGGTGTTACCAACTTTTTTTGTATGTTTGATAGTAAAGAAATGTTATAAATTAATTCATTTGAGATATGATTACAAACACATCATTAGAATACAAAGGCGATTTATATCCATCAAAAATTGTCTCTTATGAACATGAAGGAGATTCAATTTTCTTTAACACGGATAACAAAGTAATTTTAAAAGTCACAATTCTTCGTGATAGTTTAATCCGATTTCGTTTTACGACAAAAGGTTATTTTAGTAACGATTTCTCGTATGCAATTGATAAAACACAGCTTCATGGCTATAATTTTTTGGAACTTACAGAAGAAGAAACATATTTCCAGATTAGAACTAGTAAAGTAAAATGTAAGATCCAAAAATCAGATCTTCGCCTTTCCATTTACGATTTAAATGATTTTCTAATTTTAGAAGATGAACTTGGTTTTCATTGGGAAGAAAGTTATGAATATGGTGGAAATATCGTAAAAATGAGTAAATTTTCTAAAGACGGAGAATGTTACTACGGTCTTGGAGATAAAGCAACTCAAATGAATCTGAAAGGCAAAAGAGTAGAAAATTTTGCCACAGATCAATACGCCTACCAAAAAGATCAGGATCCGCTTTACAAAGTTGTTCCGTTCTATATTGGTCTTCATAATAAACAATCCTACGGTGTTTTCTTTGACAACACTTTTAGAACTTTCTTCGATTTTTGTCAAGAAAGAAGAAACGTTACAAGTTTTTGGGCAGAAGGTGGTGAGATGAATTATTATTTCATTTATGGGCCTCAAATGCAGGATGTTGTAACTACTTATACAGACTTAACAGGAAAACCAGAATTACCGCCGCTTTGGGTTTTAGGATATCACCAGTGTAAATGGAGTTATTATCCTGAAAGCAAAGTAAAAGAAATAACCTCAAAATTTAGAGAACTTCAAATCCCATGTGATGCCATTTATCTAGACATTGATTACATGGAAGGTTTTCGATGTTTTACTTGGAATAAAAACTATTTTCCTGATCCGAAAAAAATGGTCGCTGAATTAGCCGAAGATGGTTTTAAAACAGTCGTAATTATCGATCCCGGAATTAAAATTGATAAAGATTACTGGGTTTATAAAGAAGCTTTAGAAAAAGATTATTTCTGCAAAAGGGCAGATGGGCCTTATATGAAAGGAAAAGTATGGCCAGGAGAATGTAATTTTCCAGATTATACAAATCCTACAGTTAGAGAATGGTGGGCTGGTTTATTTAAAGAATTAGTTTCAGAGATAGGAGTGAAAGGAGTTTGGAATGATATGAACGAACCTGCTGTGATGGAGGTTCCAAATAAAACATTTCCAATGGATGTTCGTCACTTTTATGATGGAAATCCGTGCAGTCATAGAAAAGCCCATAACATTTATGGAACGCAAATGGCAAGAGCGACTTATCATGGAGTAAAACGATTTGCTTATCCAAAACGTCCGTTTGTAATTACAAGATCAGCTTATTCGGGTGCACAGCGTTATACATCTTCTTGGACAGGAGATAACGTTGCAACGTGGGAACATTTGTGGCTTGCTAATATTCAGGTGCAGAGAATGTCAATTTCAGGAATGGGATTCACAGGTTCTGATATCGGTGGTTTCGCAGAACAGCCAACAGGTGAATTATATGCACGCTGGATTCAATTAGGTGTTTTTCATCCATTTTGTAGAACGCATTCTTCTGGTGATCATGGAAATCAAGAACCTTGGGCATTTGACGAAGAAGTCATTAACATTACAAGAAAATTTGTGAGCCTTCGTTATCAATTATTACCTTATTTATATACAATGTTTTGGCAATATATAGAAGAGGGGATTCCGATGCTAAAACCATTAGTTTACTTTGATCAGGATGATACACAAACCCATTATCGCAATGACGAATTTATCTTTGGAAATCAGATTTTAGTTTGCCCGATACTTGAACCTAATGCTGTAGGTAGACGTATGTATATTCCTAGAGGAGAATGGTATAACTATTGGACAAATGAGCTTTTTGTTGGCGGAAGAGAAATTTGGATTGATACTAAATTTGATGAGATTCCGGTTTTCGTAAAAGCTGGCGCAATTATTCCAAAATATCCAGTTCAGCAGTATGTGGGTCAATTAGATTTTGATGAACTAACACTTGATGTTTACTATAAAAATGGCAAAGAGCAGTCGGCAGTTTATGAAGATGCTCAAGATGGCTATGATTATAAAAAAGGACGTTATAGCTATTTATCTTTAAGAAATATTGGAAAAGAAAAAGAACTGATTATCCAGCTTCATAAAGAAGGAAAATATGACACTCCTTACAGTAAGTACAAAATTAATCTTATCGGTTTGCCATTTAAAGTTTCTGAAATAGAAATAGACAACGAAAAAGTAGAATTTGATAAAATTAGTTTCCAACAAAATAATTTCTTACTAATTGATAAAGAGTTTAATGAGTTGCATATTATTGGCGAGTAATCAAATTTTGATATTTTTTTGAATTATTCTGTAAAACATTATATCTTTTTTAATCGTATTTTTGTTATAAAAATAGCGTGAATTATGAAAAAATATGTGTTTTTAGGGGTTTTTGGAGCACTTATGATAGCTTGTGCAACCAATCCAATTACAGGTAAGCAAAATCTTAATTTTGTTTCAAATAGCGAATTATTTCCATCTTCGTTTCAGCAATACAATCAGTTTTTAACAGAAAACAAAGTCATTACTGGAACTGCAGATGCAAAACTGGTAGAAACGGTAGGTTTTAAGATAAAAGCAGCTGCAGAGAAATATTTGAATTATTTAGGTCAGACGCAATACTTAAAAGATTATCGATGGGAATATAAATTGGTTGATAATAAAGAAGTAAATGCTTGGTGTCTTCCAGGTGGTAAAATTGTCGTGTATTCTGGGATTCTTCCAGTAACGCAAAATGAATCAGGTTTGGCAACCGTAATGGGGCACGAAGTTTCGCATGCTTTAGCAAATCATGGAGCGCAAAGAATGTCTGCAGCACAATTACAACAAATTGGTGGAGCAGCTTTAGGTGCGGCAACAAGCGGAAAATCTGAAGCGACACAGCAAATTTTTGCACAGGCGTACGGAATTGGTTCTGAAGTTGGAGTAATGCTTCCATTTAGCAGAAGCAACGAAAGTGAAGCAGATAAAATTGGTTTGACTTTAATGGCCATTGCAGGTTATAATCCAGATGATGCTGTTGCATTCTGGAGCAGAATGGCTGCTAAATCTGGGGGGGCTTCTACACCAGAATTTATGAGTACACACCCGTCAGATGCTACGAGAATTGCCAATATTAAAGCGTTAATTCCAGAAGCAAAAGCTATTGCGCTTAAAGTGGGAACGATAAAATAATACATAAAAAATATATTTAAAAGCTATTCTTAGGAGTAGCTTTTTTTATTTTAGTACACTCCATGATTTAATAATGTATGATTTGAATAAATTCTATTTGTTTATCGCAAAAAATGGATAAATTCGTAGCCTATTAACAAAACCATTTCTATGAAAAACCTACAAAAAGGAGATAAGAAGCTTTTAAACGCTTGGGCATTTTATGATTGGGCAAATTCAGTTTATACTTTAACAATTGCTTCTGCTGTGTTTCCGATTTTCTACGAAGCTTTATTCAGTGATCGTGATCATTATATTGATGTCTTCGGAATGCATCTTAAAAACTCTGCTTTAATTAGTTTTATTACTGCAGCTGCGTTTCTAGTGGTTTCATTTATTTCACCGTTATTGTCTGGAATTGCCGATTATGTTGGAAATAAAAAATCCTTCATGAAATTTTTCTGCTATATGGGAGCTTTATCCTGTATGGGATTATATTGGTTTGAGCTTGAAAATATTTATGTTGGATTGGCCTTTTATTTTCTAGGACTATTAGGATATTGGGGAAGTTTGGTTTTTTATAATTCATACTTGCCAGATATTGCTTTTGAAGAACAGCAGGACGGAATTAGTGCAAAGGGATATTCTTTAGGATATATAGGAAGTGTTCTTTTGTTGGGCATTAATCTATGGATGATAATGGGAGCTGAAAATGATGCCGCAAGAATGGAAGCTATGCGTTATTCTTTTGTGATGGTAGGAGTATGGTGGATTTTATTCAGCCAATATACTTACTATTATTTGCCAAAAGGTAGCTCAGAAAAGAGCCAGAAATTAACAAAAGATGTTGTGTTTAATGGTTTCAAAGAATTAAAAAAAGTATGGGGTTTATTAAATGATAATGTTCCTTTAAGAAGATATTTAGGAGGGTTTTTCGTTTCAAGTATGGCAGTACAAACCGTAATGCTGGTTGCTACTTATTTTGGAGCACAGGAAATTGAATGGTCATCAAAAGAAGAAAGTACGATTGGTTTGATATTTTGTATTTTATTAATTCAAATAGTAGCTGTTTTTGGTGCTCTTCTTACTTCAAGAGCTTCAGCGAAATGGGGTAATGTTCCCACTTTGATTTTTATTAATGGTATTTGGGCTGTATTTTGTGTTATGGCTTATTTTATGACATTGCCAATTCATTTTTATATAATGGCAACTATTGTTGGATTTGTAATGGGAGGTATTCAAGCATTATCTCGTTCTACTTATTCTAAATTATTACCAGAAACAGAAGATACAGCATCATTCTTTAGTTTTTATGATGTAGCAGAAAAGATTGGAATCGTAATAGGTATGTGCGTTTATGGAATTATAGACCAAATTACAGGAAGTCCGCGTGCGGCGATTGTTATTTTGGCAATTTTCTTTATTACGTCTATTTTCCTTTTAAGAAGAGTGCATAAAAAAGACGTTTCAAATTAATGAAACGCCTTTTGTAATAACAAATATCACGAATTGCAATTGATTGTTTGATTGATGATTATTTTTGTAATTCGTGATATTTTTTTAGAAAATTAACCTTTTGTAATAGTTCCAGATCCAGAAACTTTTACATCTCTTTTCTCAGGATTTCCTATATATTTTATATTTCCAGAACCAGCAACTCTTGCAGTTATACTTTCAGCACAAGTTACTTTGCTGTTTCCTGAACCAGAAACGTTTGCTTCTACAACTTTAGATTTTAAGTTCGAAGCGTCAATGTCACCAGAACCAGAAAGTTTGGTTGTAAGTTTATCGGCAGTTCCTTTTAAATTAATATTTCCAGACCCGCTTACATGTAATTCTAAGTTATTTGTGTCAACTGGCAAATTGAAATTTCCAGAACCAGATAATTTTACTGCAAGGTTATCATTTTTAATTACGTCTTTTGACTGAATATCGCCTGAACCAGACAAACTTAATTCAGATATTTTATCAAATGGAACTGTAACTTGAATTTTACCATTACTTGTACGGATTTGAGTTCCTTTTTCTACATAAATTTTTAGCGAATTATCTTCAACTTCAACTTTGATTACAGCTAATAAATTTTCTTCTCCCTTTAGAGTGATTTTTCCTTCTTTTCCAGATACCAAGTCCACATCAAAAGATCCTGCTATTTTAATGCCGTCATAATCTCCAGTAGTTCTGGTTTCTGTAACTACTTTTCCGTTTCCTTGAAGTTTGTTTTGTGCATTGGCAATACCATTAAAAGAAAGTACTGCAAATGCTAATAGTAAGAGTGATTTTTTCATTTTTTTGATTTTTAGATGATTAATTTTTTGTTAGCGAAATATTTCCGTAGTTGGATGTGATGTTGATTTTGTTTTGGCCTTTCTTCTTGTAGAAACCAGCAATTCTTTTGCTATTACTTTTGATTTCAGTAACAGAAAGTTCTAAAGAATTATCATGTTTGATGTTTGTATATCTTCCTGATATATCAAAATCAAAAGCATAATTTGGCGCATAACCGATTGTAATATCTGTATATCCGGAGTTTATTGCAATATTTCCGGCCTTTTCTGACACTGTTCCAATATTGATTTTACTGTAATTGGTATCGTAACTAAAGTTGCTTGAAACTTCTCCAATAATAAATGTAAGATAATTTCCTGAACCGCTTAAAGAATTGATTTTTTGAAATTTAAATGTGCCATAACTACAATCAGCTTTAATGTTTTGACCGTCATTTAGATTGATATCTGTATAGTTTGCATTAATATTTAGGTTTCCAGAATCATTAATTTTAAGATTTGAATATCTAGCATCAATATTTCCTGCTTTTATATAATCTATACTTGAATTTTGGCAATATTGAATGGAAATTTGATTGCTAGACCCGTTTAGTTTTCCTAAAGTAACTTTTCCGTATTTGCAATCTATATCAGTCGAAGATTCGGCACTTGGAATCGAAATATTACCATATTTATTAGCCAGTTTTATTGTTCCGTTTTTTGGAATTTTAACAACATAGTTAATCTCAAAACTATTATTGCTTCCTTTGCTTTTTAGGCTAGAGCTTCCTAACGATGTTACAGCTGTAACCATACTTTTAAGGGCTGTAATATTTACATCTATACTGTTCAAGCGTTCGTTTACCCAATTTTCATTTGGACCATTAACTTTTATGGTAATGTCAAGATCAATTTTATCTTCGTCCCAAGTTGTTACAGTAATGCTTCCGTATTTGTTATCGATATCGATTCCTGCATTTGAATTTACGATATACGTTTTTTTAATGTTTTTTTGTTTAGTTATAAAAGTGTCATCATTTGAAAACCCGAGAAAAGGTATCAAAAGAAGCAAGATTAGTAAGTTATAGTGTTTTTTCATTAGAGGTGTTTTTTAGTTTTTCGTTGTCTTCAATTCTTTTTAGAACGGTTTGTAAAAAAGAAATACGCGTTTGGAGATTGCTAATCATGGCATAGATAATTTGTTTATTTTCTCCATTTTTTTGCAGTTCATTTATGATTTTCTGATAATCAGCGTCAAAAGCTTTCATCTGTTTCATTGCATCATCAATAATCTGCTGATTTTCCGGCGAGTTTTTCTCTTTCAGTTTAACCAGTTCGTTGTCAATTAGAATGTTGAAAATAGAATCGGTGCGTTTAGTTTCTTTAGAAGCAAATTTAAATTCCTTTGGTTTTTCATTTTTATAAAAAAGAGATACACCAAGCATCAATACAATCGAGGCGGCAATAGCAGTCACAGACCAATATCTTTTCTTAGGTTCCTTTTTGTTTAGTTTTTGGAGAAAATCCAGTTGATGGTCAGTATTTAATTCCTGAACATCCCATTGGTTTTCAAATCTGTTGAATAATTCGTCTAAATTGTCTTTTTCATTTTTCATAATTCCAATTCATTTTATATTTCTTCCAATTTTTTTCTCAAACTATCTTTGGCTCTACTCAAGGTTGTTCTGCAATTTGCGTATGTGATGTTTAAAATTTCGCAGATTTCTTCCTGATCATAACCTTCTATGTAAAAAAGTGTCAGCACCATTCTGTAATTATCTTTCATCTGTAGAATGGTATCCAAAACCTGTTTTACTTTTAGAGAGTTTAAGTCAATATTTTCAGAAACAATTCCATCATTTTCTTCGATTTTATAAAGCTGTTTGCTTAAGTCTTCTACTTGAAAAGAGTTGTTTTTTTTGTAAAAATCGATGCTATAATTGATGATTATTTTTTTTAACCATGCTCCAAAAGCCACTTCTTGTTTATAGTCATTGATTTTTGTAAAAGCTTTTAAGAAACCTTCTTGCATGACGTCTTGTGCAAAATGTTCGTCTTTTACAATACGAAAAGCCACATTATACATCGCCTTACAATAGCGATTGTATATTTCAAATTGCGCTTTCTGATTATTGTTTTTACAAAGCGCAATCAGTTCTTCGATATTTTGGTTGTTTGTATTCAAGTAGTGGCTTTTGGTTTTTAGTAATGACTTTACTTTTTTTTATTTGTTACACTTTTATAAAATTAATTTTATTTTTTTTTAATTTCATTAGACAGAAAGTGAAAATATAATTTTTTAGAACTGACTTCTTTTGCTTTTGGCATAATGATTGTCTATTTTTATGCCCTATCTTGTAATTGAAAAACGAAACCTGTTTTCAGTAAAACCTTCAATAAGCAATACTCCTTTTACAGATAGCATAACAATTTTAATGACAAAACGACTTATATTTTATTATGTCAAACCATAAAATACTTACTATTGACAATCTGTCACTTCAAGAATTTGACTCAGAGGCAGAATTAATTCCATTATTGACGCCAGAAGACGAGGAGGAAATGAATAATGAGGAACTGCCTATTTCGCTTCCAATTTTACCTTTACGAAATACTGTATTGTTTCCAGGAGTTGTAATTCCGATTTCTGCAGGAAGAGACAAGTCAATTAAACTAATTAATGATGCTAACGCTGGAGGAAAAATTATTGGTGTAGTATCTCAAATTAATGAGGAAGACGAAGATCCGTCAAAAGATGATATTCACAAAGTAGGGACTGTAGCACGTATTTTACGTGTTTTAAAAATGCCTGATGGAAATGTAACAGTTATTCTTCAAGGAAAAAAGCGCTTCGAGATTGACGAAGTTGTTTTAGAAGATCCGTACATGACAGCAACAATTAAAGAAGTTGCAGAAGAACGCCCAGATGAAAATGATACTGAGTTTACAGCTATTTTAGATTCAGTAAAAGAATTGGCGATTCAAATTATCAAAGAAAGTCCAAACATTCCTTCGGAAGCTACATTTGCGATTAAAAACATTGAAAGCCAATCGTTTTTAATCAATTTCGTGTCTTCTAACATGAATTTATCAGTAAAAGAAAAACAAGGTCTTTTATCGATAAATGGGTTAAAAGAGCGTGCTTTAGAAACTTTACGTTATATGAATGTTGAACTTCAAAAATTAGAATTGAAGAATGATATTCAATCAAAAGTCCGTTTTGATTTAGACCAGCAGCAAAGAGAATATTTCCTTCACCAGCAAATGAAAACCATTCAAGAAGAATTGGGTGGTGTTTCTCAGGAAGAGGAAATGGACGAAATGGGGCAGAAGGCGAAAACCAAAAAGTGGGACGAAAAAACGCAGAAACATTTCGAAAAAGAATTATCTAAAATGCGTCGTATGAATCCGCAATCACCAGATTTTGGAATTCAGCGTAATTATTTGGAGCTATTTTTAGAGTTGCCTTGGGGTGAATACTCTAAAGATAAGTTCGATTTAAAACACGCACAAAAAGTTTTAGATAAAGACCATTTCGGACTTGATGAAGTAAAGAAAAGAATGATTGAGCATTTGGCAGTTTTAAAATTGCGAAATGACATGAAATCACCAATTATATGTTTAACAGGGCCTCCAGGAGTTGGTAAAACTTCTATCGGCCGTTCTGTGGCGGAAGCTTTAGGACGCGAGTATGTTCGTATTTCTTTAGGAGGTTTACGTGATGAAGCTGAAATCCGCGGACACAGAAAAACCTATATTGGAGCAATGCCTGGACGTATTATTCAGAGTTTAAAAAAGGCAGGAACATCAAATCCAGTATTTATTTTAGATGAGATTGATAAACTGTCAAATGGTAATAGCGGTGATCCATCTTCAGCATTATTAGAAGTTTTAGATCCCGAGCAAAACAGTGCTTTTTATGATAATTTCCTTGAAATGGGATATGATTTGTCTAAAGTGATGTTTATTGCGACTTCAAATAATATGGCCGCAATTCAACCAGCTTTGCGTGACAGAATGGAAGTAATTAAAATGTCAGGCTACACTATTGAAGAAAAAGTAGAAATTGCTAAAAGACATTTATTTCCAAAACAATTAGAAGCTCACGGTTTAACAGCAAAAGATTTGACTATTGGCAAAAAGCAATTAGAAAAAATCATTGAAGGTTACACAAGAGAATCTGGTGTTCGTAATTTAGAGACTAAAATTGCTCAGGTAATTCGTAATGCAGCAAAATCTGTTGCAATGGAAGAGGAGTACAACAAAAAAGTTACAGATGAAGATATCGTAGCGATTTTAGGAGTGCCAAGATTAGAGCGTGATAAATACGAAAATAATGATGTTGCTGGCGTTGTAACTGGTTTAGCTTGGACAAGTGTTGGAGGAGATATCCTGTTTATTGAATCTCTAATTTCTGAAGGAAAAGGTTCGTTGACTATTACAGGAAACCTTGGAACTGTAATGAAAGAATCTGCTACAATTGCTTTAGAATATATTAAAGCAAATGCTAAGAAATTAGGTATTAGTACAGAATTGTTTCAGAAATACAATATTCACTTGCACGTTCCTGAAGGTGCGACTCCAAAGGATGGACCAAGTGCCGGTATTGCAATGCTAACGTCTTTAGTTTCACTTTTAACTCAGAAAAAAGTAAAAAAAAATCTAGCGATGACTGGAGAAATCACTTTACGAGGAAAAGTGCTTCCTGTTGGCGGAATCAAAGAAAAAATCTTAGCTGCCAAAAGAGCTGGAATTAAAGAAATCATTCTTTGCCACGAAAACAAAAGTGATATTGATGAAATAAAAGCGGAATATTTAGAAGGTCTTTCTTTTCATTATGTAAAAGAAATGAGTGAAGTTTTGGTTCTAGCTTTAACAGATCAGAAAGTTAAAAATGCGAAAGATTTGAAATAAATTTTTTTAATCATATTATATAAAATCCAAATTCCAATTTTAATGATTGGGATTTGGATTTTTTTTATTTCACATTATTTTAAGAGTTATATAATTTTATATTTGCAGTTGCGTTATGCCCATATTACGTACGCCCAAGACAAATGCTCAAAAAAGTTGTTTTATTCTTTACTGTTTTAATTTGTTCGTTTTCTTTCGGACAGGTCGGTGGGCGTTACACTTATCAATTTTTAAATCTTACTACTTCGCCAAGGCAAGCGGCATTAGGAGGAGATATAATTACGATATATGACGATGATGTAAATCAGGCCATGTCAAACCCCGCGTTAATAAACGCAGACATGGATAATCATTTAGCACTAAATTATGGAAGTTATTACGGAGAAGCCTCTTATGGTACTGCGTCGTATGCTTATACTTATGATCGCCATGTTCAGACTTTTTATGCCGGTGTTACTTACGTGAATTACGGTACATTTGAAGGTTATGACGAAAATGGTCAGGCTACTTCTAATTTTACGGGAAGTGAAGGCGCATTATCACTTGGGTATGCCTACAATGTTCCTTATACCGATTTTTACATTGGAGCAAGTGCCAAATTGATTACTTCGTCACTAGAAAGTTATAATTCAATTGGTGGTGCTGTTGACTTGGGTTTCTTGTATGTAAATGAAATGAATGATCTGAATTTTGCTCTTGTGTTTAGAAATATGGGAACGCAGTTTACGACTTATTCTGGAATCAAAGAAAATCTTCCTTTTGAAATCGTAGCTGGTATTTCGCAAGAATTAGAACATGTGCCAATTCGCTGGCATCTTTCGCTAGAAAATTTGCAGCAATGGAACATTTCTTTTTCTAATCCCAATCGTGGAGAAACTAATATTGACGGAAGTACAAGTCCAGAAAAAGTTTCATTTGTAAACAATGCTTTAAGGCACGTTGCATTTGGAGTGGAGCTTTTTCCTAAAAAAGCATTCAATTTTCGTATCGGGTATAACTTTAGAAGAGGAGAAGAATTAAGGGTGGAAGAACAACGTAATTTTTCTGGAGTTTCGTTGGGATTTGGTTTAAGAATGAATAAACTAAAATTCAATTATTCGTATTCTAGATATACTCTAGCGGCAAATACAAGTCTTTTTGGTTTAACCTTAAATTTTCAATAACTGCATAAAACTATTCTATTTGGTTTTATTTATTATAATTAGTTTTTTTTTACAGAATAAAAACTTTTTTTTAATTAAGAAGTAAATATCTATATAATAATCATTCAATGAAAAAAGTAATTATCATATCCCTTCTTGTTTTTGCGATTCTATTTGTTTATTTTATAGTTTCTGATAAAAATAAAGTTGATTTATCGTCTTCTGACTATAAAAGAATTGAAGCTCATGTTACTGATATTAAAGAGCTAATTCGTAAGAATCCGAAATACAATGATAAAATTGCTTTCTTGATAGATATGAAGATTCCTTCAGGGAAGAATCGTTTTTTTGTTTATAATTTAAAGACAAATAAAATTATAGACAAAGGTTTGGTTGCGCATGGATCTGGTTCTGAAACAGGGAAAGAAGGAAAACTTCGCTTTAGCAATGTTCCAAATTCATTAAGTACTTCATTAGGTAGATATTCTATCGGAAATCATTATTATGGAAAGTTTGGAAAAGCCTATAGATTGTATGGGTTAGATGAGACAAATAATAATGCTTTCAAACGGGATATTGTTTTTCATTATTATTATGATGTTCCGTATGAAGAGAAAGATGGCTACATTTGCAATAGTTATGGCTGCCCTATGGTTAATAAAAAATACTTTGAAAGAATAGCAAAATTAATTGATGGTTCTAAATCAGATATTTTAATGAGTATTTATTATTAAAAACATAAAGGCTTTAAAAGAATAAAAATTTAAAAATAAAAAATTGAAAAAAATTACCATTGCAATCGACGGATTTTCATCTACAGGAAAAAGCACTTTAGCAAAACAATTAGCAAAAGAACTGGAATATGTTTATGTAGATACAGGGGCAATGTACCGTGCGGTTGCCTTTTTTGCTATGCAGCATAATCTTATAGGAGCCGATTTCTTTAAAAAGGAAGCTTTGGTTGAAGCCTTGTCTGATATTACATTAGAATTTAAGTTTAATGCTGATTTGGGCTTTGCAGAAATGTATTTGAATGGTGAAAATGTCGAAAAGCAAATTAGAACTATCGAAGTTTCTAATTTTGTTAGCACTGTAGCGGCAGTTTCAGAAGTTCGTGCCAAGTTGGTAGAACAGCAGCAGGCAATGGGAACTAATAAAGCTATTGTTATGGATGGTCGTGATATTGGCACCGTGGTTTTTCCTAATGCTGAACTTAAAATCTTTATGACTGCCAGCGCAGAAACACGTGCACAAAGACGTTTTGATGAATTACAGCAAAAAGGTGATAATGTTTCTTATGAAGAAGTTTTAAAAAATGTTGTAGATAGAGATTATATAGATACTCACCGTGCAGATTCTCCTTTAATAATTGCTGATGATGCAATTGAAATTGATAATTCTTACTTAAATAAAGAGGAACAATTTGCCGCTGTTTTAGAATTGGTAAATGATGTTGTTAAAACAATATAATTTTTTGTAGATATTATTTTTAATGGTAGTTTTACCGCTTCATTTTTTACTTTAAAGACAATTTCACTATATGGGAATTAAAAACAGGTTAATCTTTATGAGCTTTCTTCAATTTTTTGTTTGGGGGGCTTGGCTGATAACAATTGGAAATTATTGGTTTGGAACCAAAAATTGGGAAGGAACACAATTTGGTTTAGTATTTGGAACCATGGGAATTGCTTCTTTATTTATGCCTACATTAACCGGAATTATTGCCGACAGATGGGTAAACGCTGAAAAATTGTATGGAATTCTTCATATTTTGTATGCAGCTGTTTTGTTTGGAATTGCACAAGTTACAACGCCAGATACTTTTATTATTGTAATGCTTTTGGCAATGTGCTGTTATATGCCAACAATCGCTTTAAGTAACTCAATATCTTACACTTCACTTAAATTAAATAACAAGAACATTGTAAAAGATTTTCCGCCAATACGTGTTTGGGGAACAATCGGTTTTATTGTAGCGATGTGGATTACAAATTTGAGTGGAAGTAAAGCTACAGAATATCAATTTTATATTGCTGGAGTTGGAGCTTTAATCTTAGGCTTTTACGCTTTTACCTTGCCAAAATGTGAGCCGCAGCGTTTGATTAAAGAAAATGCAACATGGATTGAAACTTTCGGACTAGAATCTTTTAAATTGTTTGCCAACTACAAAATGGCTTTGTTTTTTGTTTTTTCTATGTTTTTAGGAGGAGCGCTTCAATTGACAAATGCTTATGGAGATGTGTTTTTAGATGAGTTTAAACACTTTCCAAAATATGCAGATTCTTTTGTGATTAG
The DNA here is from genome assembly GCF_027111275.1 of Flavobacterium luteolum. Lineage (NCBI taxonomy): Bacteria > Pseudomonadati > Bacteroidota > Flavobacteriia > Flavobacteriales > Flavobacteriaceae > Flavobacterium > Flavobacterium luteolum. The sequence goes on along the minus strand of NZ_CP114286.1, from coordinate 5,031,453 downwards.
ATATTCAACTATTATTATGTCGATTTCACAGGTTTCTGAGACGTTGTTTATTCTAGCGATTCCGTTTTTCTTAAGACGTTTCGGAATCAAACAAGTGATGCTTATTAGTATGTTGGCGTGGGTTTTACGTTTCGGATTATTTGCTTTTGGAGATCCTGTAAATGGTTTATGGATGATTATCCTTTCTTGTATCGTTTACGGAATGGCATTTGATTTCTTTAATATTTCGGGTTCTTTATTCGTAGAAAGCAATACCGATTCTAAAATTCGTTCTTCTGCACAAGGTTTATTTATGATGATGACCAATGGAGTAGGAGCGGTTTTAGGAAGTTTGACTTCTGGCTGGGCAATTGATCGTTTTTTTACAAAATCGTTTGCTAATACAACAGAATTAGCTGGATTTTTACAAACAGATGCTTCAAACGAAAAGATGGTAGAATTTGTAAAAAGTCAAGGAAATTCAATTTCTGCAGACGGAATGTTTACAAATCCAGTTTTAATGAAAGACTGGCATACGATCTGGTTGTCGTTTGCGGCTTATGCATTGGTTATTGCAATAGCTTTTGCCATTTTGTTTAAACACAAACATGATCCGAAGGAAATTGAAAATTTGAGTCATTAAGATTGAAAAATAATCTTTGATAATTTTTTCGAATTTTGACAAAGATAGTTACGCATAGTAAACCTGATAGTTTTTAAAAACCTGTCGGGTTTCGCTTTTCAAGGTTCTAATGAAAACGAGACTTCCTAATCTAGCCCCGATAGAAGTGGAAATCCTTTTATGGCGGGGTTCGCCATAAAAGATTGTAGCGGATAGCGGGACTAAACGTGATGAAAAAGCTAAAATGTTCTGCTTCTTAAACAATTGACTCATAATCATATCGGTTTTGTTTTGTTAATTCAGAAAAATGTACTAATTTTGCAGTCCTTTTGGCAGAGAAGAGTTTCTATTAGGAATCAACCATTTATGTAAAACAACTTCTGTATTTTCTATCGCATAGAGAAACTCGAGAAAAACAGAATACAAATTTTTTTATCAGCATGTCTGAACAAACAAAATCACAAGAAGAGTTTTTAGCAAATTTTAACTGGCACAACTTCCAAGAAGGAATCGATGCAGTAGATGAAAAAAACTTACAAGAGTTTGAAGAACTAGTATCAAAAACTTTCATCGCTACAGATCAAGAAGAAGTAGTTGAAGGAGTTGTAGTTAGAATTACAGATAGAGACGTTATCGTTGATATCAATGCTAAATCTGAAGGTGTTATTTCTTTAAACGAATTTCGTTACAACCCAAACTTAAAAGTAGGTGACAAAGTAGAAGTATTAATCGACATCCGTGAGGATAAAACAGGTCAATTAGTATTATCTCACAGAAAAGCACGTACTATCAAATCTTGGGATAGAGTTATTGCAGCTAATGAAACTGGAGAAATCGTTAACGGTTTTGTTAAATGTAGAACTAAAGGAGGTATGATTGTTGACGTATTCGGTATCGAAGCGTTCTTACCTGGATCTCAAATTGACGTTAAGCCAATTAGAGACTACGATGTATATGTAAACAAAATGATGGAATTCAAAGTGGTAAAAATCAACCACGAATTCAAAAACGTTGTTGTATCTCATAAAGCACTTATCGAGGCTGATATTGAAGTACAGAAAAAAGAGATCATCGGTCAATTACAAAAAGGACAAGTATTAGAAGGTGTTGTTAAAAACATTACTTCTTATGGTGTGTTCATTGACTTAGGTGGTGTTGACGGATTAATTCACATTACTGACCTTTCTTGGAGTAGAATCAACCACCCAAGTGAAGTTCTTGAATTAGACCAAAAATTAAACGTTGTAATCCTTGATTTCGATGATGAGAAAACAAGAATTCAATTAGGATTGAAACAATTAAACGCTCACCCATGGGATGCTTTAGATGCTAACTTAACTGTTGGTGATAAAGTTAAAGGTAAAGTAGTTGTAATCGCTGATTACGGTGCTTTCATCGAAGTTGCTGAAGGTGTTGAAGGTTTAATCCACGTTTCTGAAATGTCATGGTCAACTCACTTACGTTCTGCTCAGGACTTCGTGAAAGTTGGAGATGTTGTTGAAGCAGTTATCTTAACTCTTGACAGAGAAGATCGTAAGATGTCATTAGGTATCAAACAATTGACTCAAGATCCATGGACTGACATTACTTCTAAATACCCAGTAGGTTCTAAACATACAGGTATCGTTAGAAACTTCACAAACTTTGGTATTTTCGTAGAATTAGAAGAAGGAATTGATGGATTAATCTACATTTCTGATCTTTCTTGGACTAAGAAAATTAAACACCCATCTGAGTTTGTAAACGTTGGAGAAAAACTTGATGTTGTTGTATTAGAGTTAGATGTTGAAGGACGTAAATTATCTTTAGGTCACAAACAAACTACTGCTAATCCTTGGGATCAATACGAAGATTCTTTCGCTGTAGGAACTATCCACACAGGTGAGATTTCTGAAATCGTTGACAAAGGAGCTACTGTAGAATTCGGAGATGATATCGTTGCTTTCATTCCTACTCGTCACCTTGAAAAAGAAGACGGAAAGAAATTGAAAAAAGGTGATACAGCTGATTTCAAAGTAATCGAGTTCAACAAAGAATTCAAAAGAGTAGTTGCTTCTCATACTGCTATCTTCCGTGAAGAAGAAGAGAAAAACGTGAAAGCTGCTGCTGAAACTACTACATCTGCATCTACTAACGCACCAGCTGCGACTTTAGGTGACAACAATGATGTATTAGCTGCTTTAAAAGCTAAAATGGAAAAAACTGAGAAAAAATAATTCTTAGTTTCCTCTAAATAGAAAGTCCCACAGTAATGTGGGACTTTTTTTTGTTTCAAGTTTAAGTTTTTTAATTTGAGGGAGTCGGACCTTAAAATGATTTCCTTTTATTTCAAAGCTATTAATTTTGATTCTTCAGGTGTAAAGTCATTTACAATTACATATGCACTTATATCTGCAATTGCCATTTCATCTAAAATATCAACTAAATTCTTAAAATTGCTTTTTTGGCTAGGTTTAATAATAACTACCATTCCTTGTCCTGGTCTTCCTAATTGAGCAGAATAATTAAGCATTTTTTTATTTTGTTTTAATAACTCTTGTCTTATTCCGTCCTTTCCATATCCAAATTTTTTTGGAGCAATTTTAGGGACTTCTAGCAATCCCATATAAGATACTAATTTATCATCATCCCCTAGTAAAATTGTATAGGATCGGTTTTCTCCGCAGCCACCTGTCCACTCGCATGTATATGCATCATAATCCGGTAGACTTAAATACATAGCTTTGTTTTTTCGCAATTCTATTGTGACCATAAAAAATATAATCAGTAAAAAAGAAACGCTAACCATTGCTGTTAAATCAACTCTTGAATTTAACTTTCTGCTTCTGACTTTTTGAGGTAGGTTTTTCATAGACTTTATATTTAATTTGAGGCTAGTAATTTTGATTCTTCTGGTGTAAACTGAGGTACAATTGCATAAGAAGTTATATTGGCCATTTTTATCTCATCTAATATATCTACAAGATTTCCATAATTAGATTTTTCTGTTGGTTTTATAATGACTGTAACTCCTCTTCCTGGTTTGCCAAGTCTTGCTGAATATTCTAAAACCATTTTATTTTTCTCCATTAGTTCTTTTCGTATTCCATTTTTCTCATAGTTAACTTCTTTTGGGGCTTGTATAGGAAATGCTAGTAATCCATGGTAAGTTATTATTTTGTCGTTTTTATCAAGCAATAAAGTTAAAACAATATTTTCGTCAGATTTATTACATTGAGGCTCAGGACCGCAACCTCCTCTTCCAGAATATAGTTCCATAAGTTTTGGCTTAGATAATTCCCCAACAACCATAAAAAATATAATCAGTAAAAAAGAAACGCTAACCATTGCTGTTAAATCAACTCTTGAATTTAACTTTCTGCTTCTGACTTTTTGAGGTAGGTTTTTCATAAGACTTAGTTATTAATTTGAAGCTAATAATTTTGATTCTGCTGCACTAAATTCATCAACTATTGAATACGTTTCAATATTGGCAACTTTCATTAGATCGAGTATATTTACTAAATTACCATAGTTCGATTTTTTACTTGGCTTTATTATTACAATTACTCCATTCATTGGTTTTCCTACTGAAATCATATAATTATGAACTTCTTTCTTTTTACGAAACAGTTCTTGGTGGATTTCATTTTTTCCAGATTTAAATTCCTTTGGCGCCTCCATTGGAAATTCTAATATTCCAGAATAAGTTATTATTTTATCGTTTTTGTCTAATAATATGGTATAGACCCGATCAGCTTTGATGCATGCATGGCTCCATCTACATGTATCTTTTTCAGGCAATGCGAGATCCATTCCTTTAGATTTTGATAATTCACCAACAAGCATAAAAAATATAATCAGCAAAAAAGAGACGCTAACCATTGCTGTTAAATCTACCCTTGAATTTAGCTTTTTACTTCGAACTTTTTTTGGAAGATTATTCATGATAATACGATTTTGATTTTAAATTTAATAATAAAATCAAAGCAAAAATTATGTATTCTTAAAATTTTATGAAAAAATATTTGAATGCGTAAATGCCCTGTTTTGCTGGAAATTTGAGGAGTAATTGGTTGATTTTGGATCAAATGTATTTTTAGTAGAAAACCAAAACAACTTTATCCCCGTAAATGACCTTATAACTTAAAAATCATTTAACATGAAAACTAGAAAATTTTTAGCTCTTGCAGTTTTAGCTTTAGGATTTGCATTTACATCAAATGCGCAAAAATCGGTGATGGTTGGTGGTGCGGCGATGTATCCAAATAAAAATATTATTGAAAATGCCGTTAATTCAAAAGATCACACGACTTTGGTTGCTGCAGTAAAAGCGGCCGATTTAGTTACGACTTTAGAAGGAAAAGGCCCTTTTACCGTTTTTGCTCCAACAAATCAAGCTTTTAATAAATTGCCTAAAGGAACCGTTGAAACATTACTTAAACCAGAGAATAAAAAAATGCTTCAAAACATCTTGACTTATCATGTTGTTTCAGGAAAGTGGAATGCTTCGGATATTGCAAAAGCAATAAAAGAAGGTAAAGGAAACGCAACTATCAAAGCAGTAAACGGAGGAACATTAACAGCTTGGATGAAAGGAAAAGACTTATATATTACTGACGAGAATGGTAATAAAGCAAAAGTTACCATTGCAGATGTGAATCAGTCAAATGGTGTTATTCATGTTGTAGATGCTGTTTTGCTTCCTAAAAAATAAATAAGCCCAAATCCCAAAAATTAAAATTCCAAATCCCAATGTAAAACTTGGAATTTGGAATTTTAATTTTCAGATTTTTTTAAACTATTTTTTTGCAGTTAGAGTGCTTCCTGCAGAAGCGATAACAACACAGACTACGGCGAGAATTTCGTAAAAATTTAAACTCTCTTTAAGAAAAATAAAAGCGCAGATAGAAGCTGCCGCTGGTTCTAAGCTCATTAAAATACTAAAAGTTCGAGGTGGAAGTTTACCCAATGCTTTCATTTCTAAAGTAAATGGAATTGCACTTGATAAAAGGGCAAGAGCAATGCCCATTCCGAAAAGTTTTGGCGTAAGATTATTTAATCCGCTTTCTAGTAAACCAAAAGGTAAAACTAAAATTGTGGCAAATAACATTCCTATAGTTACAGCGTCTCCATCATTCATAATTTTCGAAACTTTGCCCCCTAAAACAATATATGCGCTCCAGAAAGCCCCTGCTAAAAGAGCACATAAAATACCAACAGGATCTAAACGGTTATTTGCCCATGGAGCAATTAACAAAATACCGATTGCAGCAAGTAAAACCCAGCAATAATCAACCAAGCGTTTAGAACCTGCTATCGCAAGTATTAGTGGGCCAACAAATTCTAAGGTTACTGCTAAACCAATTGGAATTCTTTCTATGGCAAAATAATATATCAAATTCATAGCTCCTAATGATAAACCATAAGGAATTACAAGTTTCCATTGTTTTGCTGTTATAGTTTTTAAATTAGTTCGATAAGCAAATAATAAAATTATTGCCGAAATACCAATACGCATGGATGCTGTGCCTGCTGCTCCGATTGTTGGGAAAAGTGTCTTTGCAATCGCGGCTCCGAATTGCACACTGATAATTGCTAATAATACTGCTGGAACAGGAGATAAGCTGATGTCTCTGTTTTTCATAAAAAGTATGGCAGAATCCTAAAAAGATATGCTTCTGCCAGATAAATAAAATGTATTCTAAATTAATTGCCTAAAGCTTTTTTTGTAATATAGGCGCGATAACCAATAATTGCCATTTGCCATTTCTTTGCTTTCGAAATATCTAGACCTTGTTTGGTAAAGCTTGGCAAAAGTAGTTTATTTAGTTTGGCTAATAATTTATACATAGTAGATTTGTTTAGGCAAAGATACAAAAAAAAAGACTTTGTGGTTGAAACAAAGTCTTTTGGGAGTAAAATGTAAAAGTATTTAAATTTTGAGAATCAGGTTTTCGTTAGCATCTGTTTACTGGTGCATGGCTTTTTTGGGAGTTTCTATCCATCTTGCTTTTTTGATGATAAATTTAAAAAAAAAAACCAGTGTTTGAGCACTGGTTTTTTATATTTTAAAATGATACGACTATGCTTTTTTATTTTGTTTTTCCATTTCTTTCATATCTTTTTCATGCTGTTTCATGTCTTTCTCATGTTGTTTCATGTCCTTGGCATGTTGTTTCATATCTTTCGCATGCTGTTGCATATCAAGCTCATACTGTTTCATGTCTTGTTCGTATTGCTTCATATTGCTTTCGTAGTCCTTAGAATCATCTCCAAAGCTAAACTTAAAATCATAGTTGAATTTTTCCATTTTAGCATTGAATTTTTCCATTGCAATCTCATACTTCGCCATTTCTTTCTCATAAATAGCTTCACGCTTAGACATAATTTCGCTAACAGCATCTCCGTAAGCAGTCATAGCATCGATGTTTGGCTGAAATTTTTCCATTTTCTTTTCAAATTCCTCCATTTCTTTTTCAAACTTCTGCATTGCTACTTTATCCTTTGGATTTTTTGGAGCAACAGGAGGTTTAGGCATTTTTGACATATCTACTGTCGGTGCTACTGGCAGTGGTCCAGTAGGAAATGCAGGCGGTGCTGGAGGAACTGGAGTAGCAACATCAGATTCTCCGTGATTTCTAACAATAACCCTTTCGTTTCTAATTATTACTGGTACTTTAAAATTTCTGTCAGTGTTAATGTTGATAGATTTTGCTCCATTTTCATCAGTACCAATGGCTAATTCACAATCTTTAATAGCTTCGTCTCCATCAATTTTTATAGTTTGTTTTTTGCCAGAGTCTGATTTTACATTGATCTGAATCGCAGTTAATTCTTCTTTGGTATTTCTTTTTACATCAGAAATTACAACATCAAGATTATGGTTGGTTTTTAATTTCCCAGTAAGTTCGTTTAGTTCCTTATCGGTTGTGTTTTTTGTTATTTTGATAGTTTCATCAGAATCTTTGATTGTATCTCTTTGAGTGACTGTAGCTTCATTTTGCTTTTTTTCTTGCGCAATAGTCCTTATTTGAAATAAAAGAACAAATGCGCCTAGAGCAGGAATTACTGCCGAATATTTCCAGTAATTTCTTTTGTTTGATTGATTCTTGTTTAACATAACAATTCGTTTTTTGATTAATGATTGATAAAAATGATTGGTGATTGCAACGCAAGTTTCATGCGTTGTGATTTTTAAAAGTGTGTACTGATAGGCTTTCTTGTCTGCAATTTTCTTAGAAGCCTCACTGTCGGCAATAAATTCGAGGTTTTGTAAAATAGCCTTTTTATAAAGCCACACAATTGGGTTGAACCAAAATAGAATACAAAAGACTCTCGAAATCAAAACATCGACAGTGTGCTTTTGATTACTATGCACTTTTTCATGCTCTAAAATATTCTCTAATTCTGCTGCTGTATATAGTGATGAGTTATATACAATATAGTCGAAGTAGGAGAAGGGAGCAATGTTTTCTTTGATATCAATAAATTTGAAATCATCTTGCTGTTCAATTTTCTTTCCTTTTAAAACAGCATTTAAGCTGTAAAAATCAAGAGCAAATTTGATCATAAAAGCCAGAAAGCCAATTCCGTAAACAGCAGTTAAAACCAAACTCCAATTAATTTCAAAATTTTCTTTCTCAACAACGGTTACGGTTGTCGGTTTATATTGAGGCTTATAAGCAACTACATCATGATTTGAAGTCGGAATGCTTTCTATAGTATTTGCCGTAGTTGTAATTACCGGAACAGGAGAGGGCATAGGAGGTGCTTCAATCCAAATTACTTTAGTGTAAACTACAAAAGGCATTATAACAGAAGTAATTAATCCGGCAATTAAAAACCATCGGCTGCTGTTGAAAAAAGTCTCTTTACGGAGTAAAAAAATGTAAGCAAAATAAAACATTGCTAATAACCCGCTTGATTTTAAGATAAAAATGAAAAGTGCTTCCATAGTATTTTGATTATTTACCTTCTTTTGGATTTTCGATCATATCTAAGATTTCACGTAGTTCATCTGCTGAAATTTTCTCTTCTTTAGCAAAAAAGGAAACCATGCTTTTGTATGAACTATTAAAATAATTATCTATTGCAGTACTCATGAAGCCATTTCGATAATCTTCAATGCTTACCGCTGGATAATATTGGTGTGTATTTCCAAAAGCATTGTGCGCAACATAACCTTTCTCTTCCAGATTACGAACAATGGTAGACAAAGTGTTGTAATGCGGCTGATCTTCTAAAATCTCTGCTTGAATTTCTTTTACAAAAGCCTTTTTCAGCTTCCATAAAATATGCATGATTTCTTCTTCTTTGTTGGTTAGTTTTTGCATTTCTTTTCTATTTAAAATTAGAAACGTATTATTTCTTGGTTACAATTTCGATTACTCCATTTGAAGCTTTGTCGCCATATTGGTCCGTTGCATTTACTCCAGTTAAAACATTTACAGATGCAATATCAGTTGGTTTAATGCTATTATAATCAAAACCAGAAGGCATTTCTTCACCGTCTACAATTACAAGCAGGCTAGATGCTTTAGCATTCGTTTTCGTGCCATTTGAAACAGCAACAGTTGTGCCTCCAGTTGTAATAACTTTAGTTTTATTGTCTTTATTTATAACTACAGTAGTGCTAATATTTGCATTAGTATCACTGTCAGTTTTTGTACTAGTAATAGAATTAGTGTTAACATTGGTTTCTGTATTAGTAATTGTATTTTTAACTTCTGAATTGTTTGGCTTTTCATTTAAAGCAACTTTTTGACTTACAGCGCTTTTTTCATCATCGGTTTTGATGCCAGCTCTAATAGCGCCATTTTTCCCTGTAACAACAACTATCCCGAAATCTTTAATGGCTACTTTTCCACCTGTTTGAATAGATTGAGATTTTTGGTTTTGATAGCTTACTTCAACTTTAAGAGACGTTAATTGATTTTCTGAGTTTCTTTTGATTCTTGAAGCTTCAAATTCGACGTTATGTAGTGATTTTAATTTCTCTTTGATTCTTTTTAACTCCAAATCTGTGGTATTCTTTTGTATTTTGTAAATATCAACAGATTCAATTTCGTTTGAGACTGCTTTTACAGTCTGATGTCTTTCTTTTGCAACTACTTCAACTTGAAATAATAATACAAATGCAGCAAGAGCTGGGATTATAACATAATACTTCCAAGAATTTCTCTTTTTTGATTGATTTTTGTTTAACATGACGATTCGTTTTTTGATTAATGATTGATAAAAATGATTAGTGATTGCAACACAATTTTCGTGTGTTGTTATTTTTAAAAGCGTGTATTGATAGGCTTTTTTGTCTTGCAGTTTTTTAGCGGCTTCATTATCGGCAATAAATTCTAAATTTTGCATTATTGCTTTTTTGTAAAACCAGATAATCGGATTGAACCAGAAAATAATACTGAATGCTCGTGAAACCAATACATCTATCGTATGATTCTGGTCGCTGTGTACTTTTTCGTGTTCAATAATGTTTTCTAATTCTGAAGGCGTGTACAGTGATGAATTGTAAACGATATATTCAAAATAGGAGAAAGGCGCGATATTCTCGTTTGTATCTATGAATTTAAAATCGGCTTGCTGTTGGATCTTTTTTCCTTTAATTACTGTATTTAAACTATAAAAATCGATTGCTAATTTTATAAGGAAAATTAAAAAACCAATAGAATAAAGACCTAAAATCAAATATGTCCAGTTAAAGTCTGCTGATTCTTCTTGTGGAATGTTTTGTATATTGTTTTGAAAATTGATGTTGATATCGGGAGCAGCTTCAATCCATACCTCTTTTGTATAAGTCAAGAAAGGCAAAATTGCCGATACGATTAATCCAGACAAAAGAAACCATCTGTTACTGTTAAAGAATGTTTCTTTGCGCAATAAGAAAAAGTAAGCGCAATAGAACAAAAGCATTAAACCGCTTGATTTGATGATATAGATAAAAAGTGCTTCCATAACCTGATTATTTATTTTCTTCTTTATTTTCGATCATTGATAAAATTTCGCGCAATTCATCTGCTGAAATTTTTTCTTCTTTGGCAAAAAAGGAAACCATACTCTTATATGAACTATTAAAGTAATTATCGATTGCGGTTTTCATAAATCCTTTTCTGTAATCTTCAATTGGTACAATCGGAAAGTATTGATGTGTGTTTCCAAAAGCATTGTGCCCAACATATCCTTTTTCTTCCAAATTACGCACGATAGTCGATAAGGTGTTGTAATGTGGCTGATCCTCGGTAATTTCAGCTTGAATTTGTTTTACAAAAGCTTTCTTTAGCTTCCATAAAATCATCATAATTTCTTCTTCTTTGTTTGTTAACTTCTGCATCTTCTCTAATTTTAATTCAAACGTACAACTATTTTTTTAGTTACGCAACTATAAAAATAGTTATTTAACTAAAAATTAAGTTTGAATTCGTTTTAAAGCATAAAAAAGCTATTCAAATTTAATTGTAATAAATTGAATAATAATGCATTAAGAAGTTAAAATTTGTTTAGAAAGTTTTCTCTGTTAGAAGAGCGTTTTTAATCCAAATGCAGCATCCTGTTGCAAGAACACCAATGCAGGCCATAAAAAGCCAGTTGGTTTGGTAACCAAATCGAGTTATAATTTCAAAGCCAAGCTTAGAACTTATAATATGAGCAAGGCTAAAACTCATGGTATAAAGCGCCATGTAACGGCCTTCTTGTCCTCGCGGTGCACGACTTAAGGCAAATGCATTAGAAAACGGAAAAGTAAGTACTTCACCAATAGAAATGCAGACCATGCTTACAACCAATATTCCTGCCCAAAAATTAATGAGGAGCAAAAAGAAACTGGATGCCATTACAAAAGAGCCGACTATTATAATTCTAATTTTAGGAAAAGCTTTTCGTTCTAAAAATCCAACTGTTGGCATTTCGAGAGAAAAGATCAAGAGACCATTTAAAGTCATTAAAAGACCTGTCTGGAATTCGCTTAAGCCAAATTTTTCGTTATGATATAAAGGAAGGGTGGTAAAAAGCTGAAAGAAAATCATAGCCGTAATAAAACTTACGAATAAGAAAACCCAGAAAATTTTATCATGAAAAACCGATTTTACATCGGTAGCACTTTCTGTTTTATCGTCGTGAGTGGCTTTTTTCTTTTCTTTTACCAATAAAGCGAAAATAGAGATTGAAATAATACAAGAAGCACCGTCAACCCAGAAAAGCCCAGAATATCCCATTCCCATAATAATTAAACCTCCAAGGGCTGGTCCAGCAGCAAAACCTAAATTTACAGCTAGACGCACAAGTGTAAGGGCACGAGTTCTATTTTCGGGTTTAGCGTAAGCTCCCAGAGAAACAAACATAGCTGGTCTAAACATGTCTGCAATTGTCATAAGAACAAACATCGCTGCGCAAAGTGCCCAAAAAGTAGTAATATATTGTACAAAGAAAAGAGAAACACCACTTGTAAATAAGCTAAAAATCATGATCTTATAGAACCCGATTTTATCAGATAATTTTCCACCCAGCCAAGAACCCAACATTGAACCCAAACCAAAAGCAACCATAATCCATCCAACTTGATTGTAAGAAAAATGAAGGTCTTCTTTTAAGTATTTAGATAAAAAAGGAAGAACCATTGTCCCGGCGCGGTTGATAAAAGTAATAATGGCAAGAATCCAAACTTCTCTAGTGAAACCTCGAAAATTGTTAATGTAGTGGGTTAAGGCGTTTTTAAGCATTTTGTGTGATAGATTATCGTCACAAAGTTAGGAAACTTTGTCTCGTTAAGTGGTTGTTGTTTTGTTACTTTTGAACTATTTTTGCAGAAAATTTCTAAGATGAAAACTATAAACGCCCTAGCTTTATTGTTGGTATTTAATTTTGCTTCTGCACAAAAAAAGTTTAGTAAAACTGATGTTCAGAAGTTTCAAAAGAAAATTAACTCCGAATATGCTGATCCTAAGACAAGTCCGTTGATGGCTGAAGATTTAAAAACTTTTAAAAGCTTAGAGTTTTTTCCTATTTCTGAAACTTATTTTGTGAATGCAACTTTGGTAAAAGCTAAAGGAGGAAAAGCTTTCGAAATGAAAACTTCAGGAACTCGTACACCAAAATATATAAAATATGGAACTTTAAATTTCAAAATAAACGGAAAAGCTTTTCAGCTTGCTGTTTATCAGAGTTTAGATCTTATAGTTCAGGAAAAATATAAAAACCATCTTTTCTTGCCTTTTTCAGATTTGACAACTGGTAAAGAGAGTTATATCGGTGGCCGTTATATTGATTTAGAAATTCCAAAAGGAAATACGATAGCAGTAGATTTCAATCAAGCATATAATCCGTATTGCGCTTATAACTATAAGTATTCTTGTCCGCTTGTGCCACAGGAAAACGATTTAAAAATCGAAATTAAAGCTGGTGTAAAGACTTTTCATTAATGGAATATTTTAATTTTCATACACATCAATTTACCAATCAATCAGATGTTTTAGAATTGGTTAATCAGTATCCAAAAGATTTTGATGCATCGATTCCGTTTTATTCCATTGGAATTCATCCGTGGTATATTGATGAAAGTCGTATTGATGAAGATTTGAAAATTATTGAAGAGAAATTGCAAAACAAAAACTGTCTAGCAATAGGAGAATGTGGTTTGGATAAAAGAATTGAAGTTCCATTTGATTTGCAAATTTCAGTTTTTGAGAAGCAATTAGAATTAGCAGAAAAATGTAAGAAACCTGTAGTTATTCATTGCGTTGCCTCTTTCCAAGAAGTCATGGAAATAAAGAAAAAAATGAAGATAAATGTTCCAATGATTATTCATGGTTTTTCAAAAAATAAGCAGTTGGCGGAACAGTTAATTGCTACTGGATTTTATCTTTCGTTTGGAAAATACTTATTGAAAAATCCAGATTTAAAATCGGTTTTTCAAAATGTTCCAAACAATCGTTTTTTCTTAGAGACGGATACTATTGAAGAATCGATTAAGCAAGTATACGAATTGGCTTCAGAGTATAAAGGGTTAAATTTAATAGAATTAGAAGGAGTTATTTCAAGTAATTATCGAACTGTGTTTGGATTGTAAAATGTAATTTATCAAGAAGAACTTGAAACTTAAAACTTGAAACTTGAAACAAAAAATAATAATAAGAATATATGGTAGAATGGACAGAAAGAGCTGAGCTTTTATTTACAAAAGAAGGATTAGAAAATTTACAAAAGTCTAATGTTTTAGTCGTTGGACTAGGAGGAGTTGGATCTTTTGCAGCTGAATTTTTAGCGAGAGCAGGAGTAGGAAACATGACAATTGTAGACGGAGATGTTGTGGATATTACCAACATTAACCGTCAATTGCCAGCTTTGCATTCAACGGTTGGACAGCCAAAAATCAAAATTGTAGGTGATCGTTTAATGGATATTAATCCAGAATTAAATTTAACCCGCGTTCAGGAATTTCTTTCTCCAGAACGTGCTTTCGAGATTGTTTCTCCAGAATTTGACTATGTTTTGGATTGCATTGATAGTATTACTCCAAAATTAAATCTGATTATTGCCGCGAAACGCAAAAGAGTAAAAATTATTAGCAGTATGGGAGCTGGCGGAAAAATGTTGGCTTCAAAAGTAAAAGTAGCAGATATTTCAAAAACAATTAACTGCTATTTTTCAAAAACAATTCGTAAGCGTTTAAAAGAAGTAAAAATCAACAAACTGAAAGTGGTATTTTCTTCTGAGATTCAAGACGAAAAAAGCTTAAAATTAACAGACGGTAAAAACTTCAAAAAATCATTCTACGGAACAAACAGCTACATGCCAGGATTATTTGGTTTGCATGCTGCCGAAACGGTGATTAGATATTTACTTAAAAAATAAAGGTTCTAAGATACTAAGATTCTAAGGTGCTAAGGTTTTTATAGCTGAAGCATTGAATCTTATTTTCTTGAACTTAAAAAAAGAACTTTGTCAAAGTTTAAAACTTTGACAAAGTTAAACAGACAAAAGAGAAACCTTAGAGCCTTTGACTCTTAGAACCTTAGCACCTTAAAAAAAAATGATTAAAACAGTAATTTTTGATATGGATGGCGTAATCGTTGACACGGAACCCGTTCATCGTTATGCCTATTATTTACAATTTTCGGAATTGAATATTGAAGTTCCTGAAGAAATGTATACCACATTTACAGGGTTTTCAACTCGAAATACATTTCAGACTTTAAAGAGTTATTTTCCGACGGTAGAACAGGAAGTTGAAGATTTGATTCAGAGAAAAAGAACGATTTTTAATGATGCTTTTGACACTAAGGAAGATTTATACCTTTTAGATGGTGTAGAAGATTTAATTAAAGATTTGTACAGCAACGGAATACAGTTAATTTTAGCTTCTTCGGCTTCAAAAGTCACTATCGATCGCGTTTTTACTAGATTTAACCTTCATCAGTATTTTACACATATTGTAAGCGGAGAAGATTTTCCGCAGTCAAAGCCTAATCCAGCGATATTTATTCATGCAGCTTCTTTGTCAATCGCACCAAAAGAAGAATGCATAATTATTGAAGATAGTACAAATGGAGTTAAAGCGGCAAAAGGAGCAGGAATTTATTGTGTAGGTTATAAGAGCGAGCATTCTCATCTTCAAGATTTGTCTGAAGCTGATTTGGTTATAGAACATTTTGACGAACTAAACGCTGAAAAAATATCACAGCTAAAGGGTTGAATTATAGAAAATTTAACATTTGTTCCCTGATTGAATTTGTAAATTTGAATAAAAATAAAACTTAAAATAATGAAGAAACTACTTATTGCTTTAGCCCTGATATTAGGACCATTAGCATCAGAAGCACAAGTAAAAACGCCGCAAGCAAGTCCAAAAGGATATATTAAACAAACTGTTGGTTTAACCGACGTTGAAGTTACCTATTCAAGACCTGGAGCAAGAGGAAGAGCTGTGTTCGGAAATTTAGTTCCGTTTGGAAAATTATGGAGAACTGGAGCTAATGAAAATACTATCATTAATTTTAGTGATGATGTAATCATTGACGGAAAGACGCTAAAGAAAGGAAAATATGCAATTTATACAGTTCCTAGAATCGAAAGCTGGGATATCATTTTTTATCTTTCTACAGACAACTGGGGATTACCAGAAAATTGGAGCGATTCTTACGTAGCTTTAAAAACGACAGTAAAAGAAGAGGCGTTGCCAACTCCTGTTGAGACATTCACAATTGGTATTAATGGTTTAGATCCAAATTTTGGTTATTTAGATATTGCTTGGGAAAATTCTCATGTAGCTTTAAAATTTGAAGTGCCAACTGCTAAAATTGCTGTGGCAAGTATCGATAAAGCATTGGCTGGTCCAACATGGAACGACTATTTTGCAGCTTCTCAATATTTATTCCAATCAAACGGAAATATTGAAACTGCAAGAAATTATGTAGACAAAGCTCTTGATATGAGCTCAGAAAAACCTTATTACGTATCAAGATTAAAAGCATTAATCCAAGCAAAACAAGGTGATAAAAAAGGAGCGATCGAAACAGCAAAAGCTTCTTTGGCATCTGCCGAAGCTGCAAACAATGCAGATTACGTAAAATTGAATAAAGATAGTATCGCTGAGTGGAGCAGATAATAATTCTTTGAATTATCAAATTCCAATTTTATAAAATTTAAAATTCCAAAGCTTTCGGGTTTTGGATTTTTTTTTGTTTTTTTTTAACCGCAAAGAGCGCGAGATTTTTTTGACTTGTTATGTTTTTTAGCGCAAAGTTCGCAAAGCTGTAGTAAATAAACTTTGCGAACTTTGCGTAATCCCTTGCGTCCTTTGCGGTTAAATGATTTTTAATTCAAACTTGGCGGTTCAGGAATTTTTACTGTTTTTTTGATTTTCTTTATTAAAAGATAAAATGTTATTCCGCCCAAAACAATAAGAAGTGCAATTTGAAGCTGGCCAAGTATATTGTTTCTGCTATACATAGCGTTCGCAATGGCAAGTTTAGCTTTTCCTTCTTCAATCTGAATGTTAGAAAGAGATTCAAGTGTTTTTAAAGCTTCAGCACTAGAATTGGCTATTTTGTCCCAATTTTTGCTTTCAACCTGTTTGTTTATTTCTTTACAGGAAAGTAAAAATGCATCAAAGTATTGTTTCTCCTTATTTGTTAAAACTGTTTTAGCATACAAATCATCAATATTATGAATAATATTTAGCGTATGAATAATTTCATCTTTTTTAATAACATCGCTTAAATTTAGTTTTTCAGCTTCTGCCTTTATAAAATGAAGTTCTTTTGAATATTGAAAAATATAATGCGCCACAACCAATCTATCTTTATAGATCGCATTGATGTTATCATTTACGTTTTTGGAATTTCGAAGCGTATTAAAGTTGCCAAGTAAAATAATCAGCATCACGATTAGCAGAATAAAAGCAGCTTTGGTTTTGTTGCTGTATTTTTTTTGGTCTTTCATAATGATGATTAATTTGAAGTTAAAAACGTGAAAATCTTATTTTAGTAATATAGAATTTACTAAAATAAGATTTTTGCTTAGAATAATTTCAGACTTAGAGAATATTCTTAGTCTAAAACTAACTCATTATCATCTGGTTTTCCTCTAAAAAATAAAAACTGCAATAAAAGCGCTAATACAATTGTCAAGATTGCACCAATAAAATTCAGCCATAAATAACCTAGTTTTTCTTGACTGTAAATCATAAAATAATAGATTACAAAAATGGTAAGCTGACTTATAATCGCACTAATAAACATTGGTTTTGCTTGAACTTTCTTAGTATAGAAAGCTACAAGAAATATTCCTAAAACAGTTCCGTAGAAGATAGAACCAATAATATTTACGAGCTGAATTAAATTTTCAAATAATGTTCCAACACAAGCAAAAAGTATAGCTACAATTCCCCAGAAAAGAGTGAAAAATTTAGTAACATGCAAATAATGTTTTTCTGATTTTTCTTCTTTCTGATTTCGTTTGTAAATATCAATTGCGGTTGTAGAAGCCAATGCAGTTAATCCAGAAGCAGTAGAAGACATGGCTGCTGATAGAATTACGGCCAATAATAATCCGATTAGACCTTTTGGCAAATAATGGAGAATGAAATGAAAGAATACATAATCTTTATCATTTGTTTCCGAATTACTATCGGCTCTCGAAATAATTTCTTTTGCTTTATCGCGAAGATCTTTTTCTTTGTTCGACAACGCAACTAACTCTTTACGTAAAATTGGATTGTCATAATCCTGATTTAACTGGTCGATGTACAATAAATTGATTACCTTTTTGTCTTCTGAAAGTTTTACCAATTTTTCTTCTAAAACATGATATTCCTGCTTGTAAGGAGATTTTTCAATGGCTATTTTATTGTTGGGATTGAAATTTAACGGAACAGGATTGAATTGAAAAAAGACAAAAACCATAACTCCTGTTAAAAGAATAAAGAATTGCATCGGTACTTTCAATAATCCATTCATGATTAATCCCATTTGACTTTCGCGAACTGATTTTCCAGATAAATAACGTCCCACTTGAGATTGGTCTGTACCAAAATAGGCTAGGGCCAAAAAGAAACCTCCAGTAATACCGCTCCAAAACGTATATTTTTCTTCGGGATCAAAAGAAAAATCAACAATATTCATTTTATCATTTGCTCCAGCGATATGAAGTGCGCTGTTAAAAGTCATATCGTTTGGAAGATAGTGCAGAATTAGGAAAAAGGTAATGAACATTCCAGACATAATGACAAACATCTGTTGTTTCTGAGTTACGTTTACCGCTTTTGTACCACCAGAAAAAGTATAGATAATTACCATAACTCCAATAATGATGTTCATTACAGTTAAATTCCATCCTAATAAAGCCGATAAAATAATAGCTGGCGCGTAAATAGTTAAACCAGTTCCTAAACCTCTTTGAACTAGAAATAAAATTGCAGCCAGCGAACGTGTTTTAACATCAAACCGTCGCTCTAAAAATTCGTATGCCGTAAAAACTTTACTTTTATGATATAGCGGAATAAATGTCAAACAAATGACAATCATGGCAATTGGCAGACCAAAATAAAACTGAACAAAACCCATTCCGTCATGATAGGCTTGTCCAGGTGTAGATAAAAACGTAATTGCACTGGCTTGCGTTGCCATTACAGAAAGTCCAACAGTATACCAAGGTGTTTCGTTGTTTCCTAAAATGAAATCTTCTACGTTTTTACTTCCTCGGGTTTTCCAAGATCCGTATCCAACAATAAACAATAAAGTGACAATAAGTACGATCCAGTCAAATAGCTGCATAGGTTATGAGTATAATTGCATGATTAAGAAAAAGATAGCAATATAGATTGCATTAGCTACTAAAACGTAAGTATAGCTTTTTTTCCATTTTTTTGTTTTTTTGGCTTCCATATTTATTGCTTTATATCTTGTTTAGGAGCTTCAATTGGCTGTTTTAGAGAAATAATATTCGATAATAATCGATACGCTCCAGAAACACCTTCTGGCAATTCTCTAAAGAAACTCAAACCGGTGTAAATATAGTATCCTTTTCCATATGGAGCTACTAATAAAGCGCCATCTTTAGCAGATTCTCCCTTGTCGTGAGACGAAATAATAGGAGTGAAGGCAGGATCATATTCGTTTGGATAATATAAACCTTGTTCTTGTGTCCATCCTTGAAAATCTTTTTCAGAAATTTTATTAGGAGTATTTAAAACAGGATGATTTGGCGCTAAGAAAGTAATCTTGGCATTTTCTTCTGTTACACGATCATTAGATAATTTTAACGGATATGGTGCAATTTTATCAGTAACTAGTTTTCCGTTTGTATTATATTGCACAATCATATTTTTACCGCTTTTTACAAAATTGAAAAGTATATTTTGCTTGTTTGCCAAAGCATTTACGGTATTATAAGCACGAATTCCAGTAATAACGGTGCTGAACGAATCTAGTTTTTGAGGCGTAATTTCTTCAGGTTTTAAAATCGAAACTTTGTATCCCATTTGAGTCAAACTTTCTGGAACTTCGTCTCCAGCACCCATAATATAGGCAATCGCATCTCCGGAAGTTTTCAAATCAATTCTAATGCATTTTGATTCAGCGGGTTTTAAAACCATTTGTTTGGTAATATGAGGAAACTCAATAATCGTTTGGTCTTTATCAAATCGTTTTCCCTCTACAATTGCAACACTTTTTGCAGTAACTTCTTCTGGATTTACAGGAGGCGTTACTTCAAAATAAAAGATCTGCTCAGTACCTTTTGTGCCCAAATCAAATGGAATTTCTTTTGGTGAAACAGTCCAGCTTTTTGGTAATTCCAATTGCAGATTTCCTTTTACATTATCTTTTCCAGCACGAACTTTCACCGGAATCATTTTACTATTAGTGTCTCTAAAAATTAGAACTCTTTCTAAGATTGAAGTAGTAACTTCTGGAACAATATCAAGAAAGTTATACATTTCGCCTTTTACGCCGTCATTGTATTTGTAGACAACAGTGCGCTCAAACGGAATTTCGATATCGTTAATTTTTACATTAAAAATCACTTTCGTATCTCTTATAATATCAGGAATTCCAATATTTTCTTGATTAGAAACTGTATACATTCCAACAGTAGCCTTCTCTTTTAGCCAATATGGCTGTGTGTATTCAATGTTGCTAGAAAGCTGTAATTGCAGATTAATTTTGTTATCGTTATTGTTTTTTAAAACAATGTTTTGAAGTGTAGTTTTATGATCAGGAAGTGTTGTTACGCTCATTAATTCCATTCCTACAGAACATCTGTTAATAGCTTCTAAACTTAATTTAATTGTACTTCCTGGAGTTGCTTCTTGTTCATTGGCAACAGCTTCAAGATACAAACCAGAACAAGATGCGATGATGTTTTTTATAGCTGCTGATTTAATCTCTTTCCAGTGTGCATCATCTAGAGCTTGAATCATTGAATAAGCTTTAACTAAATCTGGAATACTTGCAGAAGGATGGCTGAAATCGTATTTTGAGATAATTGAAGAAATTAAATCGCCAACTGGTTTTCCGTTTTTAACGCGGTTCCAGCTTGTATCGATTCCGTCAAATAGATTATCACGTTCTTTTGGGGTTTCACCATTGATTAATTCTAAATATTCGGTTTCTTCACCGCGAACACCTGTACTTCCGAAACCTTGCGATTGATGGCGGCTTCGACTTAAAGCTGCAATTTCTTGGTTTGATTTTCCGATTCCCGTGTAGTAAACACCAGTTTCCAGCTTTGTAAATTTAGATTTATTGGCTGCATCAAATTTTTCTTGGCTTCCATAAAACCACCAAGACGGATTAAAAAATTGACGTTTTACCTGCCAAGGCGAAACGTATTTTAATTGTTCTGGATAAACTTTCGGGTCGTTTGTTAATTTGAAACTTTCAACACTCAACATCGCAGAAGAAGTATGATGTCCGTGGGTTGTACCTGGAGATCGGTGATCAAAACGATTGATGATAATATCTGGTTGGAATTTTCTGATTGTCCAAACTACATCGGCAAGGACTTTATCTTTGTCCCAAATATCTAAAGTTTCGTCTGGATTTTTAGAAAAACCAAAGTCGTTTGCTCTTGAGAAAAACTGTTCTCCGCCATCTATTTTTCGTGCTTCAATTAATTCCTGGGTTCTGATGACGCCTAATAATTCACGCAATTGTGGACCAATTAAGTTTTGTCCTCCATCTCCGCGAGTCAATGACAAATAACCTGTTCTAGCATTCATATCATTGGCTAAATACGAAATCATTCTGGTATTTTCATCATCAGGATGTGCGGCAATATACAAGACAGAACCTAAAAAGTTTAACTTTTTGATTTGATTGTAAATTTCAACTGAATTTGGTTTTTGTGGCTGCTGTGCAAATGAAACCTGAAAACCGATAAAAAATAAAAGAAAGATTTGAATCTGTATTTTTCGCATGGTAAATGTTAGGTGTTTTTTGAAATCATTTCAAAAATAGTAATTATTTTATGTAAGATTATTTAAATGAATTGTTAACGCTCAATAATTATACCTTTCTTTAAAACGATCAAACAAAAAAAGCTGTTAGAATTAAATCTAACAGCTTTTATATAAATGTTTTGAATGACTTATTTTAATTTATTCTCGGTGTCTTTATAAGTGCCTGTGATCGTTACATTACTTCCTTTGGTAACTTTTCCGTAAATAGTGATAGAAGAATTGCTTCCAATAAAATTAATTTTTGCACCACTGTTTAATCTTAAATCCCCCCAAATTACAACAGAACCTTCAACTTGTAAAAGTGCATTACTATTAATAACTAACTCTGT